>JAAUSO010000012.1 GCA_012033205.1 Richelia sp. SL_2_1 | reverse complement strand
AGAGATAGTTTCATATTCTTGTTGTAGAAAATTTTTTGTTATGCATAGCTCTATTTTACAACAGTCTTATTTTAAGATGTTGTTGTTGTTATATAAGTATATATTTTTGTACTACTTAAGCTTCACAAAATATTACTTCTTGCCTTTGTAACCATTGAGCAATACTTTCATGATATTCTGCTAAAAACAATGCAGGAAAATAAATTCTTCCAGTTTTTATTCCAGTTTTCGGATGAGTGAATATTTGAAATTGAGGCTCACTTAAAACTTCTGTCATAGACATTACCTGACCGAAAATATTTTGAATTAAGAAGGAAAGCTTGTGATAGAGAACTGAAGTTAAGCAATCACAAACTTTCATTTCAACTAATTAGATATTGACTGGGAATATTTCACGAAATTAGATACTTTCCAGTTCAGTCCGTGAACTTTATCAGCAATATTTGGTTTAGAGGATGCCCCATCACACAGCAAACAATTTTCACATTGAATTCTGTCATCTTCAGTGTGACGACAAAGAATTTCATTTTTACCTAAAGGTGCTTCGGGAGCGATAATTCTGAAGGTCCTCCAACCTTTACTTTGAGCAACACGCGCTTCTTCTTCGCTTTCAACTGAAGCCATCAAATATTTCTGCCAATTATGGTTACAATTATTGCGCCACTGATGTGTGTACCCGGTATATCTACCTGATGCACGGATAATCGGTTCCCATACTTTAATTGGTACTGCGGTTGGGTCGCCGTAAGACCCTAATCTAATTGGATAGCGATATCGTTCTAAAACTGCTATTTCGTTGGCGGTGAATCTTGGATAAGTTCCCGTCTCGTACTTGCGGTAAATATTATTCGTAGGTAAGAGATTGACGTAGCAGCTACCTGACTGACTTAATTTCATTGGGCAACTTCCGCAGATTCCTCGATCAAAACCTCTCTTTGCAGCCTCTGTCGGCACAATATCTTGCTGCAAAATCCAGCTTTGTAAAACCCTTCCTGTCTTACGATTAGACGTGTGGTGGATGAATCCCGTCAAAATGAGAACTATTGGAGAACCGTCAATTAAAGATGCTCCTTCCCAAACAACGTAACTATTCTTCAACATATTAAAAATGGAAAATGCTTTTATGCCGTCTGGAGTTGAAAATGTTTGAATTGATGATGAATTTGAAATAATTTATGACAACAAAAAAGGGGATAAAATTCTATTTATCCCCCGTTTGTATGTTTTGCAATGCGAGTATTAATTCTCGGCTTCTACTTGAGGATTAACGCTTGTATTTATACGCTCGGCATATTCTCGTCTGCGCTGCCAAGATAATTGATTTAGTACTACTAAATCTTCAAGTGTTTTACCAAATTTCCGATAGCACTGCGTGCCGCCGCAAGCGGCATATAGCGAATTCAAGCAATTGTTCTAGAGAGTATCGTCGATCTTCGACTTTTCCAAAATCACTTACGAACCGCTCCTTAAATACATTCCAATCGAAATCTTGAAAATTACGTTTGGCAAGAAGTCCACTTAAAGAACGAACGGAGTAGTAAACTTTAGAATACAAACGTTCTGAATAATTGCTAACAGAATACTCGCCCAGAACAGAATCATCAATTGCTTGAAAGTTGAATGTAGAAGATTTGCGTGTAGCCATAAAACAGATATTCCTAATTCTTCATTTATATCTGGGCGTAAGCCCTCTTTATTTCAAGTGGTTTAGTTGGGATATATTGTGATTTGTAATTTGACTTTGCCAAGATGGCAAGGTAATGGTAAAAAAAGTTAGTGGCAAAGTTATGGTATAAAACTACCCAAGGTTGTATTACAGTAAAAGAATAAAACTCATCAATGTTTATTAATGAAGGTAAGAGGCTTTGGGCAACTTTCTTACTGCCTTCTTCAAGACATGATTAATTTTAAAAGTCGGAAAGGTATTATTTGACGACTTAAATTTGGGTTAACAGCAATGGGATTAAGTTTATAGCTATGTATAGTAGATTATTAGTGACTAATCGAATGAGAGCAATAAATTTTGTAAAATATCCTCTATAATATAGTGAATACTCTAAATTAAGATTTAAAAAGTATGCCTTTCTTACTGAATTTAATCAACTCAGAACTAGAAGGGCTTATTGTACGTATTTTTTTTGAATATTTTTTATTTATGATTGGCTAAATTCAGGCTTGTAGTAAAGCGTGTATTATTCGTAGCCTAATTCACGCTTTACTTTGGTTAACTCAGCTTGAGCGTATGGGTTTCTAAAAATAGATGGTTGGGCTAAAGCAGCAGCAACATTATGAGGATTAGGCTTTTTTCCCGATCTATGGATTCTGAGAGCAACCTTCCTAATTTCTTGGCATCTTGACTGTATTATTTTATCTTCATATTTTTGATAACGACTAGATATTTTATAACAAATATTTGGGAATAGACGATACAGATTACCACTACTTTTATATCTGAAGGGGCGACGATACAACCCGAAATCCTTGATATGTAAAGCAGACAACATTTTATGGTAAAAAAAGATAGGTCTCTAATTTGCAACAAGACCTATCTATCGATAATGATGCCAACATTCTACCAGAAACACTTAAAAAATCAATTGAATCTAGCAGAATATATTTTTCTAAAAATTCTGCTCAATCTCTTACAGTCAATAAAAAAAGTTAGTTTAGAAAAGTTAGCTTCAGTTCTACCTTTGCCAATTAAATTTGAAAGTAGAAGGAAAAGAATACAAAGATTTTTATCATTACCAAACCTGACAATTGAAAAAATTTGGTTTCCAATTATTGAAGAATTATTGAAAATTTACTTTACCTCTGACAAAATAATTTACTTAGCCATTGATAGAACTAATTGGTGTAGAATAAATTTATTCATGGTTAGTATAATTTGGGATAAAAGAGCTTTTCCAGTATATTTCACTTTATTACCTAAGTTAGGAAGTAGCAATATCACTGAACAAAAAGATATTATTACAAAAGTTATACCACTTTTTAATAATTATAAAGTGTGTGTTTTAGGAGATAGAGAATTTTGTTCTGTAAAGTTAGCAAAGTATCTCCAGGAGATAGGTGTGTATTTTTGCTTACGTTTAAAAAAGAATGAATTTGTTGAATACCAAAAAGACGTTTGGCTGGAATTACAGAAGTTGGGATTAGTCCCCGGAGTTTGCTTTTTTCTTAAAGGAGTTAAAGTTACAAAGACTGGTGGTTTTCTAGGTTTTAATGTTGCTGGTAAATGGAAGCGTAAAATCAATGGAGTAGCACCCAAAGAAGCATGGTTTATTTTAACCAACTTTGAAAGCTTAGAATATGCTATTTCAGCTTATCAAAAAAGATTTGATATTGAAGAGATGTTTAGAGATTTTAAAAAGGGTGGTTATAATTTGGAAGACACAAATGTTAAAGGTGAGCGGTTTATTTCCCTAGTTTTATTGATAGCAATTGCCTACACTGGAGCAACAATTCAAGGTCAAGAAATTAAACGTAAGGGAGTACAAAGTTATGTGGCTCGTGTTAAAGAATATAACCGTTTAGAGCGAAGACATAGTAGCTTTTATGTTGGTTTATATGGTTTCAACTGGGTCAATTTTAAGGATGATTGCATAGATTTAGTAGTCACATTAATGAGATTAAATCCCAGTAAACGTAATTATTATAAAAAAGGTATTAATGCTATGAAGCTTATAGAATCTACGTTTTAGCTGGTATCGTCGCCCCTTCAGCTTTTATATCCTAAACTCTTAGAAATTTTGAGCATAGAGCGTGGTGTTTTTTCAAGAAGTGTTGCTTCAAGCTTTTCTTTTATAAATTTATTTTCATAATCATTATATCTAATTTTTAGTAAACAGTATGATTCCGGAAAGTTGCTTTTTATAGTAGTAAAATAACATCCAATCCTGGCTGCAATCTGCTGTATAGATGGAGGAGGAAACTCCTTCAGTGCATCAGCGATAATTTTTTCAGCTTGAACTATATTTAAATCCTGAAAACTTTGTTCTCTTTGCTTCTTTATCCTGTAGACATTAATTTTTTGAGAATCACGAATAGCTAAAGAAGCTAAATTTATCACAGGCTTATTAGTAAAAAAATCAATTAGAGGTATTCCAAGCTGATATGAAATATTTAAAAGATTATCAATTACAGTCGATTGAGAATTATGAATGCAACGATGTAAAAGTCCATGAGGTATATTTGATAAATAAGCAAACTCATTTAAACTCTTATAGGGGATTTTTTCAAGAATTGCTAAAAGGTTTTCTTTGATTGAGTTGTTGGATGGAATCGATTTTAAGCAAGGAGCCAATGTTATTAGTTTTAGTATATTGTTTGCGGCAAAGTTTTGCCATTCAAGGTGTTCGGTTGGTGGGAAAATATCATCTATAATTAAATTTTTAGGAAGATCGCCCAGCCAACCCCGACATTTTGGGCAATACCCCGGCTTTCCTTGTCCAGGAAGATGAACTATATATTGTTGACAATGAGGGCAATTTTCAAGCAAAATTTTATCGTGCTTAGTACAAATATTAATAGCTTTAAGTGACCAGTAAAGTGGTTCATATAATATTTGTTTATTTTCATACCATTCTTGATAGCAAAATGGACACCACGCTTGATGATGACGCATTAAGTTTCGTTGGTTAATAACATTTCGCCAAGTCAGCAGAGTGAGGAATTGTAAGTTTGAGCCTAATGTTTTTACCTCCAAAGCATTAACTAAACTCAATGCCATCTTTCCAACGCTATTAAGCGCATAGGTTCGCTTACCATAAATTTTTTCGAGACTTCTATTATGCGGTCCTAATACATACTCAACATCCAATAATGGTGCTATCTCACTTAAAATTAGCATTCTTGAAGAAATACTATGAGCATTAGCAAGTCGTTTAACATAGCTAGTCAAACTTTCGACTAATGGTGTTCCTATACCAATAGGTTCTAAGTGAAATAAGGTACTGTGTTCTGGTGTATTAGGTATTGATAAATCCCATAGTTCATAAATTGTATTTATATTAATTTCCATACTAATTTTCTCCCACTGGATCTCTTTTAGGACATCTTTGACCAACTCTTCTTTTTCTAAGCTGTTCTTGCATTTCACTAATGCTATTACTTTGATTCAAATTATCATTGTCGTTCATAAGTTGTGCTAATACTCTATTACCTTTTTCTAATTCTTCACGAATAGTTTTACGCTTGTAAGGTGCAAGTTCACCCTGTTTAATATGCTTGAAAGTCAAAGTATTACAATGGTCATTAATACAGGTACGAAGCGAACGGTATAACCATCCATGAAAAATTCCAATGGAACCAACAGAGTAATCCATAAAGTAATCAATTTTATTTTCAAAGTCAGGTACTTTTACAACAGGCATATATTCTCCAAAAGTTAATGCAACTTTTTTAAACTCTGCATAATCTTCTTTATGTTCTTTATAATAGGGTGCAAAATGAAAATCTTCACTACGTCTACCTATTTGTCCAGTTAAATTAGGACAATTTAATAAATCATAAGTTCCAAATAAAACGTGAACTGTTTCCGTCAGATTAGCGATTGACTTTATCCAATTCATTTGCTCTAACATCTGTTGCGCTCCAGATATAGCAAATATATGTTGACCTTCATCGACCATAAAAGCTTCTATTTGGCGATATTTAAACACATTTTCTACTGCTCGTCTTAATGCTCTAGCATTACGACTCCTCTCATATTTTGGTTCAAAACTATTTGTTGTTTCATCATTAATTCCATAAACAATTTTATATTCAATTAATACTTCTTTAAGCGAATATAAAACTCTTTCATAGTAGTCTAGATGACTAAATTTACCACCTTCTGGTGAAGGGACTTCAATTCCAGAAACTGCTATTTTACCTGGATTACAACGTAATGTATCTAAAAAATGTTCTATTAAAACTTTTTGTAAACGTTTTCTCAGTGTTGTTTTACCTACGCCAGTAACACCAAAAACAAAGTACACCTTAGCATCATCTGGAGCGATAATTTTGGATAAGAGTTGATTAGATATTTGTTTCAAATTTTTGTGAGGAACTATAACCTGATTCTTGAAATAATTTAACTTTTTTGAAGTATCAGCATTTAAAAGTTCTGTAGTCAAAGAAGATTTATTAGTCATAACCACAGTTCCTCGCTACCATAAGGCTCTATTTTTTTGTCCAGATCATCATTGTCGATATTGTCAATTTCTATTTCATTATCAGTATCTTCCGAGGAAAATCTGTTGCTATCGATAACAGTCTGTAATTGCAGATTCGTCCTATTTTCGATCATGTTTCTGACATCTTGAGTTGCTAAATCTTGCTGACACTGCAACGCTAACTCCTCATATTTTTCTGCCGATTGTAAAATTTCTACGATACCGCTAGCATCATTACGAGTTGAAGCACCATAAAGTTTACGTTTTCTTTTGAGTATTTCGGATGCAATTATTACCTGTCGTTCAGAGTAACCTTGGTGTTTTGCGTAATTGCTAGCGACGCAACGTACCCAAAGCCCTTCTACATAAGCATAAGCGACACTCCAGTCGAAAGGGTCGTAACGTACTGGAACTTGTTTACCTTCAACTGAAGCTTGACGAAATTTTGATGTATCTATAGACCAGTAATCCAGATAATTAATTCTTACCCCACTTACAGGTTGAACTTTTGCTGTACCTTTTGAAGTTGATGGCAACGTTAAAAGAGTAAATTGCTCATCATATTGAATTCTGTGATGCGGTCGAGAACCACTATTCAAAAGCCCAGATGCAAAAGCTTGTTCGGGAGATAAGCTGCTACGCAGCTAAATTGAATAAACAGCGTTACCTTTATTTTTTATCTTTCTGTCCCATTTAATAATGAGACCTCCTTGGTTTAACAATTTATTTAGTAATTCTTCTAACTGCTCGACTGATTCAAATAATCTGTGAGCTATATATTCTTTCGCTGAATGCCAAACTAATTCGATTAAATTATAATCTGGACTATAGGGTGGCAAGAATTCCAAAATAATGTTTGGCATTTCAGCTTCAATTTTTTCTAAAACATCTTTTCTTTTATGAAAGCTAGCATTATCTAAAATAATAACTATCCTCGGTGAACAGCTATTAAAATATTCAATATTATTTCCTTTCTCTATCCATTCTTGTAATAAGAAATTGTTTAATAATTTAAGCTGTTCATAAAAAACATCTGCATTTCCTTTTTTAATCACAAAATTCATTCTTTTCTTATCGTGATATCGTAATCCTCCCATAATATTTACTCTGCCTCTTCTTCGTTGTCCAGTCACTTTTTTTCTGCGACCTTTGCTTCCCCACGTTTTTCTTCTTATAACTCTTAAACTAAATCCACTTTCATCCCAAAACCACACCTGTAAACGTTCTGGACTTCTTTTAGTTATCCTTAAATATTCTGACAATTTTTCTTTGAATACCCTACGTTTTTCTGGATTCTGTTTATCTTCAAGGCTATATTTTGCCCAGAGGTAAACGTACTTTTTTCTGCTTAATATCCTCCTTACCTGAGAGCCACTTAACTTAATTCCTGTTATCTTTTCTAGATACGTTGCTAATCGGGCGGATGTCCATCGACCAAATTCATATCCATATTCTTCTGGTTCTTTGTCAACTATTTCTAATAGCAAATCTTCATATTCTTTAGTAACTTTACGAAAATTACCTTTTCTTCTTTCATCTAAAAAGCTGTCTAAGTTATCTGGGTCGCCATGAACTGCCCAGTATGCTACTGTTGTATATGCAATATCTAAAAAATCACTAATCTCTTGATAGGTTTTTCCATCATTCATTAATAATAAAATCCAAATTTTTTCTCTTACATAAGGATTTTCATGTTCTTTTAGGGCTTTTAACAGTCGTCCTCTCTGCTCTTTGGAAAGATGATTTTTTGCTGGCATACGGGGTGGCGATCGCGTTAATCACTGATTTGTATATTATACAATCAAGCTGCGTAGCAGCTTAGCCCTTCAAGCGCAGGATGTTCCTTTTGGTCATAAAAACCATAACAATACCCGTTAGCAAAGTAGTCATAAAAAACATCTAATGTCCATACAGCTAGATTTTTGGGGTTATTTTCTTTCTTGACTAAGCGAACATATTTCGTAATTTGAGTATTACCTCTCAAATTATTAATGAACTGTGTATTATTAGTACTAAACCAACGCTCAACAATTGAGCTAAATCTTGGCATATCAGGTGGTCGATGCATCTTGGTAGTTTCAAACCGAGCTAACAAAGTATCGAAATAAATGCTTTTAAATTCTTTGCCATTGTCCACAATAATTGTTTCAGGAAAACGCCCGAAACGTTTTACACAGATTCGTAAAACCATCATGCAAGAACGGTAGCTTGGTGGATCAAAAGTGATGTAAACTGCCAGAATACGTCTGGAGTATCCATCTATCATTGCTGTTACCCAAGGTCTACCAAGATTTTTTCCTGTACGTGAACATATAATTTCAATATCAAGCTGGGTATGGTCAATATGAACGATTTCAAAAGGACGATCTCCGTGACGAGGTGTAGTTATTTCTAGCAGCCATCGCGGAGGTAGTTTTTTATAAGCTGCGCGCGTTCCTTGTCGTTTCTTTATTTGCTTATAGCCTGCATATTTCTTAAGTCTCAAATAAAAAGTTTTTTGACAAGGAAGGTCTTCAATTATTGTTCCAGAAAGCTGCTGTTGAACCCAAACAGTTTTCAATATATTGTAAACTGCTGAACCATTTTTTTGTTTAAAGTTCTCGTAGTTATCTTCGATAACTTTATCGATAATTTCCCAAGCTTTATCTGAGTATCTAGAAGTGGAGTTTCCTTTTCGTTTATCTATTAGTCCTATAAAACCACACCCGTAAATTGAATCAGCTTGATTATACTTTGATTTCCAAAATCGGATAGTCCTTATAGGTATATTTTCTTCTGGTAATTCTCCTTTTAAGTATGCTTGGAGTATTGAGTAACGGCGATTTGCTAACTCTAAAGCATTGGGGCTTGCTTGTAGGAAAATTTTGGAGATTTCTTCTTTTTGATCGGATTCAGGTTTTTCTTGAAGAATTCCTTTAATTTGTCCGAGTCGAATTAGTGTGTCAAACTCTGATAAGGTAAGTGAGACTACACCTTCTTCTCCTCGCAAGTAAATATTTTTTTCTCCCTTTGTTGCAACACTAAAAACTTTACCGTCCCAGATAACAGTTGAACCAGACTTTTCATCAATATTTGTAAGGCTATTTATTCTGTTAATAGCAGATAAATTAAAAACTATAGAATAGGAAGAATATGTTGATTGGTCACGGAAAATATGGACTTGTTCTTGTTCTGTCAAACTAATAGTGTCTAAGTCAACATAAATTTTACCTGCGGCAATTAAAGCATTTATGTCATCTGAGCTAGCTGATTTTGTTAAAGTCCGAAGTTGTGCGAAAGTAATACCTGGATTTGAGGTAACAGCTGCAATTAACTTTGTGGTATTTTCTTCACTAACAACATATTTTTTATCTATATATCCTCTTAAATACTTTAGATTACGGTACTTAATCCAGCTAATTTCATGACTCGAACGCAGCCGATAACAAATACCTAATTTTTGGCAAATTCTTCGGCATAGAAATTATGCCACTGATTATCCTCCCCTATAATGTAGCGGTCAGGATACTCAATAGCTAATTTTTCTAATTTTGTTTCTGGTTTCCATTCTTCAAATAATATCGAATTTTCCCTAATAATGAAGAAGTCTGGTATATGTCCTATTGTGCAGTTTTTACCGCTACTAGATTTAACTTTTAAGGTAAACTTATATGCCTGATCCCAATACTCAAGTACATCTGAGTCATATTCATAAAATAACTCAATTGCTGGCAGTTCTACAGTGCGCGATTCAAATTGTACAGTCCTGCCCATTTTTTGACTAGGATAAGAGCCAGCAACATTCCCAAAGCTGCTACTAACTCTTCGCAATGGTTCTTGTGAGCGAATCTCATTAATTATCTGTCGAGAAACTTCGGATAAGTTAAGACGTTTATATAGGTTTTCTAACTGAGATCCGCTAAGCATTAAGACCTTCCTCCAATATTACAATAGGTCTTACAGATGTTTTGCTTTCATTTGCCGATTTCTATTTTTAGACAAATTTATCACAGACTGGTTTTTAGCTAAATCATGACTACAGAAAGCCAACTCAATAAATATAAGAGAAATATATTTTATGCATGGTTTTTAACCGCTTAGTCTTTCTTGAGATAATCAAATTCACGCTTTAGTCTGATTAATAACCACCTTAGCTATAATTGCAAACATTGCATTAACCTTACGGAAGATTTATTTTTAATCATAGGATAATGACCTTTCTGGTTGAAGTTAAAGCAGCCTAAATTCTTGCTTATTGTTTATTTCAGGTTTGATTAATGATAAATGCCGCAATATTTCAATTACGGCAATTTCAAAGTCCAAAAATCCAATTACGGCAAAGTCAAAGTAAAATAGGCTTTTTTGATATGAATATATACGTTGCCGTTTGGAGGTTTGCAACGCCTTATGCGGCAGGGTCAAAGTCAAAACGCGGCAAAGTTAGATTACAAATCATATATATTGTGACTTGTAATTTAACTTTGCCAAGATTGCAAGGTGATGATTTGAAAAAAAATTGTGACAAATTTATGGTACAAAACTAGCCAGGGTTGTGTTGCAGTTAAAGAATAAAACTTATTAACGTTCTATTTATTTTTAATAATTGGATAGCGACCTTTCTAGTTGAAGTCTAAGCAGTCTAAGTTTACCATTACTGCTTATTTAAAATTTTGTTGATGATAAATGCCGCAATTGCAAAGATAGTTTACCCCAATGTTCACAGATGCTTTAAACTCGGACATATGAGATATTTTTCATAAATGTTTGTAGCGTAAACATCACGTCATTTGTATCTTTCAACATCCTACTTCGCACGGAAACGTGCGATAGTACTTAGATACTTAGGAGAAAGCAAGTAACAAGGATAACTGCTGCTTACAAAATATTAGTAAGACTACAAATATCGGTAGAACCCTATTTTTATATTAGTAATAAGTTACAGAAATCCGATTTCATTTCTGTTCCGCATATTGAATCAAAATTTTATCAAACCAGATCGGCAATTATATCCGTCATTTTCTTCTGCAACTTCTGCCGGTTATCATCGTATTTCATTACGGTGTCGGGTTTAGCATGACGGCTAAACCTTTGTGTTGCTCTGTAATTTCCATTATTATTATCTAACACTGTAGTAATGCTACTATGACGCACTCTATGCGGTGACATCTGCTTGGTAATTCCCGCTTGCTTGCATAACTCGGAAACTAACCTACGAATCGCTTCTCCACTTAAACGTTTACCATTACCATTATATGCAAGTACCATAAATAAAGGTTTCTTGGTAAAATTAGTTCTATGACTAGTAATTAACCAATCTACAATTGCCTCAACTGTCTTACGACTTAAATCTACAGCTACCTTTTGCGTTCCCTTCCCTTTACCTAATATAGATAGCGTACCCATTTGCGCGTCAAAATCCCCGACGTTTAAATTACAAACCTCGCTTCTCCGCAGCGCGTTATCCCACAACAAACGCAACATTGCATAATCCCGCTTACCCTTGAGCGTATCTCTATCAACCAATCCCAAAACTTTTGCAAAACAAGCAGGAGCAATACCTGTAGTATCGCGATACGATTCAACCTTCTCACCTTTCACATCTTCTAAGGTATAGTTGCACATCCCTAACTTACGCCCCATCCATGTTAGTGACTTTATTGCGCTCAATCGACGATTTACTGTTGCTTCTGATAATTGTTTGTTTACCAGATGCGCTTTGTACTTTAATACCAACGCTACCGCGTGATGCTGCTCTAAGCGCAAAAACTCTAATACTAGCTCAGATGTCGGTGAACATCCTGCGACAAATAAGAAAAAGTCTTTCATATCCTTAGAATAAGCTCGTTTGGTATTGTCTGAGCGAGTATCGCTAAGCAATTGCTCTATAACCGAGGGGTCATTGTCAATGCAAAAGTTATTCTCAATTGGGGGGTTGATTCGGTGTGTGAGGTTCGAGGACATGAAAATCGAAATAGTGCGGAAATAACCATTATCGCACTATTTACTATGAGAATACAAGCAGTATCTCGTCTTGTTGATTCATCAAGTGAGCGTTACGGACGTTTGCTCAACTGGCAGAATCCACCCGATCCGTTCTGGCACTATGGGATTGGTCTTTCTGATACATATGTTTATACAGGTCAAGGGTTATGCCCATTTGAAAGCATAAACGCGAAATTCGTTGTTGGTATTGACGACATTGCTTTTGAACCAAAACAAACTATTGAACGCTTAAAACAAGCGCTTCATGTTTTTTCTAATTGGGAGTACATTTTTGCTGGTTGGAATTGCGAACATCTCAGTCGATTAATTGAAACCGATCGTCCCAGATGCTACTAAAGCAGTTTTCTGTGGTGGATGTGTAATATGTCTCCATCCAGAGATAACCACTATTCTAATTAGGATAAATATCGTTTGCTTTCGGACTAGATAAAATTCTTATTTATTATCTTGTGGCGCACAATCTGTGTTTACTGTTGCAGATGTTTGTGATGGTTCTTCAGTTTGCCAACCAAAAACAGTTTCTTTATTTTCACCATTGTTTGCAGTTGTAACATTCAATGTTTTTCCATAGGCATTCCGAAATTCAAAAAGACAAAGCCCTAATCCTGAGCCAGCACAATCTAAAATTTCGGTATATCCTTTGTTAATAAAATAGCTAACTGGTGCGCTTTTGTCAGGATTATTAATCTGGTCTAAATTAAATACTGCTTGCCAGCCAGAATTTATTAATATATCTCTGGCTTTTGAATAAGGCATATTTTGTCTAAGATTTGGTACTTCTTGTGCAATTGATATTCTGGGTATAGATGAAAAAATTACAGTCAATATAAAGCTTAGTAGCAATACTCTTCTTTTCATAAAAATTAAAAAATAATTTCCACTAATTAGCTATATACCGTCCCGGTGTCGGCTAAGCCGCCCCTCCGGTGAACGCTTATCGCTCATATACGTATATATTACGGCTAGATAAGTATATTGTCACTCATAGAAGTTACAAATAAGGCATAGGGCAGTCCCAATGAGAAAATTATCCCCTGCGGACAAGCTGCACTAATACCACCATAAATGGAAGGCGAAGCCGACAACGGGACTGCGATCACCGTATGAATAGACGTTGTAGTCATGACGGAAGTAAAGACAAGTAAAATATGTTACGCAAGAATTATACAATCACTTTTATATGGCAAAAGCCCGATTCGCAATTGACCGGGCTTTAATGTTGGGGTAAGTCCCCGTGGCTAATTATATTTGTTCTTTATAATCGGTTGTTCTAATAATGACTACCGCGCCTAGCTAAACGATTTCGGAAAGTTGTACTTGATGCTCGCATCTTTTATCTTGATTCCCAATCGGGGCAAGTATCTGTGTCAACTCCATATGGATGAATTGTACAAATTAAATCAACGCTGTTATAGTTAACTCCGTGGAAATATTTGCACTCTTTACAAGGTTTGATTTTCTTAAAATATGCAATTTCATCGTCGGTAAATACTGGTTCGTCTGCCAACCTTTCACCAACGGTTTTAGCAACGCCCATCGCTAACCCTGTCGCAAACAACCCCGCACCTGTTGAAATGCTGCCGTACAGTATCATCTGCCGTAAAGTAGGACGTTGAGGATTGAGGACTTTACCCAAATAAATCGTACCCATTCCTAAAAATCCAGATACACTGACAGTAGCACCAACGATGACTGCGATCGCCCCACTAAAGCCGCAGGACATTGTAAAAATTTCAACGATATCTGACTTTTTTATTTTCATGATTTAATCCTTAATTAGTTGATAAATTTCTGCATCCCTGAACCACTCCGGTAACGTTACGGGTAGTTCATCAATTTCCGAACCCTCCCCATCCACCCACCCACTCAACACGCCTTTAAATAACGGCTGCTGCAACGCATTTGCCTTTAATTTGAGTCGCAGCGTTCCTTCCTTGATGGCTTCCGACATCCCCGCAACTCCCCCCAATCCCGCATTGGTGAGACTATGAGTAATACAGATGGTATTGTCATTAGCTTTCCTGGGAGCCGAGATAATCTTGGGCATCAGTTCCGGTGCAAGCCCTGGCAGCTTTACCCCCATCGTTGTCAACTCGTCCCAGATGGAAATAATTGGACTGTCTTTAAGAGTGCGATCGCTCCATCTATCGAACGCATCGTTTATTCCTTGAGCATATTCTTCCCAATCTTCATGAGCGCCGTATACTTCCGGTTCCATTGGTATTAAATAACGCCAAGATTCATCCTGGTTTTGATGGGCATGGGGGTCGCAAATACTTACCAATTTTGCATCTTGGAAATAAGCCTTGAGTAAAGCCAAGCAAGCCGCAGTATATGATTTATACGCACCTTGTTTACCATAAATTACAATTGGCATCCGACCGATGACCATATCGTGTAGCCAGCCGCCCTCATAGTTTTTGAGCGTTTGCAATAATTCGGCTTTTTTTTCGGTTTGCTGTATCGCGCTTTGGGTTTGATTCACAAGAGCGCGTATTTCGTGGGATTCCTTGTCTGCTTTGTGTTTATCTCTTTGGTTTTCAGAGGTCAGTTTATCCTCTTGAGATTGAGCAGTAGCAAATTGTTTTAAAGCTAATTCGTGAGTTTTATCTTGGAGTTCTGTTTGTCGTCTCAAACGGTCTTGAACAGCATCAACTGAAAGAAAACCATTCGCTACACGTTGGCTGTCCCAACTAGAATTAATCGAAGTTCCTTTAAAATCGCGCTCGTTGCGGACGCTGACACCAGTTAATTTAATTTGAGTTTTAAAATTTTCTAACTCAAAATGTGACGCAAATTCATCGCGTTCGGACTTTTTCGCCCAACTTAAATAAGCCAATCCAAAACTAACTGGAGCGACTAAAAACCAACCGATATTAGAATTTATTGCCGGAATAGTTCTTAACTTTATCGATGTTTCTGGAATCGGTAGCGATGACTCAAACTGTTTACTATCCCATACCTCCTTGAGTAATTTATGTTCGTACCGACAAAACTTAGAATTTAATTCAGCTTGAGAATCTTGATAACTTTTAACATATTTTTGCCCGTTGTTAATAGTTTGAGGGCAGAATCTAACCGCTACTAAAGTAAATGGTCGGTCGGACTGTCCTAAAAATAAAGCGCTTGACAGTGCTACAGATACTCCAAAAACAGTTAAAGCCCCTTGAGGTTTCATCTTCTAGTCCTTAACGAGTCAACTATAACGTACACCCCTGCTAACCCGACAATTCCACCAACAATAAAGATATTTCGCTGCTGGTTATCGGGCAATTTATTAAACTCTTCAACTTGATTTTGTAATGCGTCATAGGTCGATTTAGAATTATCAACCATCCTCAACAAATCCCCAGTGGCATTCCAAATTACAAATGATGCTACCAGGGTGCTAAATCCAAACTTAACTAATTTACCCATACCAATAACCTCGAATTCACCGTTCTTTCGATCGAAATTGAAACTATCTAAGCAGTCACGATTAACAATGTTATTAATCAAAAAACTCGCGGCGATTGCCAGACCAACCCCGCTGGTTCCGCTAGTTAAAACTAAAAATCTAGCAATCGAATAACTGGTAATACTCCAAAAACCAACTTCTAAACCTTTGAGTACCGAGCGGTTTTTATTTAACTTTTTACTGAGTTGTTCTTTATAATTTTGAATTGCTTCAATTTCATCTAAGGTAAATTCTGTATCGGCTTCGACTGGATAATTATCCGATTTTTGTTCCGTGTCTTCATCATTTAATAACATACGCTTATCCTTTTAATAGAAAAGCCCTAACCGCATACTGTGTCTTTGGTTGGGGCTTATTAAATGAAACATTAGTCCACTCATCAACTAAAAATTTCTCTAATTTGATTCCAAAACTTTACTAGGGGATTAGTAGAATAATGTTTTTTAGGAATCAAGCTTAAATCGCTGTCCGAGCCATTTTCTAGTAGATGCAAAATCATTTTATTTTCATAATCAGCATCGGCTTTCATCTGCGCTAAAAATGGTTTATTGCTGATAGCTTCTAAGTTTGCTTTAGCGTTGACCGTAGCCATTTGAGCATCTACCCATGCCTGTAATTCAATTACGTTTAAACTGTCCTCATGGCGTTGATTTTCTGATTCGAGCTTGGCAAATAAACTAGTTTTGTACTCTTCAATTAAGTTGCCATAGCGAGTATTTTCTAAAGTGACATCGCTTAATGCTTTATCAATTGCGATCGCACCCTTACCACCAGTTTTATAGACATCAGCCAGTGCAGTATTGTATTCGGTAATACCTTCGATGTAGGCTTTAAGGTTTTCGCGGATGCTGGGCATAGCCATAGCTAACCGTTCGCCCGTTTTTCCTAAATCGCCTATTTGTTTGAGGGCTTTATTGTCACCATTAACGGCGCGGATAATTAGGGAATTGTTGATACCAAATTTTTTATTAGTAGCATTTTTGATTTGTTTACCATAGCCCGATACATGGTCTTTAACGTAACGCGATGCTTTCATTTTTCAATTATCCTTACAACGTAAATAACAAATGTTTCCCGATTCAATTAATAAGAGCCGCTGTTGGCGAGGTGTTAATGGTTTAAAACTAGTTAATAATTGAATTAACAAAGGTAACAAACACAATCCAAATACCAACAAATAAATACCTTCAACTTTGATTGAGTTGGATTCAACCCGTTGGACTACTGGTTTAGTTGAATAATCCGAGTAATTCCTTACCAAATCGCTGCCACTCTCGATCTCGCTCGCAAAAAAAGTCTGAATCTACACCTCCATACATTTCTTCGTTCTGTGCCTTGCGTCCCCTCTCCAATTGGGTCAAAGCGCCTTTTAATACTGAGTTTCGCTTCTGCAAGTAAGCAGTGATGAGCGAGTTAACTAGGGACTCGGTATCTTTAACATCGGTAGATAATAAGCACGCAAGCTGCTTAATCTCTAAAACGTCATCTTCAGTAAAGCGATCGCCTAATTCTTTTACCAACTGCACAATTGCCTGGGTTTGCACGTCGTCAATATCACCATCATTTGAGGGCACATTAGTCAGTGGCTCCGATTGGTGAACCATCGCATTATCATCACAAGTTGCTAATTCCTTACTACACAACCGCACTACTTCTGCGACAATTTCAGGCAGTTTCTGGGCAATATCTTGATTATTGGGGCAATGGAGTGCTATCGCACTTTTAATAATGGCGGTTGTTGGTTTAATACCGCGCTTTTTGGCTTGTTTGCGTATGTTCTCAATGTGGTTATGCATTCTTATTGTCCTCAAAATCAGGGCATATCTGGTCGCTGCAACCGTAGGGATGGATAGCACAAATTAATTGGGCATCTCCATAAAGTTCACCGTGATAGTTACTGCAACCAATACAAGCAACTGGTGTATCTTCGTCTTCTTCATCCTGGTCATCAATTAGCGAGTATCCACAATTAGGACACTTATCAATCTCCCTGCCGTTATCGCTTTGCAGACAGGTTAACGGCTGCCAATATTCGGCAGATTCACCGTATCGGTTCACTGTTAATTTTAATGAGTCAAAGTAAGGGTAACTGCATTCGTGAACTACTATCTCACCATCGCTGTTTTGGTTGTAATGTACTGCCAAATAATCGGGATGAACATCCCAGTTTTGCTGCTTGGATAATACGGTTGCTTCCCCGCTACAATTGACTCTCCACAATTGACCTTGATGAAAAATTCTCAACCCAAACGATGTGTAATCGTGGGCAAAGTTTTCGATATCGCACCTGCTTTTGGCTTTGTAATAATCGTGGCTGCGATATTCTACACGTAACTCGATATTGCGCGGTAAGGTTTGAATAACTAAATATTGTCCTTCATAAAAGGGATTAAATTTATTCGCCATATCTTCGTTTAGAAATAAAAAATCATTTGCTGTTTCCATTATCAATAACGCGATGTAAATTTAGGTGAAATATTTTGACGTTGTTTAAATAGATAAACCCTGGCGCAGATAAATACATGGGCTATATCAACCGCAGGGTAACTTTTATGCTTTTTAAACCCGCCAATCTCACTAAACCACCTACAAAATGTAGTTTGGTGTGGGTTTATTCCCCAGTTTCGGTAAATAATTTGTTCAATCTCATATCCCTTGAATGTCACCGCCCCCAATACAAAGCTGTTAATTTGACTATTAATTTCAATCAAATCCTTAACCGCAATCTTTAACCTGGGGCAATCGCGCTTGAGTGCAGCAAAAGTTCTCAGATTTTCTGCGGTAATTGGTAATTGCGATCGCTCAAACATACGACGTACCCGCCACCATTGTGAATCTGAAACGCTCTTTCCCAACACACCTTGATAAATACCCCGAAAGTCAGCCGTATCAGGCATTCTCCTAATCACTTATCGAATCAACACATATATATTACCACGTATCAGGCGATTAGGCGATGCACGTATTTAGTTTGGTTTAAAAATTCTTCGTGCGACAATAAAGGGTTGTCATGTCAATAGTCGCTTTACTCCCAATGACCAAACGTATCCCTCAAGGTCACGCTGAACTAAGTATGTATTTACCGAAAGAACTCAAAAGTAAATTTAAAGTCGCCTGCGCCAAACGCGATCGCCCAATGAGCGAAATTACTAGGCAACTTATCGAAGAATGGCTCAAAAAAGAAGGTGAATTAGATTAAGTTATAAAAAATACTACTATTTAAGTAATATTATTTATATTTAGATTTATTCAAACTACCTACGCTACTTCGCATTATTGATGCAGTTGGCGTAAAAGTTGGCAGCTAGAAAGACCAATTTACGTTGTGCAACTGCGGTCAACTGGTTGCAATTGTGCGCTTAATGCATTGCAATCTTGTATAAAAAGATTGATATACAAGCAATACAGAATATTCAACCGTGCATTAAATTTCTTTAATCTCCGCGATTCTATATCCCTTACATCATCATTAACGCTAGTTGCCAGCAGCTATGAGTTAGCGTTAGCTGTAGTAATTAAGACTCAGTGTTGGAAGTAAGGGAATCTGGAATTGTGATCGCTGCACTGACGGTGAATGCAGTAGCATCAAACTAATCTTCATTTCTACAAAAAACTTTATATGCTGCTTTCAACAATCTTAGTAGACTACCATTTGTACTAATTCAAAATTCGTTAAAAACAAGTTTTTAGGTACACATGAAGCAAGAGCATTAAAACTACTCAAAGAAGAATTTGAGAAAAAACCCTACCTTATTTCCCCATGAAATAGGAGTCCGCAGCTTTACCATATTCCGTGGAAGCAGTAATTACTCAAATCTAAAGATGCAGTTTACACCTAAAACTTAATTTTCCCTAGCGCTTCCAATCCAAGTTCTAAATCCGATTTACCTAATACTTTCTCAATCGTTCCTTGTTGCAGTTGGTTAGCTAAAGTCACAATTTGAGCATTTGCTTCGATAAGCTTCTCTAACTGCTTTTCAATTCTTTCTACTTCCTGCTTCTGCGTACCATTCAAGTTGAGAGCTTTCCATCTAGATAGTTGCTCGGCATAAATTCCAAAAAATTCTTGCCGCTCTCCAAACACCTTAATTAATCGCCCTACAGTATAATCGTCAAGGACATGAGGTCGAGCGTAAGCAGGTTGTAGGTTTTGATATTGGCTTTGGGTGTCGGTTAATTCCCCATCAATCATTTGAGCGATAAGGGGTAATTGGCTGACAGGTTGCCAGTTTGGTGTTTTTGACATTGAGATTCTTGTTTTGGACAATATCTGACTTTATCAGATTTACTTGCACAACTTTATGAGTTTTACCCAAAGGACTTAAAAGCAAACTATAACCAGGGCGATCGCATTTAATCGCATCGTGCGCTGGGAGCCTGAACCCAACGAACGCAGATAAACCTCAGCCGGATGAAGCGTTAGAGGTACTGGCACAGTTAACGCCAATGATTCGGCATTATTAATGATTCGGCATTATTAAAGTAATCGCCTCCAATGTTTTGCTGCTTGTCATCGGACATCGCATCATAGATATGTTTAGGTCAATTAACATATCTTCCATTAATCCCAGTACTTCCTTCAATAACTCTCAACGTGTCTTTATCAATTTATATGCATACACTAGAACTAAAAAATATGGTAAATATACATATATTTTTAGCAAATCGTTACAATGGCCTCACTTTGGGAAGGAGAAATTAGCGATTGCCTACGGCAGAGCTTCGCTTAACGCACTATCTCACGGGCATTAAATAAAATTGGCTTCACTCGAAAAAAAAGACTTACGGCTACCGTGAGCGCGACGAAGACAAACGGCAAGCGTTTGTAGTACAGTTGTCCACCCTAGCCCAGGAGAAAATTGTCTACCTTGATGAGTCTGGAATGGATAACCGAGACGAGTATGAGTACGGTTGGAATGAAAAAGGACAGCGCTTTCATGCACTTAAATCAGGGCGACGTGAGGGACGGGTAAACATGATTGCAGCGCTGTGTAACCAAAATTTAATAGCTCCTTTCACTGTTGAAGGGGCATGTAATCGAACCGTCTTCGAGATTTGGCTGGAAACTTGCTTGCTTCCAAAACTCGAAGTCGGGCAGGTTATCGTGATGGATAATGCCACATTCCACAAAGGTGGGCGCATTCAAGAACTGATTCAAAGTGCAGGGTGCGAACTAATGTACTTACCGCCTTATTCTCCAGACCTTAACAACATTGAGAAATGCTGGTCTTGGTTAAAAAGTCGAATCCGCAAAAAACTAGATCAATTTGATTGTTTACGAGATGCAATTGAACACGTCTTACATTTTGCATCCTAACCGCCTTGGCGGTTGCTATACCTGATACACCTCGAAGACCATAAACAGGATATAGCAAATATATTGTTGGTGGTTCTTCATCTGTAATTGGGTCAAACCCAAAAATCATAGTGTTAAACTTGGATAGCTGCTGAAGACCCTGCTGTAATGCTGTTAAAGCTGGAGTAATTTTTCTAACTGGTGTTACTACTTTTGACCAGTTTAACGGCGGCTTATATAAATTTATAAACTCATTTTCGAGTTGTGAAAGGATTTTTATATCATTGCTACAACTTATCCAGCTAATTGTAACGCGGGTTTTTCGATTAAATCTTTTCAGTTGGTTAAATCGATGATGTTCTCTCCATCTTTCAACTAAGTTGACAGTTCTACCGATATAAATAATTTGACCATTACTATCAGATACAAAATAGATAGCTGCACATGATGGTAATTTATCTTTTTCTAACAAGTAAACTGATGGTAGTCCAGAGATTTTGATATTTCCTGATAACATTGTATGGATTAAGGGGCTTCCAAATAAAAAAATATCTAATAAATAGGGTTGCGCTGAAGCATTCTACCGGGAACACCCTACATTTTTTTCCGCGCCATAAATCAAAAGGGTTTGCAACTGTTAAATAATTTCTGCCCATAAGTAGACATATATAGTCAAGTTGTCTAGGAATAATTGATAACTGTACAAAAGTTTACAGCGTGGGTCATTTCGTACATCTTTATCAAAGCGGAGCGAATTGTTTTCTTAACTTAAGTTTTTATTAGTAATAATAGTTTAGCATCAAAAATACTGAAAAACCTAAACAATAAACGATACTCATCATGAGTATAGAAAATTAAGCAACTGAAATTTTAGTTAAATTTTCTGCATTACATTCATTAATTGATTTACTCTTATTCGGAACATACTCTATCAAGTCAAAAGGTGTATATTTTTCATCACGAGAAGATAGTTCGTTTATCGCTTCACAAATTTGCTCCCATCTTTCACCACCAATTTCTGGCATCACCTCGGCTCTCTTTAAGGCTAACACTGAGTTAGCGTTTATACTCAATGGTTGGCAAGGTCTTTGCCTTTGACCTTGGGTGATATTACGAGAAGAAATAGCCAAGTTTTAACAATTATTATTGATTGTTCGGGAGAAAAACTTCGAGATTGGATTTTTAGTTTGCCTCGGTTGTTAGCGGATGCAGCGCTTTTAAATCCGCAAGAATTGGAATGGGTTGACCTTTTGATTACGTTCTCAAGCGCTTTTATTGATTTAAAATGGCAGTGCCAATAATGTTTAAAGATTTAGCACTATATTTTGCCTTTTTTTTTATTATATTGTTCTAAGTCTAAAGAAACACGTAAAAACCGTTTATAGCAGTAATTACACATAATTAAGATTTGTTACGAGAAGGTAGTTTCTCTAAACTTATTTTAAATAAGATAAAAGCTGTTACTACATTTTTATTTTTGTACAAGAAATATTAATATATTGTAATAACTATTGGTATAATTGTAAAATTAATCACAAGTTACACTAATAGTTATTCTTTCTCCCAATGGCTTCAAAATATGAAGGCATTGACTCAAGAGATTTCTTGAACCTCTTAATGCTGTCCTGTCACAGTATCGTCCAGGAAGAAGAGAATTTTCAGGAGATGACCGAAGCCAAGATGTCTCATGATATTAGTCAAATCCTTGGGGATATTCCTATCTAAAACAATAAGTTACGGTATATTTATACTAAAAACTCCTATAGATAATTTTTAGAAATGACTCTTGCTGTTACAGATAGAATCAAAAGCTTTAAGGACTTACTTCTAAGCTTCAAAATAGAAAAAACCACCAATCCGGCATTTTTCAGTGAATTGAGCGAGGGCTTACAAGAACTAAGCCCGGAAGAGAAAACGGGAGTCGGCAAGATTAAGAAGCGGTTTGATTACCATAGAGAAGACGGGTTTTTACTGGAAGGAACTGTTAATTTACTTGTGGTATCACCTCTGCTAGAACTAGCCGGATTTCTTGATGAGCCATATCAAATTCGTTCTCCTTTCGGAATTGAGATAGTCATTAACGATACAATTGAAACTCTTCGTGGCTTTATTGATACTTTAGTGGTTAACGATAATCTGTGGGTTCTATCGCTTGAATCCAAAAGAAGTGCCATTCCTGTGGGTGTAGCGCTTCCTCAGTTATTTGCCTATATGCTTGCTCAACCGCGACAAGGTGATTTGGCTTTTGGTATTGCCACCAACGGAGATGAATTTATTTTTCTCAAACTGGATTTTAGTGCTGAACAACCTACATACGACTTTTCACGGGCTTACTCATTGCTGCCAACCAATCACGAACTAGGTCAGGTTCTCAAAATTCTTAAAAGATTAGGAAGTGTGGTTATGGAAGCTCAAGAAGATTAGTTATTATAAGTCAAAATAATCTAAAAGTTATCAAGATAGTCAGAACAACTCACTCAATTGCGATCAGTCTTTTACTGCCAATTCTCACAATAATTTTTCTTGTAGGAGTGCGCTACTGGCGTAAGAATACTTTTAGTCATCAAAAGTTAGTAATTCGCTCCAGGCAAGTAATTTTTGCAGGTCTTTCTCATATAATCCTGGATTTTTTGGTAGGAGTAATGCCCCTACCTCTGCTTTATCCTTCAAGGGGTGCAAATTAAATTTGATTTTGGAATATTACCAAGTGCTGGGAAAATAAGTCTGACAAACTACTACTTCTACCGAAATTTGTTTATAGAACTAGGTATTATTATGCCACATCAAAATTCAGGCAAACGGATAATTTAAATTAATTGAATGTTGAAAAACTAAATAATAACAATAACACTATCGTCATCATTCGGCAGACTTTTGAGGAAATTACGATAATATTTTTATTGGTGTTTTTTGTCCCATTCATCAAGGGGGAAGTTTCTGATAGAATCCAAAATATCAAGTGCAATTTTATTAGCATCTTCCTCTTGATTCCATTTTGATATACGCCCATCTTTCAGGCTCTCTAACAAATATTTGATAGCTTTCCGGGCATACTACTTCATTGCTCATGACAAAAATCTGCTTGTTGCTATAATTAAATGAATGAGAAAAACCCTTAAATATAATTAGAGGGAAATTAATTTTATCGAAAGTAAATAATTAAAGACTAAATGTCATACTTTATAAGTATACTAAATACACCCTCTCAGAATCAAGTATTACTACTCAATTGGTTTTAAACTAATATAAGTATTTTGTAATTTCAATATTTCCATGACTATTGATAGCATTTTTTACTATGTCAGATGAACAAATCTATCAACAATTAAAAACTCAAGCATTGAAGAGTAGTAATAGCTTTGAATTACTTCCACATCAACAATTGTGGAAGTTGCAATTTATTATTGCCGATGGTTCTTGCTGGGAAATTGTAGCTTTGAGTGATGACAGAAAAACTATTACTGCTAGATGGGTTAACGGTAAAACGCAGTTCGGTGTATTAAACTTCAGTGGGGAAAGAGTTGGAGGTATTGCAGTTAAAGATGTTGTAGAAATATTTGATGATTTTTAATTTTACTTATCCGGAACCGATAGAAGCGGAGTAAAGGCATAATCGCATTCCTTACACCGATATCGTTGATGTTTATTACCATCAGCTAATACCTGAAATCCATCTTTATTAACTTCTTTAGATTTACAATTAGGACATTTTAGTATTGATTCTTTTGGTTTACGTTTATTTACTGTTTGTAAAATAGGAAGATTTAATAAATCAATAGCCCGTTTTTTAGCATCTTCCCCACGTCTATCGTACTTACTTGTAGTATTTGGCGACGCATGACCCGCTAGTTTCTGTACGGTAACAATATCTGCACCCGCATCTAACAAATCGCCGATAAAAGTTCTTCTAAAATCATGGGGCGTAAATCCTTTCACACCCGCACGTTCCCCGCGCCGGACTAAAGCTCGTAATATCCCCTGCTCGCTCATCCTTCTGTGCATAATTCTATGCCCTTTACTCAAAGGATAAAAAAGCGGTCCCTCAATATTTCCCCTAACTAGCAACCATTCTCGTATTACCTGTGCGGCTTCTGTTGGTAGGTAAACAATTCGTTCCGAGTTTCCCTTAGTTTCTCGGATATTTAATGAACGAGTGCGCGACTTGAAATCCGAATAATCGAGATGCGTTACTTCACTACGTCGCAACCCAACCGCTAAAACCCCTAACAATGCCGCATCTCTTGCTCCCAAATTAGAATTATCATTCTTACAATCATCCCATAGTTTAGATATTTCTTTTTCCCCTAGCGCCCGCCCTTTAAGTAAACTTTTACCCCGCACAGAAGCGATATCGGCTGCTCGTGCGTACTCCTCCCTAGTCATCAACTCCAGTCGCCAAGCTTCTTTCAACGTCCTTCGCAACGCACAAATCATCTTGTTCGCCATTGCCGGACTGTATTTCTCCATTAAAATTGACCTGACGATAGCCGTATGCTGATATTTCAGTTTTGACCAATCGAGAGTTGTTGCATCGCACTTGTTATCAGTTAACAATTTTGCGATCGCATTCAATGCCTCGCGCATCGTTCGTCGGGAACCCTCACCCAACGAGCGTAAATAAACTTCAGCCGGATGTAGTGTTAAAGGTACTGGCTGAATTAATGCCAACGATTCTCCATTATTAAAGTAATCGCCTCCAATGTTTTGCAGCTTGTCATCGGACATCGCATCATAAATATAGATATGCTTGGGTCAATTAACATATCTTCTATTAATACCAGTACTTCCTTCAATAACTCTTAACGTGTCTTTATCAATTTATCTGCATACACCAAAACTAAAAAATATGCTAGATATACATATATTTTTAGCAAATCGTTACAAAGTAAAAATATTACAAAAATTCATATTCTTTCTGAATGAAAAACGCGGTTGTTTCTCCAATACACCAGCTATGGTGAAGACAGAATGTATCTTTACAACTTCTTAACAAAAAACTTCATTTACCGAAAATATACCGAATATAACCGTATTTTTAGCGGTTATTACTGAGAAAAATTGCGTGTATCCTCTATATATCATTAATGATTGCGAATGTTAGAACTAAGAAACCGCTAAAAACCTGAAAATACGAAGGTTAGCTCAATTTCTCAGATTATCACCGTCTTTAACCTGTATATATTGATATATGCGTAATAACTGATAATACGGAAATATATCTTTCATTGGTACTTAACTTCATACTCAACATGAACCAACAATTAGTTCTCCAAGATTTAGTAATTGTCATTGCAGCTAAGAATCACAAAACCAGTCTCCTAAATGCAGATTTTCTAAAATGCAGCGGCATTGTACCGAGCGATTGGGAGTTGGCACGTCAACCAGTAAATGCCAGCAATGTGGCTCAGGTCATGTTTAGCAACGGTATTGCGATTACAGCAGAACCGCAAAGAATAATATTAGCACAACCAATCAAAGATATTGATGGAGAATCAATCTTAATTCCAGAAATTGCTCGTAAATATGCAAGAGCTTTACCCAATATGGAATTTGAGGCTGTTGGCATTAATCCTAGAGGATACATTCCTTTGCCTACCGGAGAACAAGATACCGCACGTCAGTACATAACCCAAAATCTGCTATCTCCAGGTGCATGGCAATCAGAGGGGGAAGAGCCAATGAGAGCATCGCTTAATTTAGTTTATAAGCTGCAACGTTCTCCCCTGTACTTAAGCATAACCGAAGCAGCATTGCGCTCAGACGATGAAACCATTAATCCTATTGTGATTTTCAATGGTAGTTTTAGCTACGAATTAAGTAGTGAAGACAATGCAGAAAAGTTACAACAACTCGATTCAGTTATTAACAATTGGCAAGCCGATTTAGATGCTTATAAAAACATTGTTAATAACAAATTATTAGCACAGTTCCCGCAGCAAGTATCGGCAGTAGAAGAATATAACTTGGAAACAAATAAGAATACAGAAACAAACAATTTGTTTGCCATGAGTGTATAGATGAACTGGATGGGTAGAAGGCAATTAGATGGAGGTTAGTTTAATACCTAATATCCCCATCCTTCTACCCGACGGACGTATAATGAATCGTAATAATAACTATAAAAAATAGTGTAAATAATTAAATTATTTACATCCTAATTTTGTGTATTTGTATTATTTAACTTAATAAAGATGTAAATATCGGGCGTTTGACGCTTTAACTTATAATATAAAAAGGGTGTTATGGCTAATATTGATATATTTGGCAAAAATGACCAAGAACAAGTAGATTCTTCTATATTAGATAATTCTGTTCTTGATGTTTACGGTTTAAATACAACCGTCACGGCTAATAAAAATATAGGTGGCGACCCTTTTATTACAGAGATAGAACGCCTTCAATCAGATAATTTAGATATTACATATAATATAGATAATATTGGTGGCGATACAGATAGTCTAGTACCGCCACCATTTTTAATTAGTAAAACATCTACTCCAAATCAATTATTCGGAAAAGAAATAATTGGTTTTAATGAACCAAATATTGATTTCATTACTGGTAATACTAAAAATAGTCCCTTAGTTGGTATATTTGAATCAAATTTATTAACGGACGTTGCCGCATTTTCGATACCAATACTTGACTCGGCTTACAAAGCACCCACTCCACCATCCTATGCTATAAAAACCGAGAAACAAATTACCATCAACAATGATGGAGAAAAAAATGGGGATTCCTTTAATATAAGCGATGATACGTTAATATATGCTGCTCTTGGGTTTAACATTAAAGGTAATATTGACCCCACCGAAAAAGTTAACGCGGATGGTACTCCACAACTTGATGATTCTGGGAGAAAAATCTTAAGAGATAACGTCATTACTGTTGCCGATGCTTATAATACCAACGTTGGTTCCAACGAACAATATCCTGGTTTAAACTCACCCCAGGTTCTAGAAGAAATTACAGTTGATATTCCCACATACGATAGCCTTAAACAAGATAAACTAGATAGCTTCCTTACAGACGATACTCAAACTATTATCTTTGATATCGGCGATAATAAAAATAATATTAAGAATGCTACCAGTTGGTCGAAGAATTTTCCTGCACCCGGTACAGTAGATAATCCAACGGTAGTAGAAATAATCGGTGGGGGATTAACTATTCCCAATAACGTTAATTTAAGCAACTATGTAATTATCGTCCAAGAGGGTGATATTAAGTTTAGAGGTAGTAAGAATAATTTAGATAATGTTGTCTTAATTGCTAATGATGGTGATATAAATTTAGCAAAAGTAAAAGCCTCCGATTTATCGGTATTTGCATCTGGTTCTATTGATATGAACGATGCAGCAACCTTTGCTGGAGACAGTTTAATTGCATCTGATAATAGCAGTGGTGGTATTACTTTTAGAGGTGCTACCGAAAATATTAATGTAAATAATAATATTAGAGTAGTATCGAGCGGCGATATTACCTTTGACGGTGCCGCAGATACCAGAGGAATATTTGAGAGTGCGGGTGATTTTACCTCTAATAGTCAGTCCACTATTTACGGTGCGATAGCCGCTAAGGGGGATATACAGTTTAATGCTGGGGTGAGAGTTGTTGCTGCTGATACGGATAATATTACCGACGACCCCATAATTAGCAGTACTGTAGCAGATGATGGGGAAGTAGTAGAATTAATAACTGATTTTGAAGACATTAATATTGCGAATTATGATGATAGTTTAATTAATAATTTCTCTACATTTGCTCTTTTAGGTAGTAGTGCATTTAGTAATTTGGAATTACCTACTATTTCTGCTAAAAATGGTACAGTTCCCGGTAACTTAGAAGACTCGGATGTAAATAATCCGACTCGCGATGGTAGCTACAGTGATGACTACAAGTTGATTGATTTTACGGTTGGAAAAGTTGTTACACTTGACCTATTATCTTCAAGCTTTGACACCTACCTACAACTTGTAGACGCAGATACAGGAACAGTTATTGCTGATGATGATGACTCTGGTGAAGGTCGTAACTTAATGCTACGTTTTACTCCCGTCGAAAGCATTAACTATATTGTAAGGGTTACTAGTTATGGTAGCGGTGCTACAGGTGCATACAATCTGAATGCAGGTGTAGGTGCGCCTGACTTGGTAATAACAGATGCTACTGCACCTACCACAGCCGCAGAAGGTAGCAAGATTTCTTTAACTTGGACTACTACTAATCAAGGAGAAAGAATAGTAACAACTGCTTGGAATGACAGGGTTTACCTATCCGATAATACCATCTTTGATAACTCAGACCGCTACGTGGGCAGCCTTGAAGCTAGCCAGCAACTCATGCCTGGTGAAAGCTACATCTCTGCTACAGATATGGCGTTACCTAAGCGGGTTGGTTCTGGAAAACAATATTTGCTGTTTGTAGCAGACTATAATAATTACGTATTTGAAGAAAGTGAAACTAATAACGTTAGAGCAGTTCCCATCGATATTACATTACCAGATTTAACGGTAACAGGAGCAACTGCACCTCTCGCCGTTACAGTAGATAGCACTGCCGAGATTTCTTGGACGGTTCTTAATCAAGGTAATGTGGAGGCAACACATAGTTGGAATGACGGTATTTACTTGTCAGACAACCAGATATTTGATGCAGAAGATACACGAGTATCTTCATTTAATTCAGGAACATCTGAAACAACTGTTGTAGCAGCAAATACTTATAATCTAACGGAAACTGTTACTATCCCCAAAACAGCTTTAGGAAGTCGTTACTTGTTATTTGTTGCCGACGTAGATAATAATCACTACGAAACGAACGAAAGCAACAATGTCAAAGCAATCGAAATCGTTGTTAATGCTCCCGACTTGATTGTATCTGACGCTACTGCACCAACAGAAGCAGTATTGGGTGAAGAAATTTCTGTGAACTGGCAGGTAACAAATCAAGGGGCTGTCACCGCTGATGCTGATTGGTATGACTACTTTTACCTTTCTGACGATGAGGTTTTTGACGAAGAGGACGACTATATCACAAAAATTTCGATATCTGACTCCACTCCATTAGCAGCAGGGACTAACTACAGTATTAATCAAGACATTTCAATTCCTACTGATGCAAGCCCAGGCAGCCGTTACTTACTATTCGTCGCGAATAATGATAATAATAATTATCAAGAGGAAACTGATAAAACGAACAATTTTAGAGTAGCTCCCATTATTATTAAAGCTCCAGATATAGTTATTACTGATACAAGTACACCTATAACTGCTGCGGTTGGTGAAGATATTGAACTTTCCTACACCGTTAAAAACCAAGGGGAAAGTGCAACTTCTCAATATTGGTATGACCACATCTACTTATCTACCGACACTGTTTACGACGATGATGATGAATGGCTTCACGATTACGAGTGGGATTCAACACCACTTGCGGTAGATGGAACTTATACGGTTGAGAATATCAGCGTTACTTTACCCGACAGCGTAAATGGTCAACCGGGGAATCGATACCTGTTATTTATTACAGATAAATATAAACAGCAAACCGAGAATAACGAAGGCAATAATTTAAAAGCAGTTCCTTTAACAATTGCAGGTGATAATGCGGATTTAGAAGTAATCGCAACAACAGCGCCCAATATAGTCGAAGTTGAAGAAACTATATCTGTCTCTTGGACGGTTAAAAACAAAGGTACTTCTGATGCCACAAACTATAACGGTGGCTGGTACGATTTGGTATACATTTCTAGTGATAATATTTTAGACGAGAACGATACTTATCTGGGCGAAGAATGGGTTTCAACACCATTGGCAGCGAATGGGGAGTATACCTTAACTAAAGACATCACAATTCCTCAAAACATAATTGGCAGCCAATATTTACTGTTTGTGACAGATAGATATAATTACCAGAGCGAACTTGACGAAACAAATAATATCAAGGTTATTTCCTTAGAAGTAAAAGCTCCTGACTTACAGGTAACTAACGCGGAGGCTCCCAATCAAGCTTATGCATCCGCGCAAATAGAAGTTGTTTGGACAGTTGATAATCAAGGCAATGGTAATGCTTCAGATGAGTGGTATGATTCAGTGTATTTGTCCGATGACAATACGCTGTCTACTGACACGGATATCCAGCTATCAGATGCTCAAATTAGCAATTTATCACCCTTAGCTTCGGGTACTGGTTATACGGTAACCCAGTACCTAGAGATGCCTTCAGATATTACGAAAGGTAATAAGTATCTGTTATTCGCAACTGATTATTATAATCAGCAAGGCGAGTTAAACGAAGATAACAATTTCAAGGCAGTTCCTATTACTATTGGAGACTTTGACCCAAATCTAACTTTATTACAAACAGGTAGCCCAGTTCAAAATCAAAACAGTCCTGACCCTGTAAGTAGTACAAACCCAGACCTGATTGTAACAGAGGCAACAATACCAGCTACCGCAGCCGAAAGCTCATCAATTGCGGTGAACTGGACGGTAAAAAATCAAGGGAACGTAGCAGCCGATGTAAGTAGTTGGTATGACTCGGTTTACCTTTCTAATAACACTGTTTTCGATGACTCAGACCTTTATATAGGTGACATTGAGATTAATGAAAACCTCGATGCGGGAGAAACTTATAGCAAGAGTCAAAGCTTTACATTACCTGAAGGTAGCGGGTCAGGAAAATGGTATCTACTGGTAGTGACTAACAATTATAATTATCAAGTAGAAAGCAGTGATGCTAATAACGTTTATGCTGTACCGATTGATATTACAATTCCCGACCTCACTATTATTACCAACAACGCTCCTTCAACAGCAGTAGTTGGTGAAACTGTTTCAGTATCTTGGACGGTAGAAAATCTGGGTGATGTATCAGCTTCTGCTGACTGGTATGACTCGGTTTACATTTCTGATGACGAGGTATTTGACGATACAGATACTGAAATCGCTAACTTTAACCATAGTAGGTCTGAGACGCTAGCTAGTGGTGAAACTTACATCCGCACCGAAGATATTACTATTCCTAATTATCAACCGGGAGAACGCTATTTACTACTTCTAAGCGATAGGGGCAATTCTCAAAGCGAAACCGATGAAACTAATAACGTCTACACTACTCCCATAACTATTACCGCTCCTGATTTGGTAGTATCCGATGCTTCAATCCCGATAGCATCAGCTCAGGGAGAAACTATATCAGTCTCTTGGACTGTTGCCAACCAAGGTAATGTTGCTGCAAACTTCGATTGGTATGACTCCGTTTATCTTTCCGACGATGAGTATTTTGATGCTGATGAAGACCAGTATGTTATAGATAGTTACGTATCGAATGAGACGACATTAGCCGCAGGCGCTAACTACGGTATTACTCAAGACATTATAATTCCGACTGATGCAAAGGCAGGTAGCCGTTACTTGCTTTTTGTCGCTGATAACTATAACTATCAACAGGAAACTGATAAAAATAATAACTTCAAAGCAGTTTCTATCACCATTCAAGCCCCAGATATAGTTGTTACCGATACAAGCACACCTGCAACTGCTGCGGCTGGTGAAGATATTGAGCTTTCCTACACCGTCAAAAATCAAGGGGAAAGTACTACTTCCGAGGGATGGTATGACTACATTTACTTATCTACTGATACTGTTTACGACGATAATGACGAAGAACTTTACAACTACTACTGGGATTCAACACCACTTGCAGTAGACGGAACTTATACTGTTGATAATATCAACATTACTCTACCTGATAGCGTAGTAGGTCAACCAGGAAATCGTTTCCTGTTATTTATTACTGATAAATATGAACAGCAAATAGAAAATAATGAAGGTAATAACGCAAAAGCAGTTCCTTTAACAATTATAGGTGATAATGCTGATTTAGAAGTAGTATCAGCAACAGTACCGCGTGTAGTCGAAGTTGAACAAACTATATCTGTCTCTTGGACTGTTAAGAACAAAGGCACCTCTGTAGCGACCAATGATAATGGCGGATGGTACGACAGAGTTTATATTTCTAGCGATAGTACTTTAGATGAAAACGATACCGAACTTTTAAGCGACCGGGAAGGTTCAACACCATTGGAAGTAGATGGAGAATATACCCTAACTGATGACATTACTATTCCTAAAGGTACAACAGGCAGCCAATATTTGCTCTTTGTGACAGATTACGACAACTACAAGAGCGAACTTGACGAAGCAAATAACGTCAAGGCTATTCCTATATATGTAAATGCTCCTGATTTAGTAATCATTAATACTACAGTACCAGTAAAAAGTTATTCTGATGAGCGAATTGAGGTAAGTTGGACTGTCAAAAATCAAGGAAATGCAAGTACTAACACAAATTGGTACGACCGCATCTATTTATCAAATGACGCAACTTTAGATACCAATACTGATACTCAACTCAAAGACATATCAACAAGCAACTTGACTCCGTTAGCGGTAGATAGTGAATACAGCGTTAGTCAATTGTTAACCTTACCTAGCAATATCCCAATTGGCACCCGCTACCTCATTTTTGCGACAGATGTCTACACTAATCAAGGCGAACTCAACGAAGTAAACAATATTTCTTCTGTACCCATAATTATCGGCGATAACGACCCCGATTTGAGAGTCACTGCTGCAACTGCACCCAACACAGCTGTATTAGGAGAATCTATTACTGTTAACTGGAGTGTCGAGAACCAAGGTAGTATAGAAACTTCAGCAGATTGGTACGATACAATTTACCTATCTGAGGATACTCAATTAGATGACACGGATACAGCTGTTTCTTCTCAAAGCGTTACCGGAAAAATACCTTTAGGCGTAAATTCCAGTTATGATTTTAGCCGCAGCATTACAATTCCTAATACCGCTACAGGAAATCGTTATCTGCTATTTGTTGCAGATGCAGGTAAGCAGCAAAGCGAAAGAGACGAAACCAACAATATAAGAGCAATTCCAATTGCCTTAACTGCTCCAGATTTAGTTGTTAGTAGTGCGAGTACCGTTAATTCTACTGCTACTTGGGGAGAAACTATCGATGTTGATTGGACGGTAACAAATAGTACGGCGGTAACGGCTGGTGCGACTTGGAGCGACCAAATTTACATCTCAGACGATACTACTCTTGATGGAAGCGATAAATTTGTTGCTACCTTCAGTGCGGCTGATAGCATTCCCTTAAATGGTAACAGCAGCTACACCCAAACTAAAGCCATTACCATCCCAACCAATTCAGGAAGTGGAAGCAAGTATCTATTGTTTGTAGCAGATGCGAATGATGCCCAAGGTGAAACCAATAATAACAATAATATCAAAGCTCTACCTTTTGGAATTACTGCACCCAATTTACAAGTTACCGATATAAATGCTCCGACAACGGCAACTTGGGGTGAAACCATTAATGTTTCTTGGGATGTAACAAATCAAGGTACTGGTGCTGCTCTTGCTGATTGGAGCGATTATGTTTACCTATCAAAAAATCCTACCTTAGATAATAGTGATATTCAACTAGGTAGCTTATCAGCAGCAGCTTCTAGTCCGTTAGGTGCTAGTGCTAACTATACTTTAAACAGCAATATTACTATTCCAAATGTCGCAGAAGGAAATTGGTATGTGCTGATTGCTACCGACAATAACGGCAATCAACAAGCGGAAACTTCAGAAATTGACAACGTGCGTGCTATTTCCTTAGAAGTAAAAGCGCCCGATTTAATAGTCGAAAATATTACTGCTCCTACGGATAGTATTGTAGGTGAAACTATTGCGGTAGAGTGGTCGGTAACTAACCGGGGAACTGGTGCTGCTCTTGCTGATTGGTGGGACGGTGTTTATTTGTCATCTGATGAGAACTTAGATAGTTCGGATACATTTATAGATAATTTGTGGACTGGTGCAGAAACCCCATTAGCATCAGGGGCTAGCTATACTGTAAATCGTAATTTAACTCTTCCTAATGTTGCCTCGGGAACTTGGTATTTGTTATTTAAAGCAGACTACTACAATAATAGACAAGCTGAAAACAACGAAAATAATAATATTAAGGCAGTTTCCATTGAATTAGGTGCGCCGGATATTGAGCTTAGCGCTCCTACATCTCCATCTTCCGCAAGTTTTGGTGAAACAATTGAAGTGGGTTGGACTGTTACCAATACGGGCAATCTTCAAGCTCCAGCGGATTGGTATGACTACGTTTATTTATCGGATGATGCAGTTTTTGATGTTAACGATATTGAGTTAGGCAACTTATCAGCAGCAGATAAAACACCTCTTTTAAGTGGTGATCGCTATACTCATGCTTTGAACGTTACTATCCCAAATACAATGTTAGGTAACAAATATTTACTGTTTGTTGCCGACCGTGACAACATACAAGGGGAAAGCAATGAAACAAATAATATCGCTTCGTTACCGATAACAATTAACGCTCCCGATTTGAGTATATCTACAGTAACAGCTCCAACAGAGGCAATTCTCGGTGAAACGATTGACGTTTCTTGGACGATTAGTAATTCCGATACTGGAGTAGCTTTTGCTAACTGGTACGATGGCATTTACATTTCTGATGATGCTACTTTCGACAATGAAGATACATTTATTACAAGTATCTGGGCTGGAGAAAATACGCCATTACAACCAGGAAGTAGCTATACTCAAACTCAAACTATTACTGTCCCGAACACGACTACTGGTAATCGATATCTATTATTTGTCAGCGATAGTACTAGTCTTCAAGGTGAAACGAACGAGAGCAATAACGTTAAAGCAGTTTCCATCAATTTAGGTTCTTATGATTTAGTACCGACTATCACCTCGTTACCAACAACCGCAACATCTGGTGATAATATATCTTTGGAATGGTCGGTAACTAATAATGGTTCAGCAGAAGTAGCAAGTGAATGGGTTGATCGGATTTATCTATCAAAAGATAATACATTTGATAATAGCGACTTACTATTAAAAGAAATCAGTAATTCACAATCTTTGAATAACAGCGAGAGTTATGAAAAGCAAATTGATTTTAATTTACCTATAGATGTTAAGGACAGCTATTACGTACTATTAGTAACAGACGCAGCCAAACAAATCAAAGAACTCGGTAAAGAAGAAAACAACGTTGCAGCGTCTCCTATCCAAATCACCCTAGCCGACTACGCAGACTTAGCGGTATCCAACATCACCGTCACCGAATCAACCATCGGCAATCCTGCAACCATAAACGTCGGATGGAAAGTAAGCAACATTGGAACTGGTGCGGGAATTACCGACGAATGGGTAGACCACATCATTGCATCTGATGACGAAGTAATTGGTGACAACGATGACATCATCCTCGCAACATTCACCCACAACGGCTTATTAAATCAAGACGAATTCTACAACCTTAATCAAGAAATCCAGCTACCGAGAAACTTAGAAGGACGCTTTAACCTCTACGTAAAAACAGGTATTTCCTCAATCTTTGAAAACGGACTTACGGAAAACAACACAAATTCTGCTGACAACCAATTCTTCGTCGCACCCAGAGAATATGCAGACTTAATTGTTACAGATATCAACACCACTTCTACATCAGCAAAAACCGGGGAAACGGTAAAGTTAAAATGGACAGTTGCAAATCAGGGATTAACCGTTACCGACAACAACTCTTGGAGTGACTATGTTGTTCTATACGACTCAAACGATAATCCAGTCAAAGGAGAATATTACGAACGCATCGGTTTCCTCACAAATGGGGATACATATGAGCGTCAAGTTGATTTTACTATTCCCCAAGATTTAGCAAATGGTGCTTATTATTTTGGTGTTACCGCTGCATATAGCAGCGCACCTTACGAATCAATATTTAACAACAATAACAGTAAAGTTTCCTTACAAACAATTGACATTACCCCCAGTCCTTCTCCAAATTTAGTTGTAGAAAATGTCGCAACAGTTAGCTCGATACAAGCGGGTAAAAAAATTGATGTTAGCTGGAAGGTTGTAAATACTGGAAGTGCAAATGCATCCGGTAGATGGTTTGATGAAGTATATTTACAACTTGCTGGAGTTGATAATCCCAGTACCATCTATTTGGGTAACTTTGGGTATTCCAACGGTTTAGAAGCAAATAAATTCTACGAACGCAGCGAACAATTTATCATACCAGAAACTGTAGAGGGTGCTTATAATGTCATAGTTAAAACCAATAGCACCAATTCTCTATATGAAGCTGGTGCAACTAATGACAATATTAAAACAGCTTTTAATCAATTAATAATTAATTTACCAGACCGTCCCGACTTACAGGTTAGCGATATTCTGGTTCCCAGTGAAATAAAAGCAGGTGGGAAAGCAAGTGGAATTGAATTTGCGATCGCGAATCTCGGAACAATTGCGGCAACACAAACTTGGTACGACGATGTATATTTATCATTAGATGGGGACATTAGCGGCGATGATATCTTTATCGGTAGTTTCCAAAATCAAACAGCATTAGATCCAGTTAATGGTAGTAATAGTAGTTATAAAACGGTAGTCAACGAAAGCTTTGATGTCCCCAGATATTTCCGGAGTCAAGCTTATATTATCGTTCGTACCGATGCTGGAAACAGTGTAAACGAATATCCCCGCGATAATAATAATATTCTGGCTCAGAAGCTAAACGTTGAATCCATACCACCAGCAGACTTAGTTACCAGCAATGTAGTTGCAGCAACTCAAGCATTTGAAGGTTCTCAAATTAAGGTAAAATATAAAGTTACCAACTCTGGTAGTGGAGAAACCGATCGCGATAATTGGACTGATAGCGTTTGGTTAACCCGTCAGCCTAACCAACGTCCTTCTGCTTTGAATAGTGAAGGAAAACCACAAGATATTCTTTTGAGTACCTTTACTCATAATGGTTCTTTAAAGACTTCTAATGACCTTGATAGTAACAATTATTATGAGAACACAGTAAATGTTACTTTACCCAATCAAATCAGCGGTGAATGGTATATTACTGCATGGTCGGATACGAATGAAGAAATTACTGAAGATACTTTTGATAATAACGGCAATGGGAACGAGTTAAATAGTAATAATTATGCGTCCAGTGCAATTAAAGTATTATTAACACCATCTGCGGATTTAGTCGTCACAAATATTAATGTTACAACACCGAATATAGTCGGGGAACAATCATTTAAAGTTAATTGGACGGTTCAAAATCAAGGGTTGGTAAGCACTACAGAAAATATCTGGTACGACAAAGTATATATTTCCGATTCTTTATCAGATAATGCAAATAAATGGTATTTGGGTACTTATCAACGTAATAGTAAACTCGATAGAAATGGTAGCTATACGGGAGAGTTAGAAACAATACTTTCTCCTGGGGTTAAGGGTAAGTATTTAATTATTGAAACCGATGCTAATAAGAATGTTTGGGAAAGTATTTATGAAGGTAATAATCAAGAAGATGCTGATATAAATGTTCTTAGTGGAACACCATCTGACTTAAAGGTAATTGATATTAATGTTTTACCCAAGGAAGATAAAAATTATTCTGGGGATAAGACTACCATTGAGTGGACGGTAAGAAATGATGGTGCTGCTGTTTGGTCTGGTACCCGTTACTGGTACGATGAAATTTGGATTTCCGATAAACCTGATTTCAATTCTCCCGATGCTACTGCGACTAAGATCGGTTTTATCGCTTACAGTCCTAAAAATGGTTTGGGTGCGGGAGAAAGTTATACTCATTCTTCGGATGTTGTCTTACCTGTCGGGTATAACGGTCAGTATTATATTCATATTAGTACCGATTACAGTTATGGCAGCAGGGATACTGAGAAATTCCGAGGTGAAATTCCTGTACGTGGTGGGGATAATGATTTTTATAGACAAAGCTTTGAATATCGGGTTTATGAAAATCCCAACAATAATTTAGGTAGTGAAGCAATTGATATTACTTATCGAGAAGCTGACCTGAAGATTAGTAATGTAGCAGTATCTGATAGCAGTCCGCAATCGGGTGATAAAATTAACGTTACTTGGGATGTAGAAAACCAAGGGACTCGTAATACCAGAGAAAATCAGTGGTATGACCGGATTTATTTATCTCAAGATAAATCTTTAGATTACGGTGATATATTTGTAGGAGAATATCGTCGTCGCAGTAGTTTAAATGTCGGCAATAGCTATCAAGGTAGTGCGGAGATTATTTTACCAGAAGGAATAGATGGTAGTTATAATCTGCTGGTATTTACCGATGCTAATTTAGTTAAATATGAAAGAGATGGTTACAACATTAGTAATGAAGGTAATGTTGACAGTAAATTAGCACGAGTACCAGAATTTGATCGGGAAAATAACAACGTTGCATCAATTTCATTACCAATAACTTTACGTCCAGCTGCTGACTTACAGGTAACATCAGTTTCCATCTTAAATCAACCACCTACAGCTATTATCGGTCAATCTTTTGATATTAGATATACGGTAGAAAATAAGGGTGTAGGTAGTACTCCAGCTACTCAAAACAATTGGACAGATTTAATTTATCTATCCCGCGATAAATTCCTCGATTTACAAAGTGACAGATATTTAGGATATGTAGAAAGAAATAATATCACTCTTCAACCAGGTGAAAGTTATTCTATTGAAGAAACTTTACAAGCACCATTTAATTTAGATGGTTCTTACTATGTATTTGTAATTACCGACGCACCACAAACAAACATCCGGGGTAAAGTTTATGAAGGGGTGAATGAGAATAATAATGCCACGAATAGCATTCAACCTTTAATTATTAATACTCCACCAGCAGTTGATTTAAAAGTTTCCAATATTACAGCTACTCCTACTTCTGGAAATGTTGGAGATTCAGTAAATATTGAGTGGGATGTAATCAACGATAGCGTAAATTCGACTAACTCACGTTGGAGCGATGCGGTTTACCTTTCTCAAGATAGCGAATGGGATATCAACGATACCTTTGTTGGACGTTATTCCTACACTGGTAATCCACTAGGCGCAAATGACACCTATACTGCTAACATTACAGCTAATTTACCATCCGCGACACCAAACCAATACCGCTTTATTGTGCGTACAGACGTTTATAATCAGCTTTATGAAGGTCGAGATATTGGTGAATTAAATAACGATGCAGTTGCTGCTAATGTCTTTAATCTTAGTGCTGAATCACTACAGTTAAATGTACTTAAGGAAGATATTACCTTAAATGGGCAACAGTCAAGATTATTTGAAATTGATGTAGAAGCTAATCAAACTTTACGTGTCACCTTGGATGGGGAAGAAAATGCTTTTAATGAAATCTTTATTAGATATAACGAAGCACCCACAGGAGTAGAATACGAAGCTGCTTCTACAGGCATAATTGGAGATAAACAAATTGGGACCGTATCTAATACAAAACTTGGAAAATATTATATCTTAGTCCGCAGCACCGAGGGTAATTCTTCTCCCGTCACCTTATTTGCAGAAAAATTACCATTTGGAGTTACGGATGTTGCTATTGATAAAGGTGGTGATAGTCGCTACGTCACAACCAATATTTACGGAGCGCAATTTAAACAAGGAGCAGTTGTAAAGCTTGTCAGACCTGGAATTTCTGAATATATCCCAGTTAATTACAAAGTCATAGATAATACCCACATTCAAGCTATCTTTGACCTCACCGACGCTCCTCATGGTTTATATGACGTTAAAGTAATTAATCCTTCGGGGGAAGAAGCGATATTACCTTACCGCTATTTAGTAGAAAGAGCGATCGAACAAGATGTCACCGTTGGTTTGGGTGGTCCAAGAATTATAGCACCAGGAGATGTAGGAACTTATGGAGTATCGGTACAAAGTTTAACTAATATTGATACCCCTTACGTCCACTTCCAGTTTGGGATTCCGGAGTTGGGAGAAAATGAAGTACTCGCAGCATTATCCGAGTTTACAACTGATAATACAGCAGGATTACCCTATGTGAAATTTACCTCAAATCTGCGGGGTAATCCTTCGGTAGAATTGTCAGAGGATATTCCTTGGGCAAATTTAATCTCCGATGTCAATACCGATGGTAGAATTCTTGCACCCGGTTACGTATTAGATTTACCGAATTCTGGATATGTTGGTAGTACTTTTAACGTCCAAACTTATCCAGGATTAAAAGAATTACTTAAGAAAAATCCATCACTTCTAGAAGATGTCAGCGATGAAGATATTGCTTTCAAATTCAATATTCTCGCAACCGCAACAGTGATGAGTCGAGATGAATTTATTGCAGAGCAAACTCAAGAAGCATTGAAGTTAAGAACAGCTATTCTTACCGACACACAAGCATCTCCTGGATTAATTACTCTTGCATCAAACGAAGAAGTTTGGACAAATTCCTATCTTGCTGCTTTAGAAACAGCAGGATTATTACGTCAAGAAGATGATATTCCACCCATCCGAGAAAATACTCAAGTTATTAGTTTAATAGCTACTTTAACTAGCGGTTTGTTATTAGGTTCCGCTGGGAATGAAATTATTAGTACGGGTAATTTAGTTGACTTCTTTGTCAAGGTAAGGGAATGGTACGGACATAATCCCAATCTTGAAAGTGGTGCTGAGATACCAGATTTGAAACAGTTTGACAAGGGATTATCTCAAGTTACTCATACAAGCGCATTTAACGTTTACGCACCCTTTGGAGATGCAAGATTAGATTTACCTCAAGGTGTTTCTGTACCCCCACCATCTTTCAACAGTTTCTTTAATGCTGCTGGAACTACCAGTGAATTGGTTAATCTGATAGGACCAATTGGTTACGGTGAAGATAATTTTATCCCCTTAGATACACAATTACCATATACCATCAACTTTGAAAATGCTGCTACTGCTAATGATGCTGTCGGAGAGATCCGGATTGTTACAAAACTTGATTCCGATTTAGACTCCCGTAGTTTCCAATTAGGGGATTTGCGTTTGGGTGATATTCGGGTACATATTCCCAAGGGACGTAGTTTCTTCCAAGAAGACTTTGATTTTAGTCAGAGTAAAGGCTTTATTGTTAGAGTCAGTGCTGGAATAGATATTGAGTCAAATACTATTACCTGGTTGTTACAAGCAATTGACCCCAAAACTGGAGAAGTATTGCAAAATACGGATATCGGTTTGTTGCTTCCTAATAATTCCGATGGTATTGGGAAAGGTTTCGTCTCCTATACCGTCTTACCTAAAGTAGATACTGCAACGGGTACAGAAATAACTAGTACTGCAAGAATAATTTACAATACCGCTGCACCGATTGACACCGTAGAAACTATCAATATTGTTGATGGAGAAGCTCCAAGTACAACAATTAACGTTAAATCTTTGAGTGGTGGAAGTAATGCTGTTGATTCCCCATCACATATAAAAACCATAACGGGTAGTACCGATTATCTCGTTAATTGGGAAGCAAAAGATGATGAAACAGGTTCCGGCATCAAACACGTTACAGTATATGTAGCAGAGAATGGTGGTGACTTTAAGATTTGGCAGCAACAGACTACGAATACAGAAGCAATATTCAACGGTAAAGCTAATATTACCTATGAATTCCTCGCACTCGCAACAGATAATGCAGGAAATCGAGAACAACCAGTTTTAGTAATTACCGCACCAACTGATGGTTCTACGGTGAATTTGGGTACTTTACCTACCGTTGGAGAAACAACCAAACCGGAAATCTTACCCGCACCACCAAGGGAATCCGTATCTACAAATCCCTTATTTATCAAAGCATCTGCGGAAATTCCTACCAACTTGGGAGCTACTAATAAACCAGAATTTAATAGAGTACTGCGTCCATTTACAGCAAAAGCCTTTGCTACCAACATACCGCAAAGTCATGGTGAAGTTGGAGCAATGGCGATCGCAATCCTACCAAATGGTAATGTAATTGCTAGTGGTGGAAAAAATCGAGGTTCCCTATACCGCTTCGACTCCGAAGGTGGGGAAGCAAAAAATCCGTTTGCTGTTCTTAAATATCCCGTCTTCGATCTAGCTTTAGATAATAACGGTTTCCTCTGGGGGGTTACTGGTGGTAGTTCTTTAATCAAACTTGATTCACAAACTGGTGAAATTGTCAATGAATATGGGGATAGTATCACTACCAGTTTGGCAATTAATCTAGATAACGGTTTAATTTATGTTGCTTCCGGTAACGGAATAGAAATATTTAACCCGGTAACAAAAACATTCTCTCATTACAGCGACATAAGAGTAGATAATTTAGCAATTAATCCTCGCGATGGTAAATTATGGGCTACCACTTATCCCCAACGTGGTAATGTTATCAGCTTTAACGAGAATGGAAAAGCCCAACGGATGGTAGAGTATGATTCTCCGGTAGATTCCATCGCTTTTGGGAAGTCGGGGACTCAACTTGATAATTTACTATTCGTTTCCGACAACAGCGGTAAATTACATATGGTTGATACGGTTAGCTTAAAGTCAATTGCGATCGCAACTGGTGGAAGTCGGGGAGAAATTGTTAAAACAACCCTCGACGGTAAAGTATTAGTAGCTGGGAGTAATCAAATTGATATCTTCAATCCCGAAATAGCACCGTTTGTCAAAGCAACCAATCCAGCACCAGGTTCTACAGTTGCTCTACCACAAGGTACAATAAACGTTATCTTCGATGCGGATATGAAGGAAGGTGATATCAATGATGCAGCATCGGTATTTAATCCCAGTAATTATCAATTGATCGATGGTAATGGTAATATTATCAATCCGTTATCGGTTAGATACGATAAAAAGAATCGCACTGCGTTATTGAACTTTAACGGGATTAATCCTGGTAGTTATCAAATCAATATTTTACCTAGTTTAGAAAATAGTGCTGGGTTGAAAATGGAAAGCAGTTATAACGTAGAATTTACCGCTGTTTCTGATTTCTCCGATTCTGTTGAGTTTAAATTTGATAATCCCCGCTCTAACAGACAAAATCAAACCGTTTCCTACGACGTTACCATTACCAATACCGCAGACCAAGATTTACAATTACCGTTGATGTTAGTACTCGATCCAGCAGAGTATTTTAACGGTGAAGTACAGGGTGAAGGTGTAGTTAGTCAAAATGAGAATGGTGCATTTTTAATCGATTTACAAGATAGTTTAGAAAATGGCATCCTCAAGGTGGGTGAATCAATTACCAACCGTACCATCACCGTCTTTAATCCGGATGCTTATAGAGTAGAGCTAGCAACGGGAATCTATACATTACCATATCCCAACGCTGCACCAGAGATTATTTCTACTCCGGTAGGGATTGCGATCGCTTCGCTTGCTCCTTCGGAGAACGCAAATACTCCATACAATTATCAAATCCAAGCAAGCGATTCCGATGGAGTAGCAGAATTCGGATATTTGTTATATGATGCTCCAGATGGAATGTCAGTTGATCAAAATGGTTTAATTACTTGGGAACCTACTACAGAAAGTTTAGTTAATTCTCAAGTTACCTTATATGTCTTCGATAAACGCGGTGGTTATAGCAAGCAAGAATTTACGATTAACGTCATAGGTGGTAATAATAAACCTGTATTTAACAACATTACCGCAATTAGTGGTGCTTCCATAACTACACAAGATTCCTCCTTTACTATCTCTGCAAAAGAAGCACAACCCCTACAACTACAAATATTTGCAACAGATACAGATAACGATAAACTCACATACTGGGTTGATAACCTTCCCGGTGGTGCTGTATTTGATGCTAAAAATGGTATTTTAACTTGGACTCCCGGTTATAGCAGTGCTGGTACCCATGAGAACGTCCAGTTTACAGTTACTGACGGTAAGGAACGAATCACTCAAACCGCTACCTTCTTAATTGCACCAACAAATCAACTCCCGGAATTTAAAACAATACCTTCAAAGTTTATTAGGGAAGGGGAAAGCGTCCGCATTCAATTAAAAGCAAGCGACGCAGAAAATGATAAATTAACTTATAGCAGTAAATTACTTCCCGGTGGTTCAAAATTAGATCCAACTACGGGATTGTTTGAATGGACACCCGGATTCTTCCAAGCAGGAAACTTTGAAATTCCATTCACGGTTAGCGACGGTAATAATATTGTTACTCAAACAGCCTTAATTACTGTTTTCAACGCTAATGCTGCTCCCGTATTTGATAATTTAGGTCAATGGTATATTCAAGAAGGAGAGCAATTACGTTTCAATGCATTTGCATTTGATGCTGATAATCCAGATTTTGTACTGCAAGAAAGGAATGCGGATGGTGTATTAACTATCTTAGAAGGTAGTGAAGCAACAGTTAATTATACAGTTGGAAATCTTCCCCCTGGTGCGACATTTGATGCAGAAACTGCTACATTTACCTGGACACCAGATTTTAGTACAGCTGGTAATTACAACGTCACATTCACAGCAACAGATGATGGAGATGGTACTGGATTAAACGCTACGACAACTGTTAGTGTACCCATCACCGTTTATAATACCAATCGCGCACCCTCCATTATTGACTTTGAAAACATATCGGTAGAGAAAGGGGAAACTACAGAATTTACCATTACAGCAACTGATGCAGAAAGCGATAACCTACGCTTCAACTTAATTAGAGAAAGAGAAGCAGGATTTGGAATTCCCGAATTTATTAACTTTGTCGATAACCTTGATGGTACAGCTTTAATTACAGTTGCTCCGACAAATAAAGATGCTAGCGGTAGTTATAGCTTTACCTTAGTAGTAGAAGAAATCCGTAACGACGAAGAAACCCCCCTTTACACAGAAAAAACCTTTAATATCACCGTTGGAGGGACAAACGATGCTCCGCAAATTAAATATATCGGTGACAAAGTAGCGGTTATTGGAGAAGCTTTAAAATTTGATTTAATTGTGGGAGATAACAATCAAGATAATTTAACCTTTGATATTCAAGGAAATCCCACGGGTGCTACTTTCATCCCCAAAACCCAATACGGTAGAGCAACCTTTGAATGGACTCCAACTAGTTCAGATATTGGTAGTTATCCCGTCACCGTTAAAGTTACTGACAGCGGAAACGGTAATAGTGATGAAATCTTCAGTGACGAACAAACCTTTAATATAGTTGTCCGTAATAATAACACCGCTCCCAACTTATCCCCAATTCCCAACTTAACTCTCAAAGAAGCAGAAACCCTGGAATTACAGCTACAAGCAACAGATACAGATGGTGATACAATTACCTACTTCGCTACAAACTTTCCAGAAAACGCTTCCTTAAATCCAGAAACGGGTTTACTTACTTGGACACCAAACTACACCCAATCTGGAATTTACGACTCGATTACCATCATCGCTACCGATGGAAATAAACAAAGCACTCAAACATTTTCTATTGAAGTAGAAAATACCAACCGCTCCCCTGTAATTATTCCTCTCCCCACTCAAGTTGGTGATGAGAATTCATTCTTACGATTTAAAGTTAATGCTGTTGACTATGACGTTGAAGGAGTTATTTATTCAACTTCCGATTTACCTTCGGGAGCTAGCTTTGATAACCGTACCGGAGATTTCATCTGGAAACCAACTTTTGAACAAAGCGGACAATATAAGTTTACCTTTGAAGCGATCGATGCATTTGGAGCAATTGGTAAACGAGACGTTAATATCCTTATCACCGATACCAATCGCAATCCCGAACTAAAAGTATCCAATCGTGGTGTTGCTTTAGGTGAAACTCTTTCCTTTACTCTTGATGGTTTAGATCCAGATAACAATACACAATTAACTTATAGTGCCGATATTTTACCAGAAGGTGCGACCTTAAATGCAGAAACTGGGAAATTCAACTGGACACCAAATCCCGGACAAGTAGATAATTACAGCATTAATTTCTCTGTTAGTGATGGAATAGTTACCACAACAGAAAATGCGTTAATTAAAGTTGCTCTCTTAGCTACAAATCCCACCGTAAATCTCGATTTAACACCGAGTTTCCCGGTTATCCCCAATCAAAGTGTTACGGTAACAGCTTTTGCTGACAGCTTTGCGGAGATTGCGAATATCACCGCTAAGGTTAATGGGGAAGCGGTAACAATTGATAAGTTTGGCAGATTTAAGTTTACACCCACAACTCCTGGTAAAGTTGAAATCGTTGCTGTTGCGACTGATGCGGATGGTAGAGTTGGTAATGCTTCTACGGTAATTAAGGTACGCAATCCTCTTGATAATGATGCTCCAATTGTTAAATTAGCTCCTGCTATTAATGCGAATATTATCAGTAATATTACTAATATTGTTGGTCAAGTATCTGACGTTAATTTAGATAATTGGTTGTTGGAAATAGCCTATCTCGGAGAAACTGAATTTACTGAAATTGCTAGTGGTGAAGGAATAGTTGATAATAATATTCTCACACAAATTGACCCCAATAAACTAAACAATGGTTTCTATCAATTACGATTGACTGCAACTGATATTAGCGATCGCACATCTTCAACACAAACCGTTATTGAAGTTAATAGTACCAATAAAACTGGTTATACCCGCACCGAAACCGATTTAACTTATAACTTCTCCTCACTCCCCCTCAATCTCACTCGTACTTACAACTCCCTAGATAACAGTTGGAGATTGAATACTGATACCGATATTCAAACAAATGTACCATTAACTGGTAGAGAAGAATTGGGAGTTTACGAACCTTACCGTGTGGGAACAAGATTGTACCTCACCACACCAACTGGGGAGCGTGTCGGATTTACCTTTGCTCCCTTAAAACAAGAAATTTCTGGTTTGACTTATTACACCCCCGAATGGGTTGCGGATGCTGGGATTAACTATACTTTGAGTTCCGTTGACGCTAAGTTAACTAGAAGTGGAAATCGGTTATATCAGCTAAATACTGGGGTAGCTTATAATCCAGCTAGTGGTGATTTTGACGGAGCCGAATTTACGTTAACTGCTGTTGATGGTACAAAATATTTAATTGATAGTAAAAAAGGGATTACGGAGCAGATTGCAGCGAATGGAATTAGTTTAGTTTACAGCGATAGTGGGATTACGAGTTCTACTGGGGAAACGGTGCAGTTTGTCAACAACGAGCAAGGTTTCTTAAAACAAATAATTGCTCCTGATGGTACGAAGGTTATTTACGATTATCTTGATAGGAACTTAGTAGCTGCTAGGAATTTATCTACTGGGAATGTACAGCGTTATGGTTACAATGATTCATTACTGACTCTTGTAACTGGAAATCCGGTAACCAATGGTAGCGCAATTAGTTACGGTGAAACTCCGGAAGTAACGAGCATACTCAGCGATTTGGGTGGTGTTGTAGGGTGGAATGGTACAACAATTAGCGGTAATTTAACGAGCGGGATTGATAGATATACTTTTGGGTTAAGAGACGGTGAAATTGAATCTACCGCAACTGGTATTGTGCTTGTCGCTGTAGAAACTCAAGGAATTACTACTATTAATGGTTTAAATCCACTCGTTACTTCTTCTGGATATGGGTTATACGCAATTGATAAAGCTGGGTTGAATTTACTTGAAGTTGCTGGTGATGGGGGATATGACTTAAAGCTGAATATTGCTGGGGATGTGAACTCGGATGGTGTCGTTGATGGAGTTGATAGTGCGGAGTTGAGTCAGGTAATAGCGAGTAATGCTGATTACAATTCAATTTACGATTTCAACCGCGATAATGTGGTAAATGCTGCTGATATGCAGATATTGGGTAGCAATTATGGCTTTGCTTCTAACCGCGCACCGATAGTTACTGCAAGTGAAGTGCTGACTCATACTGACTTAGAAACGTTTATTCAGCTTGATAAATTGGCTACTGACCCAGAAGGGGATGCTATCTACTTCCGTGTTGCTAATCCGGAACAAGGTACTATCAGCTTTACACCGGATGGTAAGTCTGCTGTGTTTACTCCGAATGCTGGATATAGCGGTGATGCGAGTTTCGAGTTGATTGCGGATGATGGTTATAGTATCGCTTCAAGTACTATTGATATTAATGTCAGCGATGCACCTTTGGTTAATTTGGATATTGTTAACCGTAGTCCACGGTTGGATGTAGGGGAAAGTACCCAGTTGGTGGTAATTGGTGATTTCAGTGACCAAGATGATGTAATATTACCTGCTTCTTACTTACAATTTGGTTCTGAGAATGAATTGGTAGGGAGAATTACGGATACTGGGGTGCTTAGTGGGCTAAGTGATGGGGTTTCGATTGTTAGTGTTGGAAGGGGTGGGATATCTGCGGTAACTGCGCTTAGAGTGGGTGATTTACTACCTACCAATGAAGCAGAAAACAATATATTACTTGCCGAGAGCAATGGTTTGAACGTATACCCAGGAGCGGTTATTCTCACAGAAGATGCAACCCGGCAAATGCTAGTTGGAATTAAAGCAACATATGAATCACCAGACCTCAAAGATGCTACTACAGGTACTCGTTACTTTGTCAATAATCCAAATATCGTAAATGTCAGCGCAGACGGCTTAATTACGGCACTTAACAACGGTATTGCTAATATTACCGTAATTCACGGTGCTTCCGAATATATTCTTCCCGTAATTGTTGAATCCCCAACTGTTGTTTCTACATCAAACGGTACAGCAGCACAAGCTCAATTGGACGACGAAGGTGGAATAATTGAAATTCAAATTAACGATGGTAACAATGAAACCCTGACTACGCAATTGATGGTAGCTCCGGGTACGCTATTTGACGAAACTAATATTCGCTTCACCCCATTATTAGAAGAAAGTCAAATATCGCTAACTACACCATCCGACTTCCGATTTATCTCAGGATTTAAGTTAGAAGCTGGTGATAACCCCTTCGCTTTACCCGTACAGTTGACAATGGAATTGCCGTCTCAGTATAAAGATGATGCATCGGTAATCGGTCAAACTGTATACTTCTTTGAACTCGGTTATGTCCCCAACGCAACTGGAGAAATTGAAGAGAAATGGCTGGTTGCAGAAACGGGTATAGTTGGTGCAGATGGGATGATTCGTACTTCCTCTCCTCCGTGGAAAGGTGTACGACCTGGGGAATATATAACAACATTTGATAGAGGATTTGGAAGTGGACAACTTGTTAAAGGTAAGATAGTTGCTACCTTTAATATGCCTGCACCTTTTGTTAGCCTATTCCCCATTTCTTATACGCAAGTTAATAATTTCAACACCATATCTATCGGTAATTTGGATAGCGATATCAAGATAACTAATAACAATACCGATGCTTATATTAGTGATGGAAAATTAACAACTAGAGTTCTTGATTCGAGTTTAGTAACTGAATTTAACAATATTTCCTTAGAAATCAGCGGTATAGGCAAAGATATATTCGACCTCGGAAATGAAATTCTAGGTTTGAGTAAAGAGAAAGCTTCCCTAACGGAAAATATTCAAAGACTTCAACGTATTTATGACGCTTTAGCTGGTGGTGATGATGAACAAGAAAATCAAGTTCAGAAAAAGAATATCTTAGATAAAATCACTGAGAACGAATTCAAACTAAATGGCATAAATGGCGAGATTGATATTAAGAGTAATAAGAAAAAATCATCTGAACTACGCAGAACAAAATTAGAAAAGCGCAAAAATACGTTACTTGATACCTTTAATTCCTTTACTTCTATACCTGGAAGCGACCTTCTAGGAATGTTAGAAACTGCACCATTCTTATCAATTAGTTATGATATTTCGTCTTTAGAAGTAACTCAAGTACCCGCAATTGGATTACCGCAAGTAACCCAAACTGGAGTACAGTTGAACGCTCAAGGTTTACCTACTTTTGAAATCAAGTTGGGTATCCCAGAAATACAAGCGTCGGGTCCTGCTGCACCTCCAGTATTGCAACAAGCGCAGTTACGTTTCCAAGATGAGAATAATCAACCCTACGCTGACAACGAACCAGTACTGTTCTTAAAAGGTAGTAATATTCTGGTAGAAAATGGTAACGACCCATTGGGTAGAAGTTTTGAAGATTTGATTGTTAAATTCCAAATGGGTTCAACTATCGTTGAAGTTCCCGTACTAACCGATTTAAGCGAACGCTTACCGGACAACGAGTTTAAAATCGCAGTCAAAATCCCTTCTGGAATCGTGTTGGGAATGAGTGAAATCAGCGTTATTCGACGACAAAATAAAGTTGTGAGCAGGGTTGGTCTCAAAGAATTTAAGGAAGAAGTTAAATTTCAAAGTAATGAAATTAATTTAGAAGCAACGGGAGAATACGTCTTCGGGGTACAAAGGTTATCCGATTTTGTCGGGGTTATTGATGGACGTGACCCGAATGCTTTATTCGATACTCAAAATATATTAAGCAGTGCTGACCTTCTTTTAGCACGGATACCCATTGGTACTGATGATGTTCGGGATAGACCGCGAGATATTGCCGTAACTAACGATGGTAGTCGTGCATACGCTACTTTAGAAAATACAGGTCGGATTGCTTTAATTGACACAATGGTATTGCAACAAGTTGATATCAATCCTCAAACTGAAGATGTTGTTGATTTGATTAATTTGGGTACGGATGCATCCCCAAGGTCAATTGTGATTGATTCACGCGACCAGTACGCATACGTTGCTGATAGCCGGATTGGGGTTATTTACGTAGTTGATGTTGATAGCAACTCCGATAAATATCACCAAGTTATAGAAAAAATTCAGGTGAAACCAGCACCCTATGGGTTGCGGGAAATGGCAATTAGTAGTGATGGTCGTCGTTTATTTGTTACCGCACCTAGTACTGTTTCTTCGTACACTATAGACCTACAGAAGAGTCAAATTATTGTTATTAATATTGACCCCTTTGACCGTCCGCTTAATGAAAGTCGGAATGATTTTAATTGGCACAAACAAATTGGTACTGTTGAAGCAGGTCGTAGGGTAGAAGGAATTAGTACGACTCCCAACCCACATAAGATTATATTTACAAGTCGTCAAGATGATAAAAAAGGCTTTGGTATTTTAGAAATTATTAACGATGAATCCGATAATTTTGTTGCTGATACTAAATATGTAGATTTACGTCTTGGTCCAGTAGATGATTATTTTGACGTTAATAATGGGATTGCACTAACTATTACTCGCGATGGACAATATGGTTTTGTAGTTGGTAATAATGGTGGACCGTTCTTGCAGTTTGGAACTCCACGAGAAGATGCTGATGGTGTACAAGCGGGTAGTAATATTGGGATTATTCTCGACCCATTGGGAGAAAATCCTCAACTTGTAGGTGCTACTCGACCAATTCCTCTGGCTTTTGCAACAGATTTGGTGCTGTCATCAGATGATAAATATCTTTACGTTGCTAATCCCAATGGTGTTGGGGTGATGACTTACGATATTGATGAAATTATCTATACGCTCAATAATCCTAGGGACTTCACAATTGATTTACTTGATAGAAGTGAAGGTTCTAAGTTCTTTGATGTAAATACTGCCAGAAAGGCTGAGTTTATTGATTTTTATACGGTGCCAATTGATGATATTAATCCGTTAGTTAGCGTTACTGCTGATTATGGGATTATTGCTGAGGACCGTCCTAGAAATCAGTTTACTTATGGGGTGTTGGAAGTTCCCGATGGTAATGGTGGATTTGTTGAAAGTAATCGCGCTCCGATTGGTACTTATTTGTATAATTTGGTAGCGACTCCATCCGATTTGGTGAGCTTGATCGGTCCGGATGGTAAAGGAAATGACTCAACTCCTACTTTTGAATGGGATTTCCTTGTTCCTGATGAGCAAATTACTGAAGTTAATTTGTTCGTGAGTACTTTTGCTAAAGGTGAAGGATTATTACCGTGGGATGAGTTGGTTGATTTATCCGATTCTTCGTTCTTACCGCAATTTACGGAACGGGAGAAGCGTGAACTGCTTACCAAACGTTGGAATGGGTATGATGATTTTAATCCAGACCGGATTTTAACGGCTACTTGGAAGAAGGATACTGATAAGTGGTATGACCGTGATGGTACGGAGATTATTGCTGGATATGATGACCCACGTAATACTAGCACTCGCTTGACGTTACCTAATAACAAAGCAGCTATAGCAAATGCTAATAATGATTTGTATTGGGCTGTACAAGCTACTACAAGCACTGGACAAACAAAAATCGAGACAGGTGAATTTAAAGTTGCACCCGAACATACTGAGACTCCTTTCAGCAGCGTTACCGTACTGACTCATGGCTTTACACCACCAATAGTATCTGCATTTGATGTAGACCAATATGGGGTTCCCCGTGACTACTATAAAATTGCCGATAGTATAACTAAAACATTTGGTGAAGAAACTGAAGAGAAAGGTTTAACAATGCGTTACGACCATGCTACAGGTTATTGGGTGCCTGTAGATGGAAATGGTGCAGTTATTACACAGTTGACAGGAGGTTTGGATGTTACAAATGAAAACTATTGGTCAACGCTGATTACAAATCTATTTGATGGGGTTGAAATAAACGGTGAGATAGTTAATTACTTTGACGAAAACAATCCCGTAAACAAACCCTTAGTGTTAATACCTACATGGAATCTGAGAGATGATAATTCAGTAGTGGGTAACGAATCTGCAATTCCGGATTCTGGATTTACTGAAGCCGCAGCAGATGCACTTTTCGCTTCATTGGTAATGTTTGACCAAGAATTGGGAGGAGATATTGGTAGAGAGGAAGATGGAAAAACCATCATATATGATGAGCAAGGAAAATTAATCCGCACTCAAGGTGGTATTTTTGACTCACCATTGCACTTCATTGGCTTTAGTAGAGGAACGGTAGTTAATAGCGAGATAATTCAACGATTGGGTACGTACTTCCCGGATGCTGGAGGGGTAGAAAGAGATGAGGAAGGTAACATAATTCCTGATACTGGGGATTTGCAAATGACTACTCTTGACCCCCACGATTTTGACCAGCCATCTCTGGGAGTCTTTAGAGATTTTTATGAGCCAAAAGTACAAGTTTGGGATAATGTGACTTTTGCTGATAACTACTATCAAACTGTAGCTGACCCCAATGGTATAACTGTTACTCCTAACGGTCGTAATATTCCTGGGCTTCCTGAGTCGGAAACGAGTAAGAATCCCCAACCTGCTGGACTGAGATTTCCTCCTGGTGGAGGTACTGACTACACGGCTTTACTTAACGGTCGTACTGGTTTTACTGAAGATAACCGTATTGGTGGTCCGCATTCACAAGTAATGACATGGTACGGGGGAACTGTAGACCTTCTTTTGGAAGAAATGAAACTTTACGGAGGTATCACTAGGGAACCGGACCGATCGCAAAATATATCAACACCAATTTACGACCAGCTTGGTGAAGAAGATGTACAAAATTATGCAAGTAATACAAATAGCGTTACTCCTTGGTATTCAAATGAAGGTGTTGGTGAAGGTTGGTATTATTCAGTTCTTGCTGGTGGTGAAGATCAACGTCCTCAAAGTGGTACGGCTCGCATACCTATAACTTTTGATAATACTTTAGAAGAAAGAATGCGGGGAGATTTTGCAGTACCAACTTTATTTAACGGTAATTTTGATGCTGTTTTTCAGCCGAAAAATGTTGTACGCAATGCTATTTCTTCGACAATTCCTGGTTGGTCTTTCCACGGGGGTAGTGGGCTAAAATCTGATGGGAAATCATTAAATACTAATGCGTTAGTTGATTGGAAAGATATTCCTTCATTAAGTGAAAGTAGAATTACTGCTGGCGTTCGTAGAAATGCTGCTCAACAACTCATTGATTCTAATGGAAATTTAGTTGATGAGCTAAATATCAGTTCACTTCAAAATAGTCTTCTTGCTAAAGGTTATGAGCAAGATAGTGCTGGAAATCTACTTCAGCCAAATGGTAATCCTGTTGTAGGTTTTGAATTCAATCAGCTGATAACAGACCTTTTGTCAGTTGGTTACACTATAAGCCCAGTACAAGGGAGATTAATTGATCGCAATGGACAACCAGTTGTTGGTATAGATGTTAACCAGTTAGCGAATGACCTTATGCAACTTTCTCTTGGTTACTCTACTGATGGAAGGAACCTATATCAAAACGGCAATACAATCTTAGATGAAAACACAATAAGAGAATTACGTAAAGAAGTTGCAGGATTAGAGGAAAGTTATTTGGAACGATTAGGTATTAATCGTGGAAGCCCGGATTACCAATCCAACTATGCTTTGGAGCTAAGACCTGGTGATAGTATTACACACAACCGTTTTATTGTTCCAGATTGGGGTGTGTTACGCTTCGATTTGCACGTGCCAAACCCTGACTCCGCAACTGCTGCTCAAAATGGTGCTGTTAGAGTTTACCTTGGTGACGATGAAATTGAATATGAATTAGGCGAACTAGAAAGTTCTGCCTTCCAAGGGTTGACTTCGACTCAACGCCAATATAATGGCAATTCAAATACTAGCAACGATGAATACCCGGCGGTTGACTTGCGTGAATTTAATCCGGTAATTCAAAACGGAATAAATCCTAAATTAGCTGAAGGGCAATCTAACAGAGTTGGTTTCGCTGAAAACGGATTTCAGACTTTCCACGTTGATATCCCGGATTACTTTCGTGGCAAGGCAGCAACGCTTAAATTTGAGGTCAACGGAGCAAAAACAGTTTATTTAGATAACGTTTTCTTCAAAAGTCAACATTTATTATTTGGTAATCCTGCTTTAAATGGTCAAGAAGCTAGAAAAGACATAGAAACTCCAGGGTTTACTACTAACTATGAGCCAAGCAATGTAAATCCTGATAGTAGGTTTTCTCAAAACTATTTAATCGAGAGACCGCAATATAGCGCGTCCTATTATACTTTTGATGATGACGAAGACTTTGAAAAACAACACTTCAGAAAAGTTAACTGGGTTAGTTATCAATTAGACAAATCTTGGTTTGGCTTCGAGAATGACAGACCAAGTTTCATTGAAGATCCCAAACTACCTTTCAATAGACAAGCTAACGATGGTGATTTTAAGACCCCTTCCACTCGTTATACTAGAGGACACATGACAACTGCGGAACACCGCAATCGTAATAGACAAGACTATTTAGCAACATTTTTAACGTCTAATATTATTGCTCAACCTGTAGATGTAAACAAGCGATGGGGAAAATTAGAAACCTTCTTAACTAATTTAGTTAAGAATGAAAATAAGGAAATATATATTGTTGCAGGTGGAAATGGACGAGCTCCAGTTGAACCACTTAACAATAAAATTGAAGTTCCTGAAACTGTCTGGAAAGCAGTATTAATTTTAGATAAGCCGGGTCAAGGAATCTCCGATGTAACCGAAGAAACGCTTGCTTTTGGTCTTTATTTGCCTAACACTCTTGACTACACTGAAGAAGGTGAAAAAGATAAAATACAGGATACAGATTATCCTTGGAAAGATAACTTTGAATTCAATGGAAATATATTTGGTTTATCTACTATTAAAAGACTTGAGAAAGAAACTGGATATAACTTCTTCTCTAATCTCCCTGCTGAATTACAAAATGCAATTGAAGGGCGAGATTTAACAGAAATTAGAACAAAACTTAATTTCATTAACCCTGCTCCTTTAATGGCTGCAAAAGAAGAATTATTATCTGGCATCACGACCATTTCCCCATTGAGGTCCTTCTACGACAATTCCACTGGGCATAGTAGTGCGCCAAATCAAGTTGGAACCTCGACAAATCATACCATCACTGGTGTGAGCGCCTTTGAAATAGGTTCTAGCAAGAACAGCATAATCGAAAGGTCCAATTTGAACTCCAGGGAAGTTAGCACAACTGGCATTCATATGATCCAAGATACTTCCCCGCAAGTCAGCGTTATCGAAAGCACTCCAATCCAAACAAGCCCCACACAAATTAGCATCGCGGATAATGGATTCACTCAAATAACAGCTTTCCAAGAAAATACCGCCCAAATCGGCTCCGATCAAATCGGCTCCGATCAAATAAACTTGATTCAGGTAAGCCCCCCGCAAGTTAATATCTCGCAAAACCACACCGTCAAGATCGAGGCTCCCAGTACCATATTTGGAGCGACGAAACCCATAGAGTCCGTAATTAGCCAACTTGATACCAGCGAAGTTACGTTCCCCAGCAGCATAACGCTCCAACAACTCCTCAGCAGTAATCTCCCAGACCATTATTTACCTTCCTCATTAACCAACACATTCAAAGATAACCCCTTCAACCTCACCTTAGAAGTAACCGATCTCCCCACCGGACAACTAGCCGAAGCCCAAATCACCTCATACAACTCCCAAGGAATCCCCAACGGCGGAACAATCCTCATCGACCATAATGCCAACGAAGTAGGTTGGTTCATCGACCCCACCCCCCTCGACCACAGCGAATTCTCCCAAACCCTAACCGACACCGTACTCCTAGCCGCCGCAGGTTCCGTTGCCTACGGAAAATACGACCTCCTAACAACCATCCTCCATGAAATGGGACACCTAGCAGGCTTCATCTCCGGCTACAACGAATTTGATCGCCACATCCAAACCATCAATGGTAACAAAACCTTCGTAGGAGATAACTTCACCGCAACCCTAACCCCAGACGGTAGCCACCTCGACCCCACAGTACATCCCTACGACTTACTTAACAACACCTTAAAACCAGGAATCCGTAAACTACCTTCCTTACTCAACCTACAAATACTCAACGCTTTAAGGAGTGAGGGAATGAGTGAAGGAGTGAATAAGGGATTATTAACCGCACCACTAACATCCGCACCACTACTCGGAATTAACAACGGAACCTTCGACACCCAAGAAAACTGGTCAACCCGTGGAGCAGCCAACATAATCGATGGACTTGCTGTCCTCACCGAAGAATCCCGCCTAAACAGCAACTTCACCCAAGACTTCATCATCCCAGATGGAGCCAAATACCTACAATTCACCATCCTAGAATCCGACCTAGATAACAGCAACCTCGCTCCTGGTGACGCATTTGAAGTCGCCTTCCTCAACACCAACACAAAAAACCCCCTAACCGGAATCACCTCCGAATTCTCCCAAACCGACGCACTACTCAACATCCAACACGACGGCGATGCATACTTTAGTGATAAAGTCAAAATATCCGGCGCACCAACCAGCGGTTCCTCCATCAACCTCAACAGTCCCCGCACCGTCACAATAGATATCCGCGACATCACCCCCAACACCGAAGCCACACTATACTTCGACCTCCTGGGCTTCGGCAGCAAGGAAAGTAGAGTAGTAATAGATAACGTCCGCATCCTTACTTCGGACATACTTATCCCCATCGCCAACAACGATAAAGTTATCACCAATCAAGGACAACCCGTAATAATCAACGTCCTAGATAACGACACTGACGCAGACGGAACAATCAACCCCAGCACGATCGCAATTTCTACCCTACCAACCAACGGCACCATTACGATCAACAACGACAACACAATTACCTACACCCCTAACAGCAATCAACCTCTTACTGATAGCTTTACCTACACCGTTCAAGACAACGAAGGCAACACCTCCAACACAGCAACGGTAAATATTACAATCAACAACACCGCTCCCAGCATCGAGCAAATTACCGTAGAACCTACCATCAATGAAGGAATAGCCGCTACCTTCACCGCAACAGCAACCGACGAGGACGAACTAACCTACACTTGGGACTTTGGCGATAATACCAACACCGTACAAGGACAAAGCGTCACCCACACCTTTGCAGATAACGGTACCTACACCGCAACGCTCAGTGTCACTGACTCCTTCGGCGCATCAACGGTAGAAACGCTGACGTTAACTGTAAATAATATTGCTCCCACAGTTAACGCTGGTGACGACCAAACAGCAGTAGAAAATCAAAGCATCACCTTCAACGGCAACTATACCGACTCCGGTATCTTAGATACTCATACAATTAACTGGGACTTTGGCGACGGTACGGTAATACAAGAAGTCCTCTCCCCCAGCCACACCTACACTGCACCCGGAACTTACATTGCAACTCTTACAGTTACCGATAAAGACGGTGGTACGTCGAGCGATACCTTACAAATTCAAGTTAATAACGCAGCACCCCAAATTACTGAAATAACGGGCGATACTAATATTAATGAAGGAGAAACTGCCAACTTCAATGCCACAGCAACTGGCGATGAACTTACTTATACCTGGGACTTCGGAGATAATTCCGATACAGTGTCTGGTGAAACTGTCAACCATCAATTTGCCGATAACGGTACCTATATTGTCACCTTAACCGTAGCTAACGATACCGGCTCCACTACGAGTAAAACCCTTACCGTAAACGTTGATAATGTCGCCCCCGTAGTTAATGCAGGCGATAATCAAATCACTTTAGAAGGTACAACAGTTAACTTCAACGGTAGCTTTACCGACCCAGGTATATTAGATACTCATACAATTGAATGGGACTTTGGCGATGGTAATACGGTAACTGATGTCCTGGAACCAAGTCATAATTACAGCCAAAATGGTACTTACACCGTTACCCTGACAATCACCGATTCGGATGGTGCAGCAACAATTGATACACTTATCGTTACAGTTAATAATGCCGCACCAATAATTACCGAAATCACCGGCGATACTGATATTAACGAAGGAGATACTGCTAACTTTAGCGCCACTGCTACCGACCCAGGAAACGATACACTTACCTATACCTGGGACTTTGGCGACGGAAGCGACCCACAGTTTGGTAATAACGTCAACCATAAATATGACGATAACGGCACCTACACTACAACCCTTACCGTCACCGACTCGGATGGTGCTTCCACCACCCAAACGCGGACGATACAAGTTAATAACGTTGCACCCATTATTGGCACAATTACGGGGAATACCACAGTTAATCTTGGAGATACTGCCACATTCAGCGCCACTGCTACCGACCCAGGAAACGATACTCTTACATATACTTGGAATTTTGGTGATGGTTCTCAAATACAAACTGGTGAAACTGTTAACCACGTCTTTGCTCAAACCGGAGAGTTTACGGTTATTCTCACCGTTACTGACTCAGATGGTGCTTCAACTCAACAAACTTTTGTAGTACAAGCAATACCAACTGCACCGCTATACGCAATATTAAGCGAAAAACAAGTCATAATCAACAACGGTGGAGATTTGGATGGTAATCCTCTCGACCTTAGCGATGATGCTTTAATTTACGCAGCCAAAGGGTTTACGATTAATGGCGATATTACTCTACCAGCAAAGCAGGATGAAAATGGTAATCCCTTACGTAATAGCTCTGGTAAGTTGATATTAGTAGATAATGCCGTTACCGTTGCTCCAAATTACACTACTATCAACGCCAATAACAATAAGTATGCTAATTTAGTTCCCCCACAAATAGTAGAGCAACAAGTAATTGATATTCCAATTTATGCGGATTTAAAGCAACAGAAATTAGATAGCGTTATTCCGAGTGGTACGCAAACAGTTACCTTTAACTCTGGACAAAATCCTCTGAATAATTCTCAAGATTGGAATAATAAATTCCCAGCACCGGGTACTGCATCAAATCCAAGAGTAGTAAGAGTGACGGGTGGGGGATTAAATATTCCTGATAATATTAATATCAGTAATTACGTTATTACTGTAGAAATGGAGATATTAACTTTAACGGCAGCAACCATAATTTTAATAATGTGGTCTTGATTTCTAATAACGGTAATATTAATTTATCTGGGGTAAGGGCAACAAATTTATCGGTATTTGCTTCTGGCTCTATTAATATGAATAATAGTGCAAGGTTTACTGGTTCTACGTTACTTGCATCTGGTAGTACGAACGGTAGTATTAATTTCAATGGTGCGACGACGAGTATTAATGGTTCTGATAATTTGAAAGTGGTTAGTGCTGGTAGAATTGCGTTTAATGCTGCGTTGAATAGTCGGGGTTCGATCAGCAGTGTGGGCGATTTTACCTTCAATAATAATTCTACTTTGTACGGTACTATTGCCGCGAAGGGTAATATTACCTTTAATAATGGTGCAAATGTTGTTTATACTCAACTGTAAGTATCACTTGATGCAAGTGATGCAATGATATGGATATGCTCATGTTCGCGATCGTGATGACGTATCGCAACAAACGGCACATTTTGGATAACATAACTATTATTGCGATACCCTATTTATTTAAGAAAATCGCTTGCGATATGACTCATTGTTACGTTAGTTCTAAATGGTATTTAATCTCAGTTTTATCAGCTTTTATTTAACTTCATAATTGGGGCTAGATATTTGGTGCTTTTCTCTCAATCCACTTTTTCTTGAGTAGGAAGAAAGAGAACCGTTGTTAGCCAAGTCTTTGAGCTTGGTTAGTTCTTTCTGGTTGACGAGTACTTTGTATTCTGGTTGTACGAATCATATCTCTATATCCTTATCTGTACTAGTGCGCTGCTTATTAGTATTATTTAATTGTTCGGATATAGCTAACCAAGTACTTATATCTGTATTGTTAATGCTTGATACGAATATCATTTGATTATCGCGTTGGTTATAAATAAATAGGTTATTTCTATCATCTTTTGCTAATAGAGTTATTTTTTGAGTATTGTTGTTAATAATCACATTATATTTACTACCTTCAAGCTTTTGAACATTTGGTTCAACTTCTATTAATCTATCGTTTAGAATATCTCTGACTTGATTGATAGTGGGATATATTTGAAGTGCGATATTCAACCTATTGCTGTAGGAATCAAATAATTCTTGTGGCACAGCTTGTGTTACCCATTGGGGTATGTTATTAGAAGATTGAACTATTTGGTTATTTTCTAATAGTAATATTTCTTTTGGTTCTGCTTGTGCAGAGTTATCATATATCGTACTGCTATTAGCTATTTCTAAAGCTTTTGCTAAATTATTCATACTCCGTTCGTAGCGTCTGCGAATATCATCAGGAGGTACGTTATGACCACCTCGTCTTGCTCTAAGTTGTACTCTACTAATATTAGTATTTACATTATCAACTCCAATATATATTAAACTAACTTCAAAACCTTTTTTCTTAGCTTTATCCATCACTTTGAGGTAGTTATTTCCACTAAGAGTAGTCTCTGCTATAAAACTTTGGTTGTTATCTAAGTAATTGTTAATTTGATTAATTGCTTCCCTACCTGCTCTAATCGCAGCGCTTTCTGGGCTAGTGGGGTTGATTTCTCTTGCAATAGCATCGGGGTCGATGACTGGTAAATTAGAATCTCGAAGCGTTCTTCTGGTAAGAGTGCTTTTACCAGAACCGTTAGGTCCGGCAATTATGATTAAATTCGGTTTGGGTTGATTCATATGTCTTAGTTGAAGTGAGAAATAGCAAGATATTGCTTGAATCTTACTATTAGATGATTATTATTTTATTTCTCGAACAATAACTGGTTCGTCGTTTATCATTTCATATTCATACTTAGTCCCGTCAGGCTTTTCCATAATAAGAATTCCATTTTCACTATAAAAAATATCTAAGCCGTGTTGTTTGTGTTCTCTTATATCTTGTTCAATTGATTGTTTGAAATTTTGCTTCATTTTTTCTACTTGTTTTAAGAATTCTTCACTGTCCATAACAATACATCCTGCTGTACTTTAATTGTTAGATATTACCATATTACTAAAATAGCTATTGTTAATCTTCTCTTAGCATTTTAGGTAAGATTTAATTAGTTGCATGAGCCTTAACCTATTGATGTAAATATCTCGATACTTCTCTCCTAAAATATATTTTTTTCGTAGAACTTATTTAGTTCATCATATGTAGTAGAAAATGATGGACAGGATGTAGAATAAGCGAGCTTTTAGCGCTTAATTTAGAAGATATAAATATCGAAAACCAGAAATTCCAAGTATTGGGTAAAGGCAACAAGCAACGAGGAAGGTGTTTTTACAGTGACGTTGCAGCGAATGCACTGGTCGAATATTTGAATCACTCTAGGCATAAAAGTACAAACGCTTTGTTCACAGCACAACACCCAGTTACCCCAATTGCAGCGATCGCTAAATTCAAACCATTCGGTCGCAAAGATTGGTCTTCAAAGGAACGGTCGCGCACTTCTCCCAAACGATGAAAGAAAACCACCCTAGCCTTCTTAATTTTTCAGTTCCCCTTTGCTGAGTTCATTTGTAGCTTTACCAAAGGTGCAAACAATTTTATTGCTGCTCAAAAAATAACATCTATCTATAGGTTGAATTATATGATTTATACATCATTGCCTCATTTAGTACAACTGCCTAGTAAGATGTTATTAAGTGTATCTATCTTTTGATTGCAAAAACAAATTTAATTAAATATCTTAAAAAAGAATATAACGCTTAAGTAAACAACTATAATTCACTAGAAAACCAACCTTTATCTACTTTTACCCTTTTACCTCTTTCCTTACTAGGAGAAGAAAATAGAAATGAAATAATCGAAAATAATTTAATTAAAACAGGGTTATTTACGTATTTTTATTGAAAAATAATATATATATTCGGTATTATAAAACAATAATAGTCTTTTTATACAAAAACAAAAAAAAATAATCTATCTTAAGTATGATTAGCAAAGAAAAAGAAGCAAATACTACTTTTGATAGATAAATTTCAAAATTAATCTTGGCATCATTTTTTATTAGGTTCTAAAACGCACATAAATAAGGAGGTTTTACAACACAAGTACGCCAAGAGGGGAATACATATCTACCATATATTGGGTACAAATCACTAGAACACTTATTTACTGTAAGAATCATGAATATAAGCAAGAAGTCCTCTGTTTCAGAGAATATTGCCATAAAAGGGTATTCACACCAGTTAGCTCAAGGTAGTAAAGTTACCTCCATAACTGTCTTCCACTTGCAACAAATACCAGTAGTTGTACGTATTGTAATAACGGACGAAGGATTATCTTTGCAACATAAATCATTTAATCTTGGTAAGTATCAAAAATCTGCTTTAAAAAATAGAACTCTTCGACGAATCTCGACACCAAAACTAACAAAAGATACTTACATTAACCTTCTTAATTTAAAAGAATTTCAAAACCCAGACCAGTAAGTCCAATCAAATATACTACCCTGGGGAAAAAATTTTTGCTAGCTTCATTGAAATACACTGGGCGCATCTAAACCGTAATTACTACTTATATTACAGTTATCATCCACAAGATTTATGCAGAAATACTCCGATTTGCTAATGTTTTAACAGCTACGGCAGCTACTTCTGCTACTGCATCGGATGGGAGATTTCGTATCGCACCTAATATTGACTCTAATCGGTATACCGGCTCACCCGAAGGTAACTCTCCCTCAGCAAGGTATCCCTGTAAATCAGAAAAATTCCAACCTTTCAAATCTGCTAGCTTTTGCAGGTTTTCTGTATCTGGCCAAGCTTGACCTAATTCCCAAAAAGTAACCGAAGAACGACTTACACCAAGTACCTTGGCGAATTTGTACTGGCTTTGAGAGCTTCGTAACTCCTTGACTAATTTGGCTAACCGTTCTGCTTTAGGGTTCATATACCTATTTTAATATTTTTTTGCTAACTGCATAAAAAAGTGCCGTTATGCGGTAGATTATATAAGTCCAGTTAATTTGTTACCTTAAATTGGTTGACAGTTTGGCTAGAAAGCTCCGCATATCAGATAATTTTAATTTTGTTCAAACAATCGGTTGTTGGGGTAATGTTCGTTTGTGAAGTAATAAATTACGCATAGAGTTACTCAAAGTTAGACATAGCCGAAATATATAACTGGCTTTCCTAATGGCAAGCCACTCGAAGCAAAGCACGCTTAACAGCGCTTGGTTATATTATCACCCATTTTATGAATTTTTTTTGATTTGAATAGGCATAGGTAAAAAAATGGATAATTCCTTTCCTTTATCAAATAATATGACTACTCGCAATTTAACATCTAATTTCTTAGAAGTAGATCCCCGTAACCTCAAAGCACATCCACGTAATGACTTGATTTATGGCAAAGAGGAAGATGTAAGCGAATTAGTAAATCAATTAAAATATTCAAATCGAATAAGACCATTAATAGTTACCTCTGAAGGAACCATTATTTCAGGGCATCGACGCTGGAAAGCATCTTTGCAATTGGGACTCACGACTATACCTGTTGAAGTCAGAGAATTTGAGGACGAATTGGCTGAACTACATACCTTGCTACTAGAAAATGCCAACCGCGAAAAAAACCGGGAGCAAAAAGTCCGTGAAGGTAAAGCATGGCTTGAGGTAGAGAGTGATGCAGCCAGAAAAAGGATGAGCGATGGTGGAAAAAAATCCGCCCCTGGAAGACCAGCTAAAAAAGAAGAGAAAGGTGTGGAAATTTTCCACACCTTTGTTTAAGTTCTACAAGTGGAAGAACTCGCGATCGCCTAGCTAAAAAAGTAGGGCTTGGTTCCGGACGAACATACTACAAAGCTTTGAAAGTAGTAGATTTTATGGACGAGCAGGCAGGTTTAGGAAATTCAGAAATAGCAGAAGAGATTCGACAAACTTTAAATTTAAAAAGTGTAGACGCAGCTTACAAAGCATTTCAGGATAGTAAAAAGCATTCTCAGTCAACCGAAGATAATCAACATATAGAAGAATCATTTAATACAGAAAATCTATTATCACAGCACCCAATAAGAAAAAGCTGTTGGAACTGTCAGCATAAAACAGACTCAGTAGATAACCAGCATATTCGCTGCAATAAATACGGTCTTCTCAGCACAATTGAGAAATCAGGAAGAGAGCGAGGTCAAGATTGCCCACAATGGAGGGATAGATATTCACTTCCCGAACAATTGAAAAATCCCTGCTTTGCAATACAGTTACTACTACCAGTGGAGTGGCAAGAAAGGTTAGAGGAAAGTGCAGCATTTATAGATATGGATGCAGCTACCTGGATTGTAAATTTAGTAGGTAGAAATCTTGCTCGCAATTATGATGATTTCAACTACGACCACCTGAACTTTCAAGGAGCAACGCTGCGATAAAAAACCGTGCAAGTTACGTAAAGTATTTTTATACAGATGATAGTTAAGAATTCATTTGGACGAGATAAAGAAGTAAATTTATGCATCAATCAACACAAGAAAAGCAGGAAGTTGATGGTTTAAGCGTAAAAAAGACAGTTTCTGCCAGTAGAAAACTTATACGCCTACCGCCGACAGAACCACCACTGTTCCAACAAAAACAGTACGAGATGATAGCAAATGGTATACCAATTATTAGTGCGACGAGCGCTTACTTGCAACATCCGAACTGGAATGAGTACGGGAATGGTCGATTGTACTTTCAAAAAATATTTGGCAAGAGTCGCTACATAAAATTTTCTATTCTTAATAAAGAGTCGCATAATCCGGAATATATTAGCAACAAAGCCGAACACGAAATTATTGACCGATACGGTGTAATGGCAGCACGACTCCATGCAGTGTTTGCAACTTATGCTACTCATTCAAGCGAACCTTGGAGAGAGCCATTTTTTCTTAAAGGTAGCCAATTAATTAAAACGTTACGAATTTACAGAACTAAAAAACTGACGGTGGGGCAAAAACTTAAAGCGATCGCGGATTTAGCTTGGGTTGTTGGAACTCTTGGAATTGTTATCTATTGGCACGAAGAAGGAATAGACTTATGTGTTAAAGAGCGTAGTCTTCTTTGGTTTGTAAGTGTACAGGAATATGGTCAGCTAAATTCTCAAGGTGAAGTGGAAGCACCTCAAGAAGTCGTTATACGAGTACAACCCGGAATTTGGGCTTATAACTTTCTCAACCGTGGAGAAGAAAAACAAAAAAAAGCGCTGCATCAGTATGGGCTTATTCCTAAACAAATTTTTGATCTTGACCCACATCGTCAGAAGTTAACTACTAGCATCGCGCTGTATATTACTCAAAAGAATTTCGCACATAAGAGGGAGGTATATACAATTGAAAATCTGCTAAATCAAATACTACATAAAAAACATATAGAACAAGCAATTACAGACCGCAGATACGGACAGAAATTAAAAGAATCCTTCGATAACGCTTTGTTGACTTTAAAAAATATCCTTGATTTGGAAATTGAGTTTGATGATAAAACTTATTACCAATGGTTAAGACCAGTCTGGAGTTTACCAGAAAATTTAGCTAATACATCTACGAAAGAAAGGAATCAACAGTTGCTAGGGTCTAAGAAACTACCCAATCATTATATTATTAACCACTGGTTTCCAGCATTCATAAGTTTTATACCACCAGAAAATGTACAGGAAAAATTACAAAAACTAAAAACTTTTGAAGCTAATAAAGATAAAAATACTGATATAAGCAATTCGAGAAAATTTTCTAAATCGGTTAAATCAGATAAAAATGACCCTGAAGTTGAGTTATCACAAAATAAAAGTAGTCAGCCAGTAACTTTAACTGGAACTTTAGTAAAGCAACGTCGGAAAGCTATTGGAATGAGTCAAGCGGAACTTGCCCAAGCTATGGGAAGGAGTCAAAGTTGGGTGCGCGATTTAGAAACCAAATTAAAAGAGCAAATAATCAAGCCAAAATATGTTCTTAAATTAAAAACGATACTTAAGATAGCTTGATTTTGAGTATTCTAATTAATATCAATATCATTTTTTTATAATAAATTGTAGGCTTTATTGTTTGATTAACAAATATCTTATTTAAGATATTTTTATAAAAATTTAAGATTTCAAAAAATAGTTACTATTAAAAAAAAATGACTCTTTAGTATTTAGTATGTCAAACTAATAGCTGAAATGTCTCCTTTCGCAAACATCTAATTCTAAAATTATCAAAGTTTCTGAATCCATATCCCGAACGTTAAATAAGTTTATTTATATTTAAGAATTGAACTATTATTTGTTCGCGCTCACGAAGTGCGTCTCAGCGTGTCCGAAGAACATATAGCGAAGCGGCGTAGAGGCGGGCTTTTAGTAATGAAGGTTTTAATTAGTTAATTCTAAGCCTGTCTTCACGCCACTTGTATATTATGAAACGGTATTAAGGTGCCGTTCCCAACAAGTCAATTCGCGCTATTTTTTCTTTCATCGGGCTTGTTCAATTGTATTTTTAGTATACTAAGTACTGAAGAATCGAAACAACTAATTATTTTAATCGATAAAAAGCTTTTCAGATTTTTGATACTGCTATCCAGTATCAGTCAATGTGAACATTTATGTCATGGCAAATACTGCTACACGCTTCAAAAAACACTATTAACAAAGTTGAATTTTTAATAAGAATTGTAAGCAACCCATTTAAGCGCAAAGTCTTGCTCTTCAATGCTTTCAGGTCATTATTTAACATAAAAAGCAACTTGTCAAGAAAATTTTCGCACGACTAGAAAAATTGAGCTCGGTTGATTGATACCAAATAATATTGAATGCGTGAAATGCTCACCTTGCTTATGTTTTGAAGTTTTGCACTAATAAATAATAGTAAAAAAATCTCACGAAGAATATCACTAATACTGTGGATTGAAAATTTTTTTTAGTACTTTTTGTGTGAGAGTACAAAAAGGTAAAACCCTATAAAGCTTATATATACTTAATTTCAGCGTTTATCACTTAAGTAAAGAACTATTAAGTAACGCCCCCTCACGGTGACATTACTACCTCTAGCGGTGACATTATTTTATGAAATACCTGATTTACAAGGGTTACAGCATTTGGTACTAGTCGGGTTTCTCGCAATTAGTACTAAAAACAGCAAAAAACACGAATGTTATTGTAATTAAGGCAAATTCCGGGACTAGCCACTTTAAAATCCATACAAAGATTTTTTGCTAATGAAACGCCAGTACACTAGCAAGGGCTTCCCCTGTCCCATCTGCAATAAAACTCACGGCTGCGCTATTAGAGAAAACTCCTTAATTGAGTGCTTGCGTAGTTTCAGCCAACATGATGCACCAGCAGGCTATCGTTTCATTGCGTTACTGCGTAACGATATGGGCGGTTTGTTTGCGAGCGTTGATAGTAACGCCTATCTCACAACAGAAAGTAAAAGAGACACACGGAGACAACATTATGTCAAGCAGAAAAATCTACTATCCATTCCCGAACGCGATCGCGATTTCCGTTCAATACTTCAAGAATGTACGAAAACTCTTTCGCTGCAACATTCTTCTCACCTCCATGAAGACAGGCAGCTAACTATCAAAGAAATAAACTGGTTGGAAGCTTTGGGATGGGTAAGAACTTGGAAACCGGGTACTTATGCACCTGATGGTATTCACTCAACTCTTCCGGGTGTCTCAATGACAGGAAAGCTGTTAGGAATGCCGGGATTTGTGATTACGGCTCTCTCACCAGACGGACATATTACGGGTATGCAGATTGCTACTTTGAGGAATAAACCTAAATATGTTTGGTTAAGTAGTAACAAAGATGGGGGAAACGGACCACAATTACCTAATGAAGAACTACCGCTATTTTGCTGGAAGCACCCCAACGCTAAAAAAATTAAAACAGTCATTCTTTGTGAAGGAGCATTAAAATCATTACTTGTAGCCATGTTTTTATGGAGACAAGGACGAACTGATATCGCAGTTATCGGAACTGCGGGTGCAGCTAGATACGGAAAAAAGACCCTCAAAGATTATCTGAAGCAGTTTCGCGTAAAAGAAATTAGGTTGATGCCCGATGCTGGAGCAATTGATAATCCCCTTATTACTAAAGCTAATGAGGCAACTATTTACTCTTGTCAGAAATGGCGCTATCGAGTAAGTGTAGGTTGCTGGGGACAATGGCATAATAAAAAACATTCAGATATTGACGAATTGCTAGCTGCCAATCGTCAAAATGAAATTCAATTGCAGACAAGTGGTATTTTCTTATTAAAATGCCATCAAGCAAACCAAATCCGAAAATTACTGAAATTAAAATGCTTTCATCAAATTTCAGACAAACAGGTTGAATTACGTCCAGAATCAAATGTAATTAATAACAGTAAAGCAGTTCATTCATACTATCAAAATATTCAAACTTTCCGTAAAAGCGATTATAAAGTGGTAGTAACTTGGGAAAACACTACTTTAAGACCGGAAGACTTTTTTGCACTATGCCCTGAATCCATTCAAAAGCACTTAGCGCAGTCGGAACGCGAGTGGGGAATGCTCTACAAACTTAAGCTATGGCTGCGTAGAACAATTGAACGATATAGACCTAAGAAAGGATTTGGGGAGTCTCCAACGGAAAAAGAAAGAAATAAAGCTAAAAATCTACCTGAATTTATCAATTATAAACCAGGAAAACTACCTGCAATAGATGCTTGTGTTCATCCTCCTAAAATCATCTTTAAACAAGGACAACGCTGGCAAGTTTTAAAAGAAGCGATTGCGGCGGGATGGAAGCACATCCTAGATAAAAGCCCCACTGGTACATTCAAAAGTCATGATGCAGGTTTAGCAACTCCAATGGCATTTGGAGTAGAAAAATTATGGTACTTTACCTCCCATGCTAGAAACATAACTACACAAACCGTCGAGCAGAATTATGCCTATATGGATGTTCGTAACGATGGCATGGTATGGGACACAACACCTAGCGGTAAAAAATATTTAAGATGGCCCGTTCAAGGAGAAAAAGCATCAACTCACGGTAACTGTCATCGAAGCAAGATTTTCGCAGTTGCGCGAGAAAAAAATATTGATATTGATGGTGTAAACAATCCAATTTGTGCTACCTGTCATTTAAAAGAAGCTTGTAGCTCTGCTTATGGAAAAGGATTTGGACATCGTTCATTGCGAAGAGAAACTCTAAAACACGACCGCATTCGCGCCCATCCTGACAGCGCCCCTCAAATTGAAGATTATCAATGGGAAAACTGTGGTAACTTTTGGGATGAAGTAATGCGAACAGTACAGCCCATTAGTTGTGTTGCAACACAATTATCAGATATTGACCGAGTAGTAGCTGAACTGTCAATATACTACCCCGAAGTTAATGCTCAGTTAATCAACCTGTGGATGATTCTACGTCAATGCTTAAATGGAGAAATCAAACAACCATTGCACGGTTGGAACGATGCAGCAGTAAGGGAGTTATTACCGGAACCACCAGATAATTTAGATGAAATTATTGGTATTGCAACCGAGACTTTATATCCTAAGTTAGAGGAAATACTTAATACTACCAGTGAGTATGGTTCAAGCCTTGCCGATCTTCCTAGTAAAATACGAAAAAGATTTGGTGATAAAACTTCGGAAATAATTGAGAAATTCAAGCAAGATATTATTCTTAATTGGTTTATACCATTTTTGCAAGTCTGGGGTAAACAGCGTAATGGAGCATTACGCATTGAAAAGGTAAACTATTTATCTACACTCGTAACGAGCGCCACAGCGAAGTTGCTACATCTTCTGCTTGGAACGTTTATTTAGATGCAACAGCTACGACTGAGTATTTATCTTGGTGGATAAATATTGAGGAATGGGAAATTTTAACGGTTGAGCAAGAAGTTCCTTCTACTCAAAATCTAGAAATAGTTCAAATTATTGGTTTGGGACATCTAGGAAAGGAACGCAGCACACTTTCCCAAACCCGAGTAGCAGCATTAAAACAAGAGTTACAACAAAGGCATTCATCTATAAAATTTATTGATTGGAAATGTCATAAAGAATCAGCAGATGGGGCTTGGTTTATTGATTCGCGTGGTAGCAACGATTTCTGTAGAGTAGATGCCTTAGCTTCCATAGGCATTCCCTTTTGTAATCTAGGATATTTGGAAATATTGTATATTACCTTAACGGGACGTAGCATCGAATCTGGAAAACTAAAGTAAAAATACCCATTGAAATAAAAGAACCAGTGGAAGAAGAAAATGATGTTATACCTTACTTTGAGCCTACAGTTTCTAATGACCCAAAATTCCAGGCTTTTGTAGACTGGTCTACTTCTTCAGAAATTTACCAGGCTTTGGGACGTTTGCGATCTGCTTGCAGCAGCGCTTCGCTATCGCACTTAAGGCTGGAACAAAAACTTACTTTTTACTTTGTAGGTGACTATCCCCTTAAGATACCAGTCTATATAGTTAAAGCTTGCGATATTACTATTGAAGCGGGTTCTCGTTGGGAGCAGACTTGGTTTAAAATTGCTTCGGCTGCCAAGCAGTTGATTGAAGAAGGTGTAACACAATTGCGAGGCATCAATACCGCAATAGCTCAAAAAGTAGGTTGCTCTGTGGGCTTAATATCGAAAGATTATAGAGAAGCATTAGACAAACTTTTACAAAGCCTATTAAACCCTTTTAATACAACTTGTAAAAATTCCCTCCTCGAAGATAGTTTGGAAGCGGAAGCTCGATCGGTTGGTTCAAACCTAATGCCTGTAGTAGCTCAAAATAATCCCTTTGAAATATTGTCAGAACTGTTTTCATGGCAGCGATGTCTAGATAAAGATTATTGGTTATGGATTTTATCAGGAACGTCGATAAATACCCAAATCAAAATTATTGGTAGTTTGTTATCAATATTGCCTTTAGCTTGGGTTAGCGAATTGATAGATAAAGTAACGTTAATGGTACAATAATCCCACCTTCAAAAAGTATTTTCCGTTAACCAGATCGTAATAAAACAATCAATGTTGGGTCTAAGATAGCGAAAAACCGCCTATTAATAGGGTTTCCTCAGAGTTATGTGTTGTGTTTTCACGAATAGTTTCGTTCACAACCGGCACAAAAATATTTATTAGCGCTTTCTTAGAAATACTGTGCTACAAGATTTAAAAAAATTATTTTTGGGGTAAAAAATTGACTTGCGTAATTACACTATTTAACCAATCAGGCGGCGTAGGAAAGTCAAGTTTAGCTATGAATCTCGCTTATCATATACAAGAGCGTAACCGAAAGGTACTTGTAGTAGACATGGACCCTCAAAGTTCGTTGACTGTTTTTATGGGTTTAGACCCTACCTCACTGACGAAAACAGTTTATGACTCGATTTTACATTCTTCACCACTACCCATTCACGAAAATATTCACGGCATCGATTTAGCTCCAGCTAACATCAACCTTAGTGCTGCTGAATTAGAACTTGTAGTAGCAGATTTGCGAGATATGCGGCTTAAAGAAGCTTTAGAGCCGATACTCGACCAATATGATTTTATTTTGATCGACTGTCCTCCTAGTTTAGGGCTTTTAAGCTATATCAGCTTGGTAGCATCAACTCACGTACTTGTTCCAATCCAAACTCAATATAAAGCATTTTGTGGAACTGAGTTATTGTTGAATACGGTTGCAAGAGTGCGATCGCGACCCAATAAAAAATTACAAATAGCTGGGTTTATTCCCACAATGTACGATGGTCGTAACGTTCAAGACGCTCGTACTTTACAAGCGATAAAAGAGCAGTTACAACAAGTAGGTGTTATTTACCCGCCAATTCCTCGTTCTACTGCCTTTGCGGATGCATCAGAAGACCATGTACCATTGGCTGTGCTAAACCGCAAACACCCTGCCGTGCCTATTTTGAAAAAAATTGCTTCTCGTTTGGAGAAAATTATATGAGTAGTAAAAATAGGCGCGATCGCCCTTATCAGCAAATGAAGTCTTTGGATATTCTGTTCGGGGATTCCCAAGCAGAAACAGAAACGGAAGCTGCCGCGAAGATAATTTCTATAGAATTAATTCGCTTACCTAACGAGCAGCCAAGGCGTTATTTCGACCCACAAGCAATGCTGGAATTGGTGGAATCGGTACGTCAGCACGGAATACTGCAACCTCTGTTAGTACGTCCGCGCTCGGACGAAAAGTATGAATTGGTAGCTGGTGAACGACGCTATCGGGCGGCTATTGAAGCTCAAAAAGCTGAAATACCAGTTGTTATTCGGGAACTCAGTGATGAAGAAGCAATGCAGCTTTCTCTAATTGAAAATCTCTGTCGTGAAGATTTGAATCCGGTAGAAGAAACGGAAGGCATTCTGCAACTTTTGGCACTTCGTTTGTCAACTGATGTTGCAAATATTACTTCTTTGTTGTATAAAATGAAGAACGCCGCAGAAAAAGAAGATGAATCTAGGCATAACGTTATGCCTAATCCAGAATCACAGATGGTAGAGGAAATTTTTGCTAGTTTGGGATTAATGACTTGGGAATCTTTCGTTAAAAACCGCTTACCACTATTGAATCTCCCTGAAGATGTCTTAAGGGTGCTACGTCAGGGAAAAATTGCATACACTAAAGCGAAAGTTATTGCTCGCTTAAAAGGTGAAGATGCACGAAAAGAATTACTTGAAACAGCAATTTCTGAAAATCTTTCTTTAACTGAAATTCAGTCACGGTTGAAGGATAAACTTCCATTTAAAGAACCTGATGAACGAAAAGAGCGTATTGAGAACACAATTCGCCAAGTCAAACAGACACGAGTTTGGGAAGACCAGAAAAAGTGGAATCGTTTAGAAAAACTTTTAGCGAAAATTGAAGAAATACTTGTTCAAGAATAGCAATTTTTACCGCTTACGAAAATTTGTGTATGAATATAGATAAAGTTAAAACAGTTTTCTAAATAAATTACATACTTTTTACTCATTAGTTTCAACGATGCTACCCCATCCCACTATTTTAGTATCTAAAGATGTAAGCTTTTCTATGAGCCGTGCAGAGGCTTATAAGAGGTTTATAGGAAAGGATGTTTCATACAACTTTAGATAATTTTTTACTACTAAATGTGAGCTTTTGATATCAAGGACAATGGGAAAAAAGAAGCGTTCAAAAAAAGGTAAATTTCCGTGGAATCTTGAAGATGAAAAGTTATTTACTATTACCAAAACCGGGAACGAAATCGTATGTGATGCTGGTTGGGAGAAAATTTCATTCGAGAAAGCTTGTGAATTCTTCAGCCCTGAAGAAATTAGAGAATGGTATTCATTATATTGGGAAGGAGCAGATATTAGCGATTTATTTGCCGAACTTGGTATAGATATTAATCAATTTGACGACAAAAGTTTAGAAAAGTTTATTGAAAACTATGATTGGACACCTCAAGAAGTCAATGTAGTAGTAGCTAAAGCAATTTATAAAAATCAGCGTTGGGTAAGAGTCTTAATAATTTCTACACCTGAATTTGAAGAATATAATTTTCAGAATTATGAGATGGAAGCAATTTACTTAGGAATACATTTGAGGAACTATTTAAAATTGAATATTCCAGTTATTAATGATTGTAAAAATGCAGTTAGATACTTATATGGAAGATATCCAAATATTGGATGGCAGTCAAGAAAGTGCGTTAAAGCAGCACACGATCTGAAGATTAATCAGGCAACCAAAGTATTTAATGAAGAGAGATGGGATTTGGAATGGGAGGAAGAATATTGGGATTTTTGATTGAAGTAGAGATAGTGTCCGCATAAATATTAACAGCAGCTTCGTATAGTTATAAATGGCGTTCTAACGCGGTTTCTATATCACTAGACATAGAAACTAAGCTATGTAGTACACGTAAATAATCAGTATTTATTTAACTAACGACTTATGTAGGTTTACGTTAAGTATGAATGACTTATTAATGATTTGATACAGATACCAGCCTAACTAATGTATTTACACATAAATATAATATCTGATCGACGTAATAATTATTTTTTATTTAACAATATTTAAACGTAGAAAAATGCGATTTTAATTTATCCCAATTGGCTGATTAATAAAGATGCAGAAACAAGTTATCAAAGATATAGAAAATGATTGGGTTTAAATTTTCATGTCCTTGAGAACATCCCGCATTTATTCGATGCCCGCAAAACGTTATCCCCCATCAAATC
>JAAUSO010000330.1 GCA_012033205.1 Richelia sp. SL_2_1 | reverse complement strand
CTAGAGATATTAAGTTTGCAGAACTCGAACAATTGCTATTGAGTATCGGTTTTGTGGAAATACCAACAACTGGCTCGCATAAAGTCTATGAATATTCTCCACTAGGTACATTAGTTGTTTTACCTGGCTATGAGCAACAAGCAAATGTAAGAACTATGCATTTAGTAGCTGTGCGTAAAATATTAGACGAAAATGGTTTAATGGATAGTGATGTGTTCACCAGTTTTTTAGAAAAAGTTGCTTCTTAGTATCTTTATTTTACAAATAGATGACGCGATCGCGCTTCTGATTCAACCCGTATAGTAAAGCGATCGCTATATAGATAAAATACAAAGTTATGGTTGCTGTACTTTACAGTCAGTTAAACCCTTCGCTTTTTTGATAAACTTCTCATCAAAAGTATAAAATTGTGTATAATTTTGACTATTGGCAAGGTGAAAAGCATCTGCAAAATCTAAACCTGCTTCGTGCCATTGCAGTGATTGAGCAACAATATTTGCGTTATTAAGGTGAACATTCGGTAAGCCAAAAAGTTTTTTCAAAGCCTCACAAATTTCCACAGGCTTAAATTTATAAGCAAATCTAAGTACCCATTCAGTTTCCAAAATTACAGTGTCAGGGATAAAAACATTCTGTGTTTGAAAAATTTTTAGACTTTTTTGAAATTGTAATTCATCATCTTGAGTTAAAAAACGCACGATTATATTAGTATCAACTGCCACCATGCGATGATTCCTCTATACCCTGACGAATGGCATCATCCATTTCTTCAATGGTTTTTGCTGTACCTTGATATTTTAAACAACCAGCAACATCAGCCAATTTAGTTTCTAAAAAGGGTTTTTTAGGTTTTAGAAGAATTCCGTCACCCATATCAATTGCGATTAGTTCCTGTCCCACTTCCCAACCATGAGATTTTCGCAATTGTTCGGGAATTATTACTTGTCCTTCTTTGGATATTTTTGTGATTTCCATAGTTGATAGAAAGGATAATGTAATTATTCTGTTATCATTATAGCTATTTCGGCGATCGCACTTTCAATCTAACCCGCGTCGTAATGCGATAACTTCGTTGAGCTTCGCTAACGCACCTCAAAAAACCTCAACAATTGCACGTTTTATTCAAGCATTTTCGTAAACGCGATCGCACTCCTGATTTAACCCTTACTGTAAATGCGATCGCACTTCTCAATCAAGCCATACTATAAAAGCGATCGCACTTCTGATTCAACTCGTATAGTAAAGCGATAGCACTTTTTGATTCAATCAATATTCACAAGACTAGTAATAACAAATCAACGCTTGATGTCGTCACATAATGCGCTGACATCGCGGTTATTTTGCAGGTAGTTTTGTATCAACCCGCACCCCCGCACCAGCAAATCATCTAAATCAAAACTTGACAAAATAACTGTGTTATCATCAAATACGGAAGCTAGAGTTTTGCCATCAGTACTAAATTTGACATCCAAAATCATACCCGCATGATCTTTGAGGATTTTGATTTCTCTACCAGTATTTACATCCCAAAGCTTTACTGTATTATCCCAAGATACATAAGCAATAGTTTTGCTATCTGGACTAAAACTGACACCAAAAACTTTATCGGTGAAATTCTGGAGAGGAATTTTGAGAGTTGTGATTTCTTTACCAGTATTCACATTCCACAGTTTCATTGTACCTTCATCTGATGCGGAAGCAAGTATTTTGCCATCTGGACTAAAGCTTACGCGCCCAACCTGATCTTCTTCTCCAAAGGTTTTAAGTTTTCTGCCATTGGAAGTATCCCAAAGCGTAACCTTATGGTCATCTGATGCGGAAGCAAGAATTTTACCATCTGGACTATAACTGACTTGGTTAACACGGTGTACATGTTCAAGGGTTCTAATTTCTCTATAATTGACGGTATCCCAAATTTTCACCGATGGGTAATGTGATGCAGAAGCAATGGTTTTACCATCGGGACTAAATTTGACATCATTAACCACAGGATGACCCGTAAGAGTTTTAATTTTCTTATCAGTTGTCGTATCCCACAGTGTTATACCATCAAATGTTCCGAAAGCAAGGGTTCTGCCATCCGGGCTAAAGCTGACGCTACGAACCTCTGATGTATGCCCTCGAAGGGTTTTGATTTCTTTACCTGTGTTAATATCCCAAAGCACCGTATCATTATCGGATGCAGAAACAAGGATTTTACCATCAGGACTAAAGCGGACTTCCTTAGTAATGATGTCTGTAGTAATGATGTCTGTATGACCATGACCTTTAAGAGTTTTAATTGGAAACTCATCTACCACCTGCTGCAATGTGGATACAGCCAGCATTCGGTTTTCTGACGTTATCCAAGGTTTCCAAATATTTTTTAGTAGTTTTCCAGCTTTAATAACTTCTGTTAACGCCGCTTCATGGTCATTTCGTTCAAAATATTTTTCTGCGGTAAGCTGATGTGCAGCTAAGTTATATAATCCAAAAACGTAGAGGTTTTGTAGTGCGAGCATCTTGCTCGCTAGTTTTATACAAATTAAGTGCGTAGCAGCTTAATACTAAATCTACCAATTTCCGCATCAGTCCGACGAATCTCACTCAGCGCAGCAAATCCCGAAATAACCAACAAACCACAAACCAACCCAGTAATAACACTCCATCGCAACCTCTCCTTCTGCTTCTTCTCCCGCTCCCGCAACTCCACACCCTTCTCAATAAACCATCGCTGCGGTTTACTAACTTCCTCCCCCCGCTTCTGCAACCAATCCTCAGCCACAGCCAAAGTCGCACCCCGCAACAAACCCCCATCATCTTTATTACTCTCCACCCATTGCTGTAAAGCCACCTTCAACCGTTCTTGCCAAACACGAAACTCCCGATTATCATCCATCCACCCCCGCAACCGTCCCCAATTGCGAATCAAAGCCTCATGCACAACCTCCACCGTATCCTCAACCAACTCACTCCGATTCGTCACCAACAAACGCTCATTAGCCAACAACGTCACCAAATCCCAATAATCCCCCACCTCATCACGAGTTGCCAACCTCCGCGTATCCTCCGTACCTTCCCCCGGTTGCACCAACTGAATAAACACCCGTTGCGCTCGTTTTTGCTGCGTCTCACTCAACCCAGCATAAACAACATCCGCATGATTTGCAACAGCCTTCATCACCCCACCAATTTCCGTATAAGCCTGATTAGTCAACAATCCCGGACGTTGTTTCCCCCACAATTGCGTCAAAGCAAACTGCTGTAACGGTAAACTACCCTCCCCCGCACCCACATCATCAATTAACTTATTAACCAAACCCTCTTGTAACTCCACAGAAAACCTTGCCGCAGGTTTAATAATTGCACTTTCTAATTCTGCGCGACTCATTGGTACGAGTAAAGAGGGGGGAAAATCCTGCAAAGCTTTACCTAGTGGTTGATAGGACATCGCTTTCCCCAAAAAATCCGCCCGTAATGTCATCACCACCGTGGCAGAAAACCGTTCATCTCTGCAAACATTCAACAACCCATCGATAAAAGTTTGCCGCTCCTCCACATTTGGGCAAAGGGTGTAAATCTCCTCAAACTGGTCAACTACCAGCAAAACACGACAACCATCCTCAGATATCTCTGCAATTATATTTACCAATGCAGATATATCCTGCTTTAACTCAACTTCCAACTCCAATTCTCGATAACGGCTATGTTCTCCGATTTCCCCATCCCCCATCAAAGCCACAGCCAAAGATTCAAAGGGATTTTTCCCCGGACGAAAGGAAATAATTCGCCAATTACCACGCGATCGCAATTGAGGAATTAATCCAGCAAACACCACCGAAGATTTCCCACTACCAGAAGCACCAATTACGGCTACCAAAGGTTTGCGATTAACGTCAATTAGTAACTGCTCAATAAACGCCTCTCGTCCAAAGAAATTATCAGCATCTTCTTCCCGAAACGCCATCAAACCCCGATAGGGACTGCGAGTCACACCCAAACTTTGCCATGTTGGCGGCATTTCCAACTGATTTTGGACAATTACAGGCAACCAACTAGCACAGGGAAAATCATCTTCCAGCATCGCTAATTGTCTGCGTGCATATCCAACAGCAATACACAAAGAGCTACCATTTGTAAATGCTTCTAAAAAATACTTTAAAAAACTCCTGAGCCACAAAATCGGGAACAGGTTCGCGCATCACAATTACTTGGGGAATATGCAAACTTTCCGAATTCCGCAG
>JAAUSO010000102.1 GCA_012033205.1 Richelia sp. SL_2_1 | reverse complement strand
GGCACTTACAATCTAAATTTCAGCTTGAAAAGGTGTTTTGAAGTTAATAATGGCTGTAAGAAAATACCAGCAAAGGTTTCAAGATTAGTTTTCAGCCAATTTAGCACGCTAAGTACGGAAGAGCCATTATTATCACCAAACCCATTAAACCATTTATTATCACCAAAGCCAATTCCGTTGGCAGTTGTCGCAGTAAAAGAACCGGGAACATCCAATTTTGCACCGGAACCGAAGATAATTCCGGCTGGATTCATTAAATATAAATTCGCATCGCTACCCGTTATTTTGATTAATCCATTGATTACCGAAGCATCTCCCCCAGTAATTCTTCCTAACACATTTTGAGTACCAGGATTGGTGACAAAATCAGCAATTTGGTTTTCATTCAATCCAAATTTTTGCAAGCTGTGAAATAAGTTTTTATCAACTTGAGTTCCCCCGGTAATCGTAAAAGTATTGCCAGTTTGATTGACGATTGTATTAGCATCATTAGGTGTCGGTGTAATTTGTGCTTGTGCTTTTGGTACGATGAATATAGATGTGAAAATCGAAAGAATAAATATACTAAATTTGAGTTTCATAATTTCTGCTGATTATTGGATTATTTGTTGATTAGTTTATTTGAATTCGATGATAAAGACAGAAGTCGGGTTTTTATGAAACTTCTCCTTGATAACAGATAATTATTCTAAAAACCCGACTTCTCACCTTACAATAAACCTTCTCTTTGATAACAGATAATTATTCTAAAAACCCGACTTCTCACCCAAATGGGTATATGTAATAAATATTACGAAACAATATAAAACCCTCCGTAGTAATATACGTACAGAAGGCTGAAATTATGTTAACTTTTTAAAAAACTTAACTATTCCACTAAGGGTTGCTCAGTAATATCCTTGAATCCTGTACTTTCGAGCAAACTTGTCCAATTTTCTAGCAATTCTTGATTCTTAGGTTGTTGTTTGCGTAAATTTGCCAAATTATCAAGAGAGTCAAACCAAATACCTTCCCCTGCATACAATTCTACCCGTTCTCTGGGTGTTGCTGCATTGATTTTTTCGGTTAATTCATCATTCAATTCTACCCGTCGAACAACACCTTCTACCCTCAATGAAGGAATCGGTTTTTGAATTTCGCAATAAATATTAAAAAACAAGCGATAATTTCGATTTTCCTTCAACGGCTTTACACTTTCCGGTAAACTAACACTAATAATCCCCGGTTTACTCGGTAATTTAACAACAGATTGATAAACTAACTGCTTTGATTCTTCATCTTGAAGCAGAAATTCTGTTGGAAAAGAATACTCATTACTAAAAGGAACATAGAAATAAAATGTCGGACGCAAACTATTAGTTAATCCCCAAACATTTTCCTTTACATATGTTGTTTGTCCCAAATTTAAAGTCTTTTGAGTAAAAGGAATTAAAGCAGTCAAATTTGTTTGAACTTCCGGACAAGGACCTCTTCTTCCACCTCCACGAGTACGTCCACCAACAGGTTTTCCTGGTGGTGGTGCTGGTAATTTAAATGCTAGACCTCTTCTTCCACCTCCACGAGGAGGTCTAGGTCTTCTTTTTTTCCACCTCCACGAGGACGTCCACCTACAGGTTTTCCTGGTGGTGGTGCTGGTAGTTGAAACTTAACCTGTTTATTTTGAGCAAAACCTTGATTACCAATCAAAATTGTCGAACAAAATCCCAACACCAAACTCAACTTTACCGATAGCCAAATTAACTTCATAAATTAACTCCTCACAAATAAATAAAAGGGAATAGGGAGTAGGGAGTAGGGAATAGAGAATTCACAGAAGTCGGGTTTTTAGGATAAATATCTGTACTCACACAGAATCTTTGTAAAAACCCGACTTCTAACCCTCAGCTTCAACAATCAATCCAAAATCCAAAATATAAAATCTAAAATCGAATGACGAAAACACCCACACAAACTGTTCCCAACAAACCCATAACCGCAGGTACAAAAGCTATCCAAACACCTTGAATCAAAAGATAAAAACAAGCACCATAAATCATCCCAAAACTAATCGAAACCGAAGCCACTACTAAAGAAACTAACTGCTTAATTGACAACTGACCATAACATAACACCCACGTTAAACCCCCTCCAACCCCAGACCAAACCCAAATCCACAGAATATCATTCCCAGGAGATAATACCCTTAATAATGGACGTTTATCTAACACTACACTTAATATTTGACTAACCATATGAGCTTGCACTTCAACCCCTACCATTTGGTCTTTTAAAAGTCTTCCATAGGGAGTTTGCCATTTATCTTCAGCACCACTTCTCGTAATACCAATTAATACAATCTTATTTTTAATAAATTTTTCTAAAGCAGTAGGATTATTTTCCGCAGCATCAAATAGTTGTTTTAATGTGATTTTTTGAGCAATATCATTACCCGCACGATAATTAAGTAGAATTTGCTCGCTATTAGCATCAATACCTTGATAACCACCGCCACGAGAATTTAATTTCTGGAAAACTATATTACCAATTTGCCAATTTTTACCATCACTAGTTAAATCAGTTTTAATATTATGAACCTGTAATAAATACCGAGAAGCTAACTGTAAATTCAAAGAATATCCAGCTTGACAATAAGCATTTGGCTCTGGATTCATAGATAATAATTGTCTTCGTAAAACGTTATCCTCATCATCTACAAAATCACTGAATCCCAATCTTTCTAAAGGAATTTCTTGGGGTGGACGTACACCAAAAGGGTCTACTTTTGTACTACTAACTTTACAAATACCTATTAAATTATCTGTATTTTTTAATTGATTAATTAATTCTTTAAATTGAGGATTAGTATTAAAATCTCGATAAATATCCAAACCAATAACACTCGGTTTATATGTTTGCAAAATTCCTAATAAACGTTCCAAAGATTTATCAGAAAGCGAAACACCTTTGAGTTCTTCCCCTCTTTGTCTTTGTACTTCAATATCGGTATCATCTATTGTGATTAATAACAATCTCTCATCAATTCCTTCACTTGGTCGCAATTTCATCATCAAATCAAATACTTGTAATTCCGGTGCTTGTAATAACCCCAAAAATCGCATTCCCACAACCAAACTAGTTACTAACAAACTAGATGCAATCGTGATTAATCCCTTTTTATTGAGATTATTTCTCTTAGTCTTAATCGGAATTGCACTTTGCCAAGTAAAAGGTACCTCTGCTTGATGCTGATATATCGTTGGTAGCCAACTTGCACAAGGAAACTTATCTTCCAAACCTTGTAAACGTTCCCTCGCTTCTCGTAAAGCTTTGTAAAGGCGATCGCCATTGACAAATGCTTTCAAAAATGACTTTAAAAACTCTTGAGCAACTTTATCGGGGACAATTTCCCGCATCACAATCAAATAGGGAATTTGTAAATCTGCGAATTCTTTCGTTAATCCCAAACCATCACAGGAATTAAAAATCGCTAACTTTAAACCATTATCTACAGCTTTTTTTAAAGCATATTTCAACTGACTAATCGTTAAACTATCATGTTGATTAATATATATCCGTCCAGTTTCACCATTTTCTTGACTCGAACTATGACCAGCAAAAAACAATATCTGCCAATTTTGTTCCCACAATTGTTCTGTTAACTCAGGGAGCAGTGGTTCCACCATAAAATTAATATCTGCATTCGGTAATTGAGTCAACAATTGTTTATCTGCTGCAATATCAATTCCTGTACTATTACCCAAAATTGCCAGAATTTTCATATTATTTGTAGGTTTTGAATCCCGAATTATCCGGTCATAATTTGGAGGACTCAAAGCAATTTCGACCTGGGGATAACGCTCTAATATATCCCATAAATGCCAAGGTAATTTTTGCAGTTGATTATCTTGAGTTTGAATCAATACTTGTAAATCGTCCGATGGTAATAACTTTTCTAACCATTTCTCACGAATAGGAATAAAAGAAATTGATTTTAACCAATTATTAAGTTGTTTATCGAGTTCTCGTGCAGCTTGATAACATTCTTCATCAGTAGAGCTTTTTTTGCGTCCTTTGGGAATACCAATAGGTCTCCCCAACCAATTCATATTACGGTAAATATCTTGCCATCGCTGATAACTTTCGGGTAAATCTTGATTGGCAGGAAGTTCCCCAATAACTTCAGTTGTAGGTGGAGCATTTTCCTCCCCAATTTGAAAAATTACCGGAAAACCCTCTACAAAGCTACCTTTTCCAAACTTCAAAACTACCAGCTTACCCACATCTATTCACCTCTACTACCGGGAGAGAAGTCGCGTTTCGTCGAAATTACCCGACTTCTGGGGGTCTACACTATCTATACGCAGTTTAACTCTGGAAAAAGTTAACTTAACAGTGCATAAAACCCCAGCAACAAATCTATAGATTAATAGATTAAAACAAACCAGAAAAATTATCATGAAATCACCAATATTATTTAGCATTGCTACCTGCATTACCTTCTTAACTTCCGTCTCCCTACCAGTTGCAGCTCTAACTATTCCGAATGCGGTACAGTCCACTAATAATAGGAATAATATTACCCTTGCCAAAAATACCGCAATTATCATTTCTTTCCCATCATCGATGACTATTGACGTAAGCGAAAAACAAGAGTTTCCCCTCACAGTTTTTCTAAATAAACCAATTACAGATAGTCAAGGTAACGTTCTAGTACCAGAAAATAGTCCCGTATCTATTATCCTTAAACCTACGGATAAAGGAGCAAAAATTGTTGCTCAGTCATTAGTCGTCAACGGTCAAGTTGTGCCTATTCAAGCATCAAGTCCAACAATTCCCGGTGCTAACATTACTCATAAAACAGGTCATGAAAAAGCCGAAGAAAATGGCTCTGTGTGGGGAAAAATTGGCGAAAGTGCATTTGGCTTTGCTGGTGGAACTAATCCACAGCATTCCGAACGAGGTTCGATGCTGGGAAAAACTTTAGGATTAGTTACAGGTTTAAATTCCCCAACAAAATCACGACAGGTAAAAATTAACGAAAATAGTGTTTATATTTTATCTTTAGAAGCGAGTGTTGATTTGTCCGCTCGTTAATAGAAATATATCGTTAAACTTCAACCCTAATGTTTTCTGAATCACTTTAATTATGCTGTAAACTTACTTATGATAGTGACGGTATATTTATATTACATAGAAAAATTATGCGCGAAAAATTAAGCTTAACTTTAAGTGAAATCGCTAAACAAGATGTAACTCAAAATGAACGGGAAGCAATCATCGAATTAATGATGATGACGATGTATAGCGATAAAAATCTCAAGCTTGCAGAAGATGAATTAATTCAAGAATATGTAAGCAATATCAAATGGGAATCACCTTTATCTTTAGAATTCTATTTTGCTAAAGTTACACCCAAAATTAGAACAGCTTTGCAAGATAAAGAGAAAATGAATACTTTTCTTGAAGATATTAATAATCGTCTAGAAAATAAAGCAGTCAAAACTCAAGTTTTGCAATTATGTAATGATTTAGCAATCGCAGATGCGGATTTTTCTGCGGAAGAGAAAGAATTATTAGAACATATTTCTCAAGTCTTTCAAATTAATGCATAAATTAATTCCGTGAAATCAATTGGACATTGTTTTAATCCTGACAAATAAATTATGTAGAGACGTTGCAATGCAACGTCTCATTAATTCTGGGGGATAAAATAACCTCCTTTAATTATTAACCTCCCTTGCCAACATATCCAATTCCTGCTGCATTTTTGTACAAACTAAATTGTAACAAGCATCTACATAATCGCGATTTTTTGCAGCATCTTTACCATATTTTTCAAACACAATTGGTTGACAAATACGAGTATGAATTTGTACGGGAAACGGTATATTTGGTAAAGGTCCGATTGCTAAACCCCAAGGTAAACCTAAATATATGGGAAATACTCCAGGGTCTAATTGATATAACCAAGGTAAACCAAAATTATTCAATTGTTTCATTAATTCGTAAAAATCACCTAATACAATTAAAGTTTCATGTGCGCCTACTGAAATCGCGGGAATAATCGGAACTTCTTGTCTTAAAGCTAACTTGATAAAACCTTTATTACCAGCAAAATTAATGTTGTAACGCTGGTTGTAAGGACGAAACAGATCATATTGTCCTCCAGGATAAACTAAAACGCTGGCACCCTTATTAAAAGCCGCATTTGCGGTTTTTGGATGAGCGACGATCGCACCGACTTTTTGACCTAAATCACCCAGAGCGGGACTGACTTCCCAAGCATAAGGATGCATCAAACCATATGCTAAACGTTCAGTTCCAAAACGACGGAACCAATCATACATCATCATTACCATATCGGGAGTTGCCATTCCCCCATTATGAGAACCAACAATCAATACTTTGTCATCTAAAGGAATATTTTCCCAACCATCAGTTTCAACCCGAAAATAGTAGCGGTAAAACCACTCCCAAATCGGCATAAATAATTCAATAAATTTAGGGTCTCTTTTTTCTAAAGACCAACCTGGTGTATATATCTTATGTGGATTGCTCATCTGATTAATATATATTTAAGTTTCGATTAAGTAATAATTTAGCAACACTCTTAATTAATTTTAAGCAAATCAAAAAATAGTAAACATCAAATATGGAATTTTTTTTCAAGACTGCTTGTACTATACCCAAATATTCTGGCTTCAATATACTTTTACATCACACTGGCTAAATTTTTATTTTTGGGTGGGTACCCTAATCATAAGTAAGTCAAAGAAAATTAGGAAAATAATATATGAAACCTTTTTTCAGTCAGTGGATTACCAAAATTACAATCATTCCCACTATTATAATTTTAGTTTTCAATAATACCGCAAAAGCTCAAGACCCTGGAGCTTGTTTTATGACTACCGCAGATGGTAAAATTCTTGATTTAGGAAGCCTTTGCGGTATTACACCCGTCAAACCTGTAGATACGGGAGTTTTTCGAGTTCCTATTAAACGTCGTAGCGGTAAAACTCCTGTCATAGATGTGACATTCAACGGTAAAAAAACCTTTGAAATGATTGTTGATACGGGTGCTAGTGGGACTTTAATTACTCAATCAATGGCAAATGCTTTACAAATCAAGCCTTCGGGTACTCTTCAAGCTAGGATTGCCGATGGTTCAATTATTAAGTTAAATACAGGTCAGGTGCAATCAATTGGTGTCGGTGGACAATCGGTTAATAATATTCAAGTAGCAATAGCTCCCAAGGCTGAAATCGGACTTTTAGGTCATGATTTTTTCGGTAATTATGATGTAAAAATTGGACTAAATATGATTGAATTTTACCGTCGCTAGCAAACAGCGAGCAATGAACAGTGAACTCAGTTGTTACTCCTCATACTCGCAACCGCTTTATGTAGTCGTCTTCAGACAACTTACACTATCAGTCGGGGAATTCGATTCCCCGGCGGTTGTGGACACTCAAAGAAATTCATCTAAAGGTGGTACATTTACCCAATTAGATGTTTCATTAGATTGATGAGATTTATCCATTAACAATTGAGAATAAACTCCTTCCCGTAATGATGGTGTGATGGATTCTCCGCTGATGATTGCTTCAACCCATTGGTCTACTACTCGCAAAAATCCAGAAATACGTCCATCAGCATAATTCTTCGGAAATGTCAATCTATTAGGAATTTCGATTTCTGCAATTGGTTTACCTGCTTTAGCACCCCAAACCCGAAATCCATGTATGTAATCTTTTTGATTTTCACTGGCTAAGATTAAAGTTCCTTCATCCCCGTAAACTTCGATTACATGAGTACGTGGTGCATAAATTACCGCACTAATAGAAATTTGACAAGGAGTTCCATCAGCTAACTCCAACATCAGCATACAGGTATCATCTGTATCTACCGATTTTAACTCCCCGGTTGTCACATCCAGTCTTTGAGGAATTGCCGTTGTAAAATGAGCATTAATTCGACGTACTTCCCCGAATAACCAGTGAATATAATCAAAGCTGTGGGAACCCAAAGAACCCAAAGCACCGCCACCTTGATCTTTTTGAGAATACCAGTTCCAAGCACGTTCTGGATTAGCACGAGAAGAACCGAACCAGTTAATTGTGATTAAACGCTTGTTACCGACATATCCTTGACTTAGTAGTTCACAAAACAATAGCCATCCCGGTACAAAGCGAAATTCAAAATCTACAGTGGCAACTACACCTTTTTCTTGTGCTAAATAATAAAGTTCCTTAGCTTCCGTAGCATTTAAACTAACTGGTTTTTCTAACAATAAATGTTTTCCGGCATTTATTACTTGTTTTGCCATTTCGTAATGTAGAAATGGTGGTGTTGAGATTGTGACTGCTTGGACTTCGGGTAATTGCAGAATATCTGTAAGGCGATCGCCAGCGTGGGGAATATTATGAGATTGAGCAATATGTGAAGCTTTATCCAAATCTCGATTGTAAACTGCAACCACTTGAGTGCGGGAATGTGCTTGCAATCCGGGGATATGAACCTTTTGACCGAATCCCGTCCCAATTACAGCAACTCCAATCACACCCTGTTGATTTTTTAATGCAGCACTCATAAAAGTCAATTATACGTGGATAACTATGTAATCTTAAATTTACAACGTAGTTAGTAGTTAGTACCACGGTAGTGATTAATTTTGCCCCATACCCCAATTTCTAATCCAAAAAAAAAGGCTCTGAAACTCAGAGCCATAAAAATCTTATTTATCGGTACATAATTACTATTGACAATTAGTCCATTTTGACTTCTTATTTATTGCTAACAGTAGCTTCATCAATGGGAACCCAAGCAGTGTGGAAAGTTCCTTCCTTATCAGTACGCTCATAGGTATGCGCTCCGAAATAGTCGCGCTGTGCTTGAGTGAGGTTTTGAGGTAATTTTTCCCGTCGGTAGCTATCAAAGTAATCCAAAGAAGCGCTGAATGCGGGAACAGCGATTCCTAATTTAGCTGCGGTAATGATAACTTCGCGCCAAGCATCTTGTCGATCAAGAATAGTCTGCTTGAATTCAGGAGCTAACAATAAGTTAGGCAGTGAAGGATTTTGGTCAAACGCCTTCTTGATTTTGTTCAAAAATCCAGCCCGAATGATACAGCCACCTTTCCAAATCCGTGCCATTTCACCAAGATTTAAATTGTAGTTAAATTCTTGGGAAGCTTTGTACAACAGTGCCATACCTTGGGCATAAGAGCAGATTTTGGAACAGTAAAGAGCATCGCGCACCATGTTGATAAACTTCTTGGTGTCGCCTTCATACTTACCGCTAGGACCTGCAATTTCCTTGGATGCTGCCACCCGTTCTTGCTTGTAGGATGACATAATCCGGGCGTTTACTGCTGCAACAATCGTAGGAATTGGCACACCTAAATTCAGTGCATCTACTGCCGTCCAGCGTCCGGTGCCTTTTTGTCCGGCAGCATCAACAATTAAATCTACCAAAGGTAAACCAGTTTCTTCGTCAATGTAGGGGAAAATATCGGCAGTGATTTCAATTAAGAATGAATTTAATTCCTCAGTGGTATTCCACTGGGCAAAAACTTCATGTAACTGATTGTGGTCTAAACCAGCGGCATTTTTCAATAAATCGTAGGCTTCTGCAATTAACTGCATATCGCCATACTCAATACCATTGTGAACCATTTTGACATAATGTCCGGCACCACCAGGACCGCAATAGGCAACACAAGGACCATCGTCAACCTGCGCCGCGATTTTTGTGAAAATGGGGGATAGATACTGATAAGAGCTTTCCGTGCCTCCAGGCATCAAAGAAGGTCCATTGAGCGCTCCTTCTTCACCACCACTAACACCCATACCAATGAAGCGAAAACCTTGGGGTTCTAGTTCGCGGGTGCGTCGTTCGGTATCTTCGTACAGGGAGTTACCACCATCGATAATGATGTCACCTTCATCCAACAATGGTTTGAGTTGCTCAATTACCGCATCAACTGGCTTACCAGCTTTCACCATCACCAAGATTTTGCGGGGACGTTCCAATAAACCCACAAACTCTTCTAAGGTATACCCAGCTTTTACATTTCTACCTTGGGCGCGTTCCTTCATAAACGCATCAGTTTTTTCACGCGAGCGGTTATAAACTGCGATTGGGAAGCCGTTACGCTCTACGTTCAGAGCGATGTTTTCTCCCATAACAGCTAATCCAATCACACCAAAGCTTTGTAGTGTCATAAATTTTTTCTGGCTAACTCTTGCAAATCCTTTCTTTTATCTCTTAGGGTAGTCCGATAATTTCGGTTTACTCCTAAAGAAGACATTAAGAGTTTATTTAAAGAGTAAAAATGCATTATCGATACACATAATTATTTTTAATTTGTATATCAATCAACATTTTACTTGCAAAATTCGCTAAATTGAAATATTTAACATAGGTAATGGAGACAGTTAACAGTTGACAGTTGACAGTAACCTTTAACCTTTAACCTTTGACCTTTGACCTGTTGTCGTAAGACTTATAGGAGCAAGCATAAATGCTGATACATATTCTGGCATTAATAGTCGGTTTTGGTAGTTTAGCAATCTACCTGACGGCTTTCTTTTTTCCTGAAGTTCACCGCAAAAATGATTTTATCTGGAGTGGTGTCGGATTATTTTACGCCCTTGTATTATGGGTGTTTGCACCGCGTATCGGTGGTTGGTTTTTCTTAGGTCAATTGGCTGCGGTTGCTTTATTAATTTGGTTTGGGCTGCAAACTTTTTCCTTGCGCCGTCAAGTTACTCCCGCAATCGAGCAAACCCCCGTACCCAGTGTTGAAGCACTCAAAACTAATATTTCACTGCAAGAACGTTTCTCCGGATTGGTTCGGACTGTAAGCAATATTTTACCTGGAAAAAAACAACAAGTTTCTCAAACCCAATCTACAACTTCCACAACTGAGGAAACGAATGCTGCAACAATAGGCAAATCTTTAGTTGACGCGATTGATCAAGGTACTGAAACAAAAACTCCAGTAAGTAATGCATCTGTTGTTATTGTGGATAATACTGAAAATGTAGCTACAAGCGAAACTATTCCAGAGCTTACCCCACCAGAACCTCCACCCCCAGAACTTGTAGAAGCGGCTGCTGAGCCTACCGAGGCACAAGACAAAACTATACCTCCTATCGAAGAAATCGCCCCTGATGCCGAACTTGCTCCCCCGGCAGAAACATCACCAGATAAAATTCCACCGCAAGATATACCCCAAGGATGACTAAACAAGCAAAATTACTTGTTGTTGTCGAATCAATATATAAGTAAATCTAAATCCCCTCCGCAAGGCTTCTGTGGAGGGGATAATTATTTTTTATGACAGAAGTCGGGTTTTTCGGATAAATATCTGTAATCTCAGACAATCTTGATCAAAACCCGACTTCTTTTCCTCAAGTTACATTAATGATTGCGGTGTTTTTTGCAATTCCGGCTGTTCTTCTGGAACGATGGCTCCTTCTACAGGACAAACTTGGATGCAAATACCACAGTCAATACAGGTAGCAAAGTCAATCCAAAACCAATCAGTTCCTTTGAGATTTTTACCCGGCCCCGGATGAATGCAAGCAACTGGACAAGCCTCTACGCAATCCGCAACTCCTTCACAAACATCGGTAATAATTGTGTGTGCCATTTTCCCCTCTCTTTTCAGTTAACAGTAATCACTCTTCAATGACTATTACCCATTACCCATTCTAATCACGGATTTCAAAGGATTTCACGGATTTCACGGATTTCAATTACCCATTCTAATCACGGATTTCAAAGGATTTCACGGATTTCAATTACCAATTACCAATTACCAATTACCAATTACCCATTCCCATTTACTGATTCAATGATTTTTGAACCGTCGGCTTTAATCCAAGCAATTTGAGCGATTCCTTTATTACGTGCGTATTCTTGAACAGAAGAAACGTCATATCCTCCTAATTCCATTTCAACTCTGACTAAATGGGTGGAAGAACGGAGTTTCTCAGCATAAGCGAAAGCGCTGCGATCGCACTATTATTTTCCGCTACTACTAACCAGTTACTGGCTGGTGTTGTTTGCGGTAATTGCCCAGAATTTAATAACACGTGGTATAAATCTTCAATAAATAAAGCGAAGCCTGTACCGGGAATGTTTTTACCTTGGGGATGATATAACCCTAAAAGTTGATCGTAACGTCCGCCACTGCCTATAACCCGCGTTTGGTTATCTATATTGCTAACTACTTCAAATATAATACCTGTGTAGTAATCAAAGGTTTTAATTAAACTCAGATCGAGAATTAAGGAACAGTTTCCCTGAGATTCGATTAACTCTACTAAAGCAGAAAGGTTGTCTACTGCTTGTTGTTGCTCGGAGTCGAGATTTAAAGTATTAATTTTTTTTAAAACATCAGCACTTTTACCGCGTAAATCCAAGATAATTTTGGCGCGATCGCGAAGTTCTGCACTTAGAGGTAAGGTATCTATGGCTACTCGATCAAGATTTGCGATCGCGCTGCGGATTTGATTTTTTAAATTAGTAGGAAAAGCTTTGAGTAAAGACTGGGTAATACCGGCTTCCCCGACAATTAAATGCCAATTTTGTAAGTTAAGTGCTTGTAAACAAGCAGCTACTAACAGCAAAACTTCTGCATCTGCAACTAAACCACCACCACCTAATAATTCAACTCCTGCTTGATAAAACTCCTGCTGACGATTGTGTTTAAATTCGGGGGTGCGTCCAAAAACATTGGCATTATAATACAAGCGCTGGGGATAATGAACATCAGCCATCCGCGTCACAGCAGTACGAGCGATAGAAGCCGTTAATTCCGGACGCAATCCCAATTCATCTTCTTGAATATTCTGTAATTGAATTACCGTTGAACGTTCAATTGCACCTCCGGCCATTAATGTGTCCATACGTTCTAAAGTTGAGGTAATAATTCTGTGATAACCCCAACCATGAAACACTTGTTCTAATCTGTCTTCAATCCAGCGCTTTTGAACTACATCTATCGGTAATAAATCCCTAGCCCCAGCAGGAGGTTGATACACCATCATTTTTTCTTTCCACCAAATAAACCACCAAATAAACCGCCACTATCAGGTTTTGGAGATTTACCCGCAGCAGCACTTACCGGATTTTTTTTAGTAGTGCTGGTTACAGGTGTCTTCCCTAAAGCCTTGTCAATTTTAGTTTTTGCTTCCAATGCAGTTTGTCTTTAGGATCTAATTGTAAAGCACGGTCAAAATGAATTTTTGCCATCTTAATTTGATTTTGCTTCAAATAGATGGTTCCAATCAAGCTGTGACACTGACTATTATTTGGCTGCAACTTCAAAGCATCTTGCAACTCTACCCTAGCTTTTGACAATTGATTCTTGATAATCAATTCTTGAGCGCGACGCATATACCCAGTAAAAACTGGATCTTCCTTGGGTTGTGGTGGCTGTGATGGTGTTCCATTACCAGGATTTGACTTCGCTTGAGAAGCCGTATTTGTTGACGATATAGTACTAGATGGTTTATCTGCACTCCGCATTAAATAAACCAAATTCAATTCACTAATTTGCGCGATCGCGTCTAAAACCTGTATTAAAGAATTATATTGAACTTTAGCTATTTGGGATACCACACTGCGATAAGCACTTTCAAAATTAGGCGTATTTGCTAGCTGTTTGGCGTTATCAGTAGTTAAGTCCGCACAACTAAATTCTTTTGCCAGATGCTTCGCCATTTGCGTTAAAACAGCATTATATTCTGCACGACTTTTATCGTGATACAGATGTTCGTAAGCTGGATTTACCAGTTTTGAAAGCAACTGACTGGCTAACTGCTTTTCCTTGTCGTTAGCCGCACTACAGCTATCGGGATGTAAGCTACGGGCAATTTGCAGATAGCGTTTACGGATTTCAGCCACATCCGCATCCAATCGAACGCACAAAACTGCGTGATGATCTACCAAATCATATTTAAATAAACCGCGTTCTATTTGAAAAGACATAGCCTTATTTTATACAAAAAACGAGAATTAATCTTACTAGTTTACTGCCCCTCCCTGGGTATTTGTCAGTAGTGGATTGCCCTTAATTTATAAGTTAATTCTCAGGATCATTTATTGGATAAGAGTCAGAAAATAACTTGATTTTCAGTTTTTGAACTATTATCCATCATAAAATTTCCCAAATTTCAGGGAATATAACGATGTTCCGCAAATAAAAGATGTTGAGTTTATGAATAATTACTGATTTACTGAAATTGCTCTGCGACTATTTATACTAAACAACAATAGTGAATTTGGTTAATTTTTATGGACTTTAGATTTAGAAATAACCGACATTCTTAACCTATTTAGTTGAAAAGCTAATCAGTATAGCTCATACTATGGAGTGAAATATTACTCAAGTTTACTCAACAATTATGGCAGGCTATAATCCCGACTTTCTAGGGAATGGAATTAACCTTCCCGTACCCGCTTTTGCTCCATCTTTAGTAGGTGATGTCCTCCGCAGTTCTCTATTACAAGATGATATTTTTGCTAGTTATATCAACTACTCCATCATCACCCATCGCGTTCGACGTTCAGCCATTATTGCTTGCTTCAATATCGACCAAAATCTGATCAAAGATGTACCAAGGAAACGGGATTGGAACATTGATACCCGTATAGGTGCCGATTTTCAACTTGATAACGACTATTATCGAAATAATCCTTGGGATAGAGGACATTTAGCCAGACGACGTAGTATAGGTTGGGGACAAACCGAACGGGAAGCCAAGCGGGCTTCAGATGAGACCTTTTATTATTCCAATGCATCGCTACAGCATGAAAACTTTAATCAAGACGAATGGCTAGCTTTAGAAAATTGGGTGTTTGATCTGGATTTAGATAGTAATGGAAAAATTACTGTTTTCACTGGACCAGTTTATGGCGATTTTCCTCGCACTATTACCCCACCAGGAAGAGAATCGGCGCTTATTCCTTCAGCTTTCTTTAAAGTTGTTTGTTTTGTAAATAAAGAAAGTAATGAACTTGATGTCCGTGCTTTTCTGATGTTTCAGGATGAAGAAGCTTTAAGGGACAAAGAAGGTAATAAATTGTTTAATTTTCAAACTTATCAGGTAACAATTACTGAAATTGAAAGATTAACGGGTTTAGAATTCGACGACGAAATTTACGAGAAAAATCCCTTGCTATTCAATGAAAATCCCCAAAAGCAAGAGGAACTTAATATTAGGCAATTCCCCGAACGGATTGAAGTTGATCAACCTACTGAAATGATTGCCGCAGGTGAACCCAGAGATTCCATTGCGGATGATGAGGTTCCCGTTTTTATTGCAGCTGCCATGGTGAATCCATCAGGTGATGAACGAGAGTCGGAATGGGTTTCTGTAATAAATCTTTCTTCGGAGCCAGTTAATTTAGAAGGCTGGACATTATCAGATACCACACATGAGCCATTACAGCTAAATTCGATTTTGAAGGAACAACAGCGAATTATACAACCTGGAGAAGCTCTGAGGATACAGCCTTTAAGCCCAGTGATGTTATCCAATCGCGGTGGGGCGATTAGTTTGTACGATAAACCTCAATCTAATCAAGGTAAAGGACGACGGATTGATAGAGTTAGTTACACTGCAAGAGATGTTGAGCGGGAAGATGCTGTAGTGAGATTTCTTCGGCGTGGTTGATTTAAAAGTTCGTAGTCAGAGTTTTAACTCTTATACCGAGGATTAAAATCCTCACTACAAACCCGTCAAAATTAATTTTGTAGTGTTTTATCCTAGTAGTCCACCACATAAGTTATGAGGGGTTTGTTCGTCTATCGATGTGCTGTAGAGACGTTATACATAACGTCTCTAGACAATTTTGGGAAAAACTAACCATTCATAATTAATGTGGTGGAGTACTAGTAGTTCATTTCATTAGTTTTGACGGCTCGTATTTTAGTCCTATTGATATTTTTACAACAATAATACGTAATATTTGGGATGTAGATGGTAGCATTAAAGCAAAAAAATACGTTTTATGGTTAAACTTAAAATTGTCATCAGGGTTTTTTCCTAGTTTTTGGAACAACTCAACATCTACATGGTTCCAGCAGAATTAGAAACTTCAATAAAAAAGCCAGTTAAATCCAAAATAGTATAAATAAAAATTCTATGTCATCAGAAATTTCTACCCCAGAAGCAATCTGGATTATTACCGAAGAAGCATCAGAATCAACAACCACTACTGAAACATCGACTTATGACGGTTCCAGGGGAAGTGGTGATGTGGGGGGAGTACTAGGTACGGAAACTACTGAGGAAATAGTAGTAACTAAAAGACAAGGCGAAGTTGTTATTACCAAACGCAAAGTTGAGGTAAGTAAACTCAAGGGAGAAATGAGCAAGTTTCTGCAAGCAATGAGCGAAACTCTCGACGAAGCCGAAAAGGCTAATTCCAAAATGCAGCTTGATGAAGTCGAGTTGTCGGTAGAAATTAATGGGGAAGGACAAATTAGCTTACTCGGAATTGGTGGTGGAAAAGCTGGAGGTAAAGGAGCGATGACGTTTAAATTCAAGCGGAAATAATCGGCATATCAGATGGGCAAAAATTGGGCGATCGCGATCGGCATAAATTATTACGACAACTTGCAACCGCTCAAATATGCTCAGCGAGATGCTGAGGTAATGGCGGCTTGGTTTGAGCAGGAAGCTAAGTTTGACAAAGTTTTCCTGTTTACAGAAGATTCTCCACCGATTCCCGCGAATCAACCAATACCGACTCAACCAACTTATGCACGCTTTCAACGATTTTTAGACGTACAGTTTGAAAGCCGTTTGCTGAAGCCAGAAGATAATCTATGGTTTTTCTTTGCCGGACATGGTAGAAGATATGCAGACCAAGATTATTTGATGTTCTTGGATACTAATCCCCAAGCTGTTGATAAAACGGCTATTTCTGTAGATTATGTAACCCAGCGATTGCGTCGCAGCGGTGCCGATAATGTAGTGTTGTTTATCGATGCTTGTCGAGATGAAGACAGCCGCAGTGGTTTGGGAATTGGACAACAAGAATTTAAAGGAGTAGTTACTTTTTATTCTTGCGCTGCTAACCAAAAGTCTTGGGAAATTGATGAGTTACAACATGGCTCGTTTACTCATACTTTATTAGAAGGTTTGCGGATTCAGGGAGAAGCAAATTGCGCTACGGTGGAGCGTTTAGAGCAACATTTGCGTTACCACGTCCCCAGACTCAATGCTCGTTACCGTAAGTCCTTACAAAATCCCTACCTGAAAGCAGAACCGCCCTACAAAATGTATTATATTTTGTTGGAGAAAGTAGCTAATCTCAAAGATGCCGAACCATTAAAATATCGAGCATCTCAAGCTGAAAACAAAGGTGACTTTGAATTAGCGAAGCAACTTTGGAAAAGAGTTTTAGCATTACCAGGTGTTGATGAAGATGCTTGGGAAGCCATTGAAAGAATTGCAAAAAAGACACAGGGAAACCAAATTCAAACTCAAAAACCCATTATTCCAACTCGTGAAACCGCTACTTCATCAAGAGGAGTTACACCTATTGAAACTCCATCGAGCCAAGAAATTAAATTAAAGGTTTTTCCCTTTGAGGTGGTTATGGTAAATTCTAATGGTCAAGAAGTAAAGCGAGAGCAAGGTGAAGCTGAATATTTTACCGAAGACTTGGGTAATGGTGTAACTCTAGAAATGGTATCGATTCCTGGTGGTTCATTTAAAATGGGTTCTCCATCGGGGGAAAAGCAGCGGCAAGACTCTGAAAGTCCACAGCATACAGTAAACGTGCTTGAGTTTTTCATGGGTAAGTTTGAAGTCACCCAAGAACAGTATCAGCAAGTGATGGGTAAAAATCCATCTAATTTCAAGGGAGATAAACATCCAGTGGAAACAGTTTCCTGGAATGATGCAGTGGAATTTTGCAAAAAGTTGAGTGAAAAGACAGGGCGTACCTATCGTTTACCTAGTGAAGCTGAATGGGAATATGCTTGTCGTGCTGGTACAACTACACCCTTTCACTTTGGCGAAACGATTACTAGTGAATTAGCTAATTATCGTGCCAACAACACCTATGCTTCGGAACCAGCAGGAGAATATAGGCAACAAACTACCCCAGTAGGAGAATTTCCACCCAACGGTTTTGGGCTATACGATATGCACGGAAATGTGTGGGAATGGTGCCAAGATACCTGGCATGAGAATTATCAAGGAGCGCCCAAAGATGGGAGTGCATGGATTAATAATGATAATCCTTATCGTGTGCTGCGCGGTGGTTCTTGGTTTAATAATCCATATTACTGCCGTTCCGCGTCTCTCTTCAACAGCAATGAGCGTGACAAAGATGTTCTCAACGTTTTTGGTTTTCGTGTGGTGTACGTTGTCGAGAGGACTTTTTAGTAGTTCTTCATACTCTAGCCCTTTTACCCTTTGCTCTTTTATTTTGTACCCTTTGTAAGCGGAGCGTTAAAATTATTGTTCAGAAATTGAGGTTATGTAGGGCTTATATCTTTTCCGCTTATATCGGAATGATAAAAATATGATCGGAAAAAACTCTGCGCTCCTTTGCGTTTCCCTCTGCGCTCCTCTGCGTTCAAAAAAATATAATTCCGATGCCAACGGATTTGATATTACGCTACAAGTATTGTAACCACGTACAAAATTTATTAACGCGTCACAGCACCCTACCAGTAAAATATGCCAGTATCGCATTAACTGGGATTGCCACGTTACGCTACGCTCCACTCGCAATGACATCTTACATTTGATTGCTTCAACATGTGACATAGTTATAAATTTTTCCACTCACCTACTTAATTAGTAGTGCGTTGGCGTAGCCTGCCCGGAGGGCATACATCTTACTCGCTAATATAAATAAACTTCTAACCTTTCTTCTCCACCTTCCAAACTTCACGCGCTCTCCCCAATTCCTCACTCAAACTTTGATGAATATGACCGTTAGTAGCAAGAATTCGTCCCGATTCCATCTTGAAATCACTACCATCATAAGCCGTTACTTTACCCCCAGCTTCTCGCAAAATAATCACTCCAGCAGTAATATCCCACGGTGACAAACCCCTTTCCCAATATCCATCCAAACGTCCACAAGCAACATGAGCTAAATCCAGTGCAGCTGAACCGCTACGTCTGACTCCTTGAGTTAAATGAGTTAGATGACAAAATTCTGCATAGTTATTATCACTAGTTTCACGACGGTCATAAGCAAAACCTGTTACTAATAAACTTTTACTCAACTCAGAAGTTTGAGAAATACTTATCGGACGGCGGTTACAGCTTGCTCCCAAACCTTGAGCGGCTCGGTATAATTCCGAGTGAAAAGGGTCGTAAATTGCACCAACTTGTGGAACACCGTTAATTAGTAGCCCAATAGAAACAGCAAAAAACGGATATTGGTGAGCAAAATTAGTCGTACCATCCAAAGGGTCGATCGCCCAAAGATACTCTTGATTTTGATTACCTAACTTCCCAGATTCTTCAGCAAGGATAGCGTGTTCGGGAAAATGACGACGTAAAGTTTCCAAAACCACAGCTTCCGCAGCTTTATCCGCAACAGTCACCAAATCACCAGGACGTTTTTCGATAGTTTCCGATTCCACTTTACCCAAATAACCTTTTAAAACCGCACCAGCAGCCAGCGCCGCCTCTGTGGCAATATCTAGAAAAATTTGTAAACTCATAAATAATTTTGGATTATAAAGTTAGGAGTTAGTACCACCGGAGTTAGGAGTTAATAATTACCCATTACCAATTTACCGATAAACGCGACTAAACTCCGCAGGAGAAAGACGCATTGGGTCTTTGGGATTCCAAATTCCTTCCCCCATTAGTCTAGACCAATGTTGGGCGCGTTCCAAACGTGAATCGTATTTGTGATTTGGCGATCGCGCTTCAAATAATGCATGACCTTCTTTTACAAGTAGTTCGTTTATTAAGGTTTTATCTTTCCATACATAAGCTAAAGTTCTCCCGAATTTATCTTTCGCTTCCACGTCAAACTCTAGTCTCACGGGTGAAGACTTACTGTCAATCAACTCCATCAAACGCCCTCTTGAAGCTTCTCCCCAAGGACGCTGACGTGTGGAAGGAGCGCTAATACCCGTCAAACGCACTTCAGAAATTAAAGAAGGTTGTTCCCGTAAACCCATCACCTGTAAAGTTTGTCCACTCACCACTCGCACTACCTGAATCGGTACAGTAGCTTCTTGTAATTCACTTTTTTTCCCTTGACACCCCAGCAACAGCAACAAGCAACACAAGAAAATAATTGTTTTACCCATTAGCAAAATTTTAGATTTTAGATTTTAGATTAGCACCACCGGAATCATTGTAGAGACGTAGCACTGCTACGTCTGTTATTGAGTTAAGACCACCGGAGTTAGTTGATGGTTATTGGTTGTTTTGAATTATTAAATTTCTCCCCATCCCCTTGTCAACTGTCAACTGTCAACTGTCAACTGTCAACTGTCCACTATCCCCCCATCTCCTCAATCTTCATCGAGGGGTAAACCAGCACGAACTCTACCTTTGGCAAAATAACGCCCGAATTGAAGTTCGTAAACTTCGTCTTCGTCTTGGGTTTCTACCTCCAAGTCGGAACAAGCATAACTAACGCACAACAGCGCATAGCCTTTTCTTTGCAAATTAGGGGATAATCCTACAGCTTCCGGCTGAGAAATTTCTCCGGAAATAATTCTGACAGCGCAAGTAGTACAAGCACCATTACGACAAGAAAACGGTAATTCTACACCGAGACTTTCAAAACTTTGCAGAATGTAACGGTTATCAGGAACGGACAAAGTGTGGGTAATACCTTTAGCGCGATCGCGAACTGTGACTTTATATGTAGAAGACATTTTCAAGATTAAAGGTTTTGAATGACAAATTATAGAATTATTCTCTCAATATTTGCAGTTTATTTGATTTCAATGTAGAATGTTTTCTTGTGGCATCTGGAGAGGTGGCCGAGTGGTTGAAGGCGCAGCACTGGAAATGCTGTTTACCCGAAAGGGTAACGAGGGTTCGAATCCCTCCCTCTCCGTTTTATTTCTTAATCTCGCAATTTGACGGCGTATCTTTATAAAAGATATCCTATCCTCTAATACCCTCCCACGGTGGGTTTTTTGAGATTTCCTAGTTTTTTCATGAAGCCGCTTGCGCCTCTACAAAGTCTTCGCTCTATTCCCTATTCCCCATTCCCAATTCCCCATTCCCAATTCCCCATTCCCTATTCCCTCATTCCCCATTCCCCATTCCCTATTCCCTATTCCCCATTCCCTAATTACATTTCTTCTTCGGAACAAAATTCCTGCCCCCAATGTCCTTTTCATCAGTATTAGCAAGCAAAAAAAATTATTTATATTGCAATAGCTAATACAAGTTATACAAAGATTTAATGATTGTTTAAAGTACACTATTATAAGATTTTTAATGGTGTGAGTAGAGTTTTGGAGTTAATTATTAGTATGTCTGTATCTAGTATTTCAGAACGCAATTCCCAGGATTCCAAGTCAAGTCCGGCTAATATTTGCTATCAGGTTGATCAGCAAGCCAAATTGATTAATTTACAAGCTGAAGTCGATTTATTGTTACTACAGGTGCAAAAATATAAGCAACAAAAGGAAAACTCTACTCACGAACAGTCTTGTTAAATTTGTTTAAAATGGCGCTTGTCGTTATTTTAGATTTAATCGAACTTATGGCAAGCGTTGCTATTGGAAACGCTGATTTTATATGATTTGTGCGTTGACTATAGTTGATTATATATTTTTTGCTATTTTGTATTAACGTCATTTTTGGTTTTCCGAATATTGCGATATTCAGGAATCAAATTCGGCAAAATCTAGTTCCCAAACTCAGGTTGGGAACTAGAAAATAACAATTTTTTCACTACTCAAAAAGCACAAGATTTCAGCGAAAATAATACTTTGCATACGACAAATAATTGTTGACTTTTCATAGAAATAATGCTATGAAAGTGCTGACAAACAAGCAATTAATCAAAACTGGCGTGAATATATCTCCACCGAAGAAAAAGCTGCATATAGGATGGCAGGGAGTTTTCTCACTGTTAATGTATGTTCTCATGTATTTACCGATTGCAGTACTCGCCTTTTATAGTTTCAATCGCTCGCCATACAGTGGAGCTTGGGAAGGGTTTACTTGGGAATGGTATGAAAAACTATTTAGTGATGAGCGTATTTTATCAGCTTTACAAAACAGTTTGATAGTTGCTTTTAGTGCTGTTGGGATTTCTGCGGTACTGGGAACCTTGATGGCTGTGGGATTAGCGCGTTACCGTTTTCGGGGGAAAAGTTTATATCGAGGAATTTCCTATTTACCATTGATTATTCCCGATATTGCGATCGCGGTTGCGACTTTAGTTTTCCTCGCAGCGTTTGCAATTCGCTTGAATATATGGACTATTGTTGCAGCTCATGTGGTATTTTGTCTAGCATATATTGGTCTGGTTGTTTCCTCTCGATTAACTAATTTAAATCCTTATTTAGAAGAAGCTGCATTAGATTTAGGCGCGACACCTGTACAAGCTTTTATTCAAGTATTATTACCTCAATTAATGCCAGGAATTATTGCTGGTTGTTTATTAGCGTTTGTTTTGAGTTTAGATGATTTTTTAATTGCTAGTTTCACTGCTGGTAGTGGTTCTAATACTTTACCGATGGAAATTTTTAGTCGTATTAGAACAGGTGTAAAACCAGATATTAATGCTTTGAGTGTCATTTTAATAGTTGTATCGGCAATCGTCGCTTTCATTGCCGAATCAATTCGAGCTTCAGCAAATTCTCAGAATCAACATTAAACAATTACCAATTACCCATTCCCAATTCCCAATTACCAATTTACGACTTTAATATTTGATAATATCCCCATAAATTATTTCTTTCTTTTGTTGATATTAAAGGAAGCATTAATAAAAATATTGAAAAGTAACGTAATGGACTTGCAATAGTACCGATAAGTAGAACAATTACCGAAAGAGAAAACCAGATAAAAGCAGTAATATAATTTGGTTTGCCAACTTGTTTAGAAACATATAAATGTAGAACAATATAACTGAATAAAGTACATACTTCAGCCCATCCATATCCGATGATTCCCATACGGGGTACCAATAATAATGCAGTGACTCCAAATATTGCCACATGAATTAAATTAAACCAGGTAACTGCCATATTTTTACCTAGTAAATAGAGAACAGAAGTATGTAAATTAAAGATTGAATAAGCGATATAGCTCACAGCAATAAATGGATAAACTTCTAATACTGGGTTCCAATCTTTACCAAAAACAATACTCAAAACTATCGGTCCTACTAAAGAAAAACCTGCCATTGGTAAACCCACTGTCAAAGCTAATAAATGCATTCCTTCTTCAACACTATGAAGCAAACGAGCTTTATTATCTTTAAATTTTGCTAAAGCTGCCATTGCTAAACGCCAAGTAATAAATCGGACAAAGGAAAGCATTTCTACCAAACGTATAGCTAAAGCAACAAAAGCAACAGATTCTGCACCAGCAAAGCGTCCAACTATTACTGGATTTATCAATGTTCGTAATTCCCAAGCCCAATTAGAAGCGGAATAGGTAAAGCCGTAACTCACCATTGTTTAACTAATTTGGGGTTCCAGCACAAACCTAATTTGAGATTTGCACCTAATTGAGTTAGTATAAATAAGACATATTGTTGAACTAACAAACCGACAACGGGAGACCAAGCACCAAATCCTTGAAAAGCCATCGGTATGGCAATTATGTAGTAGCTAATTTGACTAATTAACTCGTTGAAAGCAACACGTTTAAAATTAAGGTCTCTTTCCAATTTGACTGTAGCAGGTACTTTTAAAAGAGTGGGAGGAATTGTCAAAGCTAAAGCTAATGAAAGTGATGAAACTTGCTTAATTCTCAAAAAATCAGCAATAATATCTCGTCCTAAAGCCATAGCTAATGTTAAAAATAAGCTCACACCAAGTAAAATAGTGAAAGCCTGATTGTATTCTTCTGGCTCTGGATTCTCAGTTTTACGTACTAGATAAACATCCAAACCCCAAGGCCCCAAACGGTAAAGAAACACTGCAATTCCCGAAGCAGCACCAAAAAAACCGTATTGTTCCGGACCGATTACTCTGGTAATAAATATTACGCTTGCCAAGCTGAGTAAAATACCCAAAGCTTGACGAATAACCATGATAAATCCGCCTTTTACGGCTTGATTACGTAATCCCATATTGATAAGCTTAAAGGTTAAAGGTTAAAGGTCAAAGGTTAAAGGTCAAAGGTTAAAGGTCAAAGGTCAAAGGTCAAAGGTTAAAGGT
>JAAUSO010000329.1 GCA_012033205.1 Richelia sp. SL_2_1 | reverse complement strand
TTGGATAGCTTGGGGTGTAATTTTACTCGCTTCAGCTTTCACTCTTTTGGGAAATACTTATAACTCCTATCTTCAGGGAGTAAACCAAATTGCTTTGTTGCGTCGCTGGGAAACCTTGGCATCATTGGCTGCAATTGGAACTAGTTTTATAGTTTTGCTGCTTGGTGGTGGTTTATTGGGATTGGTCATTGCTAATCAGGGTTGGTTGTTGCTAAATATCCTACGAAACCGATGGTTGTGTACAACTATTGAAAATGGGCGCTTTCAGCAATTTACCGACAAAAAGATTGACCCAATAGTTTTTGAAGCAGTGTGGTCTAGCGCTTGGCGGAGCGGTTTGGGTGCTTTTATGAGCTATGGTTTAGTTCAGCTTAGTGGGGTTATGTATGCCCAAGTTGGTACATCTGCGGGAGTCGCTTCCTATTTATTAGCTTTGAGACTGATTCAATGGTTAGTCAGTTTTCCCAAGCTCCTTTTTACAGCAAGCTCCCTGTTTTAGCAAAACTTCGTTCTGAAGGGAATTTAGAACAGCAGGTGAATGTGGCGAAACGAGGTATGGTTTTAGCCTACTGGAGTTATGTAGTAGGGTTTATTGGTTTGGGAATATTTGCAACCCCGTTACTCAAGTTGATTGGTAGTAATGCAGAGTTTGTTAGTCCTGTGCTTTGGGGTTTGATGGGTTTGAGTATTTTTGCGGAACGTTATGGCGCTATGCATATCCAGTTATACAGCACGACAAATCATATAATTTGGCATGTTGCTAATGGGGTTTCTGGGGTTATTTATCTTGCTGTAAGTCTTGCTTTGTTTAATCAAATTGGTGTGTATGCATTTCCTGTCGGAACTTTAGCTGGTTATTTGGGGTTCTATTGTTGGTATTCTGCGATGCATTCTTACAGGGCTTTTGGTTTGAAGTTTTGGGAGTTTGAGCGAATGACTATGATTATGCCATTAGTCGTAATATTAATTTACTCTGTTGGGACTTTTTTATCTTTTATTGGAATACATAATTATGCTAAGAACTGACGATCCACTCCTTCATCAAAAACCTACAATTAATCCTTATCGTAATGCTGCTTTTGAAGTTTGGAATCGACTTAAGTGGGATTTACAACCGCAGTCATGGATAAATCGGCGTAAGATAAATAACTGGAAGAATAAGTATTCAGGCAATAAAGCAGTAATTATCTGTAATGGTCCAAGTTTACTGAAAACAGATTTATCTTTACTAAACGAAACATTTACATTCGGCTTAAATAAGATAAATTTACTATTTGATAAATCAAGTTTTCGTCCCTCGTGTATTGTTTCAATGAACCGATTTGTAATTGAACAAAATGCAGAATTTTATAATCAAACAGAAATTCCTTTATTTTTGGATAGCTATGCAGTTAAATTTGTGAAACCACGTAAAAAGGTACAGTATTTACACAGTTCTGGTCAAAAAAAGTTTGCTAAAGATTGCTCTATGAGTGTCAATCAAGGTGGAACAGTAACCTTTGTAGCTATGCAATTAGCTTTTCATATGGGCTTTGATAAGGTAGCATTAGTCGGATGCGATCATAACTTTACTGCCAAGGGAGCAGCTAACCTAGTTGTAGTCTCCCAAGAAAAAGATAACGATCATTTCGATCCAAATTACTTCTCAGGAGGAGTTAAGTGGAATTTGCCAGATATCTTTGAAAGCGAAGTTTCTTATAGTTTGGCTAAAGAGATATATGAAATTGAAAGAAGAAGTATAGTTAATGCAACAGAAGGAGGTAGACTTGAGATTTTTTCACGAATGAATATCAAAGATTTTGTTGAAAATTAGCCTTAAAATATAGTTTTTTATAAGATGTAAAAAATATGGAAGATATTTTGATAAGAATTATTATCTTAATAGTATCGTTATTTTTGGCATATTTTGTTCTTAAATATGTCAAAAGTGACCCTTTTATATTGAACGCAATGTTCATTACTTATATGGTATGGCATTTTCCTCTAGTTTTATCTATAGTTTTACCATTCACATACCCACAAAGAGAACTTGATAATGTCATCTATATAGCAATAATCTTATTGATAATTCATCTAATACAAATAGGAGGAGTTCTAGGCTATAAAACAAGAGTAAATAAATCTAGTCTCGCTCTGATAGGTATTTCATTGAAAAAGGGAAATAGTATTCTCGCTAATCATCAAATTAATCCTTTAGATATATACAAAATTAGTGCTTACTTATCACCAATTTTAATCGCGATTGATACTTATATTTTTAAAGGTGTTTCATTTTCTTTAAACCTAAACGAACAAAGAGAAGTTGGCATTGCAATCACTCCATTTTTAACGATTACTAGTTATGTTTTTTCCGCAGTCGCTCTTTACTTAATTAATTGGTGCTTTTACTACGACAATCATGATCGTTTTAGATTTAATTTAAGTAATTATCTTCCTTTTCTATTAAGTTGTCTAATTTTTCTATCTTATAGTAACAGACAGTATTTTATTATCGGTATTGTTATTACTGTATTAAATTTAATTCAAGTCAAAAGATTAACTTTGCAAAAGACATTTAATTGGATGGTTAAATTATTTTTATTCATTTTACCTACAATGCTCTCGATTCAGCTTTTAAGAGCAATTACTGTATTAGATAAATTAGATAGACTTATAATAACGAATATGCAAATGGAAATTATTGACTTTCATCCCTTAGCAAATTTCACTCAATCAAGCCAGTTTTTTAGAACTATTGCAGCTATTATATATTTGTACTATGGCACAACTTATGATGCTCTTTGCGGCATTATTAAATCAGTTGAACCTTTTGCGCCAATTACTTCTTTCACTCTAACTCCCATATACAATGAATTTAGTGATTTATTTGATTTACCAATGTATGAAAGTCTCAGAGTTATATTACATGGTCAAGTAGAATCTGAATATGGGATATTCCCGCGAATTTGGTCTACTATGTTTGGTAGTTTCTATGCTGAAAATGGTTGGTACTCCTTAATATTTTATTCTATTATATTATTTTTATTACATTTATTTGTAGTTAAAAATTATATTCATAAACTAATAAGAATAATATTAATAAAATTATTTTATATCATTCTTTTATGATTATTGGGATTATGTTTATATCAACTCACTCTTCACAAGGAGTATTTTATTTAATGTTAGTGTTCTTTGCACCTCCTGTAAATATGATTATAAAACTTATAAAAAAACGAATAAATCTTTCAATGTATAGTCTAAATGTAATACATTTTCTCTAATGAATCATGAATAAATATCTATCATTACTTAATGAATTAGGATTAAAAACTAGATTTACGTCTGTCACGGCTGTAACATTACATCAAAGTCTAAATATGTCAGGGTGGTGTGGCATAAAATCTCTAAAATGTTTATGTGAAACTGGTGATGCTTATGATGTCGATATTCGTTATGCTTGGGGTTCAGAAATTTTTAAACAAAATCTTTTCGATCATGGCTGGAATGAAACTACGCTACTACATAAAAAGCGATTGGATAAATCAAAATTTCACAAAATAATTATTTATCTTTGTGAATATTCTACCAAAATTGACTTTGATAGCAAATTTGAGAAAGTTCCTATTCGATACATTCTTGGTTGTTACTGGAGTACTATTCAACATATTTACTTGCGTTTACCTATATGTCATCCCTTCAATTTATCAAATTTAATTAACATATCTACTTTAAATAGCTACGCAAGCTACGCAACAACAAGAATGTTAAGCCCAGAGAAACCATCTGTTGAATCTGCTAAAAAGATGAGAACAATGTTGTTTCTACCACCTCATCCACAAAGAATAGCAGAAGGTGGATTAAGAAAGAAAGGACTTTTCAAGCATCCTAACAATGAGAAAAGTTTGATTTCTGTAATTACAGTAGTGTTTAATGGAGAAAAGTATATAGAACAAGCAATTCAGTCTATTATTAATCAATCTTATAAAAATTTGGAATATATAATAATAGATGGTGGCTCTACAGATTCAACAATAGAAATACTTCAAAAATATGACGATCAAATTGATTATTGGATAAGCGAACCTGATTTAGGCATCTATGATGCAATGAACAAAGGTACTCTATTAGCATTAGGCTCTCATACTTTACATATTAATGCTGATGACATACTGTTTAGTCATAATTCATTAGAAATTGATTACAAAACCAATTTAAACTATACCAGTAATATATTAATTTATTTTGAAAAAGAACAAATATTTTATAAGTCATTAACTA
>JAAUSO010000328.1 GCA_012033205.1 Richelia sp. SL_2_1 | reverse complement strand
CACTCCTAACTCCTAACTCCTAACTCCTAACTCCTAACTCCTCACTCCTAACTCCTAACTCCTAACTCCTAACTCCCATTCTTGGACGGAGAAATAACAAGATAAATTTATAATTATTAAAAAATTATTAATGATATTAATTTTTGTAAAAATCATGACATTTAGCAAAATAAGTAATAGACTAAAATCGTAGTAGAAAAGCAGATTTAATGGAGTGTAATCTAGCTTTAGTAAGAGCTAAAATCCGACTTATTTTAGAAAAATTCTGTCTAAAGGTACTACTGTCTGAGAAATAGTCAGCGTACATTAAATAGATGAAATTAATTTTAATTTTCTACTAAAAATAAGTTAAAAATCGGGAACTTTATTTTAGCTTTGTGTTTCTGTAGTAAACAGAACAGTTTTTAAATAAATTGCCAAGTTAAATAATCAATATCAAAAGCATTGTCAAATAAAATAAATCTAAATGCTTTTGTGTTATTTTGGTCGGATTACTAGGAACAATCTGAGGGTAAACTAACAATAGTTATGTTAGAAATAATTAATAATTTTACAGTATTCAATAATCAATCTAAAAGTCAAAAGCAAACGAAGAAGCCCGATTTTGATTTTTTACAACCTTTACGTAAATGGCTAGATTCTCTAGAAATTCAAAATCGGAAATTAGCACATTTTATCGCTAAATTAATTCCAGCAGACTGTCCGTTTGAACGAGATATTGTATTGCGAGGACACAAACTTGCTCATATCCCGCCTTTATGTAAAATAAATCCGCTTTACGAACAGTTTGTCGGTTTACGTTTTCGCGCTTTATGTTACTTAGTAGACCAGTGTGGTGAGGATATCCAATCCTACTGTTAAGATTTAGTTTAGTTTAGTTTAATTTAATTTAATTTAATAATTGAGCGTCAAGCTTTTTAGAAGTAGTAGTATTTAGATTTTTTGGAAGTTATGACGCTCGATATATTTAGATTTTTGATGAGAAAGAATTATAAATATAGAAATCCTGGGACAAAAAGAAAAAAGATTTGTCAGAGCGAATACATTTCTGGTCAAGAGTGTAATTTTAGTTGCGATCAAGATGTGGCTGCGACTATGGTTATAAGCTATTGTGCATTTAAACTACTCAATTGGGTAACGGGGAGTTAAACCGTGCATATCAATAAAAATTGTTCTTTGATCAAGGTTTAAATACCTACATATCATCAAAGGTTAGAATCTAAATTGAATGGTTATTTTCTCAATGGTTTAGTTATGATTGTTTCTTGTAACCATTTCCTTTAACTATCAACTACAAGATGTCTGCTCATTCTCTGGTCGAACATGAAGCCGTTTGGCATAGTTTAGAAGTCGATGAAGCAATAAAATTGCTTTCTGTAAATGCGGACACTGGTTTAACTTCTGAAGATGTAGAGTCTCGGCTGCAAAAATATGGTACTAACGAATTAGAAGAATCCGCCGGACGCGGGAACTGGGAAATTCTACTCGATCAGTTCAAGAACATTATGTTATTGATGCTGATTGCTGTGGCTATTATTTCGGGGGTTTTGGATTTAGTGGCTTTGCAAGCAGGAGATTTAAAACCAGGTGAAGTTCCTTTTAAAGATACGATCGCAATTATGGCGATTGTAATTCTCAATGGTATTTTGGGTTATCTCCAAGAAAGTCGTGCTGAAAAGGCTTTAGCGGCACTCAAAAAGCTTTCTTCTCCTAATGTGCGGGTGATTCGTAACGGTAAATTAGCGGATGTGGAAGCTAAAAACGTAGTACCCGGAGATATCATGTTGCTGGAAGCTGGTGTGCAGGTAGCAGCAGACGGACGTTTGATAGAGCAATCCAATTTACAAATTCGAGAATCGGCGCTGACTGGTGAAGCTGAAGCTGTCAATAAACGAACAGAAATCAAGTTACCTGAAGATGCAAGTTTGGGTGACAGAATTAATTTAGTTTTCCAAGGTACGGAAGTTGTCCAAGGACGTGCCAAGGTTTTGGTGACTCATACCGGAATGAAAACCGAGTTAGGTAAAATCGCGGAGATGTTGCAATCGGTAGAGACAGAAGATACACCATTGCAGCAGCGGATGACTCAACTTGGTAACGTTTTGGTGGGCGGTTCTTTAGCTTTAGTGGCGGTGGTAATTGGCATCGGTTTGCTGCAAGGGGGAAATTTACAAGAGTTATTGGAAGTTTCTTTGAGTATGGCGGTGGCGGTGGTTCCGGAAGGTTTACCAGCGGTAATTACGGTGACTTTGGCTTTGGGAACTCAGCGCATGGTGCGTCGCAATGCTTTGATTCGCAAGTTACCGGCGGTGGAAACTTTGGGTTCAGTAACTACTATCTGCTCTGATAAAACTGGTACCTTAACTCAAAATAAAATGGTGGTGCAGTCAGTTTACACTAGCCAGCATTTGTTAAAAGTGACGGGGGAAGGTTACGCTCCCAATGGTGATTTTAAGCTAGATGATAAAAGAGTTGAGATTGAAGATTATTCGGAAATTCCACCTTTATTGATTCCTTGCGCTGTTTGTAATGATGCAGTTTTGCAGCAGGAAAAAGGAGATTGGATAATTCTCGGCGACCCGACGGAAGGAGCATTGGTAACATTAGCTGCAAAAGCGGGAATCGAACAAGACCAGTGGAATAGCAAATTACCCCGTGTTGGAGAGTTTCCTTTTTCTTCTGAACGCAAGCGGATGAGTGTAATTTGTCGAATAGAACAAGTAAATACTGGTATTTCCACTGTTGGTGATGTGGACCCTGCAATCAGTAACTTACTGACATCAGATGAAAAGTATTTGATGTTTACCAAAGGTTCCCCAGAATTGATTTTGCAACGCTGTACCCAAATTTATACAGGAAATAGTGCGGTTGAATTGACTCAAGAACAACGAGACAAAGTTTTAGCCCAAAACGACCGCATGGCTGGTGAAGGTTTACGGGTATTGGGTTTTGCTTATAAACCTTTGAATGAAAAGCCTCCAGAAAATTCAGAGGAGCAGTACGAACAACAACTGGTATGGTTAGGATTAGTCGGAATGCTCGACGCACCACGTCCGGAAGTTAGAGCAGCGGTGAAAGAATGTCGAGAAGCGGGAATTCGTCCGGTAATGATTACCGGAGACCATCAATTAACAGCAAGAGCGATCGCCACAGATTTAGGTATTGCCAACTCTGACGATAAAGTACTTACTGGACAAGAATTGCAGCGGATGAGCGATGCTGAGTTAGAGCAAAATGTTCTAAATGTAAGTATCTACGCAAGAGTTTCCCCCGAACACAAATTACGCATTGTCCAAGCATTACAGCGTCGCAACCAATTTGTTGCCATGACTGGGGATGGTGTTAATGATGCACCGGCTCTCAAGCAAGCTGATATCGGAATAGCCATGGGAATTACGGGTACAGATGTCAGCAAGGAAGCCAGCGATATGGTGTTATTAGATGACAACTTTGCGACAATTGTTGCTGCTACTAAGGAAGGTAGAGTCGTTTACACAAATATTCGCCGTTTTATTAAATATATTCTTGGTAGTAACATTGGCGAAGTGATTACCATCGCGGCTTCACCGATTTTGTTACCCATGGGTGGTGTACCTTTAACACCTTTACAAATTCTGTGGATGAATTTAGTTACAGATGGTTTACCAGCTTTAGCATTAGCTGTAGAACCTCCCGAACCCGACGTAATGAAGCGTCCACCGTTTAGCCCCCGTGAAAGTATTTTTGCCAGGGGTTTAGGTTACTACATGGTTCGCATCGGAATTGTCTTCGCAATCATTAGTATTGTTTTAATGGAGTGGGCTTATTACCATACTCAGGGAGTAACTGGTAATGGTAATGGACTCAATCCCGAACGTTGGAAAACTATGGTATTTACTACCTTATGTATAGCTCAAATGGGTCACGCGATCGCGATTCGTTCCAACAATCAACTAACTATACAAGTAAATCCCTTTTCCAATCCCTATCTATTAGCGGCTGTTGGTTTAACTACAATTTTGCAACTAATGTTAATATATGTTCCACCTTTAAGAGCTTTCTTTGGCACTCATATTCTCAGTTTGTCGGAGTTGGGAATTTGTTTGGGCTTTAGTTCTTTAATGTTTGTTTGGGTTGAGTTGGAAAAAATATTCTTTAAGGTGATTGGCAAGAAAAACGTTTAACAGGTTAAAGGTTAAAGGTGAAAGGTTAAAGGTTAAAGGTTAAAGGTTAAAGGTTAAAGGTTAAAGGTTAAAGGTTAAAAGGTTAAAGGTTAAAGGTTAAAGG
>JAAUSO010000101.1 GCA_012033205.1 Richelia sp. SL_2_1 | reverse complement strand
AACACTACTTAAATCTAAATAAATAGTTCGATAATTATCACGAGTAGCATCCGTAATAATTCTTTTGATTAAAGAAGTTTTACCCATGAGTTTCGGTGCTTTAATCCGAATTAAAGAGCCGGGTTTGATAATTGTTTCATAACAGAGTTTTTCTAGATTATTCCGTTCAATGTAAAAAGCCGAATTTGGTGTTACGAAACTCTCAGGAAAAGGTATATTGGGAATTTTTTGAGAAACTTGTAATTCGGAATTTTCAGTAATAGATAAGAAGTTATTTTGTTTTTCCCATGCTCTTTTTAAGGCAGCTTTAAAATTCTTCTTTGTGACTTTCTCCCCCAAAGCTTGAGAAAGTTTATGCCACAACTTGTTCCCGACATCTTTATTTATATACTCAGCACTATAACCGTAATTTATTGCTATTTCATCATAGGTTTTATCTGACCATGAAGCTTGAAATACTTTAATTTCAATATCGCTTAAATATTTTCCTGTAGTTTGAAAAAAAGCAAAATCAGCAACTTCTTTTGCATGATTATAAGAGAATTTCGATTTGGCATCTATATTAATTTGTAAGTCGTATAAATCATCAGTCATTTGCAGCATAATTGCATCCCTAATTTATCCCAATGTATTTACATACAATCTGAAGTTTGAGCATTTCTGAGTTTCAGCAATACCGAAATTTTAATTAATCAAACTTTAAGATTGCTACTTCTCTACAGTTTGTATACGTTCTGGGATTACTATTTATGCAAAAAAATACAAAATTTGTCATAATTCTGATTTTCCCATGCCAAAATTGTTATTCTCACCACACAACTGGGTATCTTGTAATTAGTTTACTGTTTTGTGTGTTTTCATGAAGTCTGTTGAAGAAGCTGCGTTTTCTCCTAACACAACTCAAGATTCCCCAGTAGTTCTCACCTCAGAATTACGAAAAGTTTACCGTACTGGTTTTTGGATGAATCAAAAAGTTATATCTCTCAAAAGCTGTTCTTTGCAAGTTCAACGGGGAGAAACTTTTGGATTGCTTGGACAAAATGGTGCTGGTAAAACCACTCTACTCAAATTATTACTCGGAATTATTCGTCCTACTTCCGGAAGAGGTTTATTATTAGGTAAACCACTTGGCGATCGCGACACTAAGCAATATATTGGTTATTTACCTGAAAATGCCTATCTATACGACTTCCTGACTGGTTGGGAATTTTTGGTGGGGAGTGCAAATTTATTTCAAATTCCCCCAAATATTCAACGGCAACGCATTCCTCAATTACTAGACTTGGTTGGGTTATCTAAATTTGATGCTCGTAAAAAACAAATGCGTCGCTATTCTAAGGGTATGTTACAGCGGGTTGCAATGGCACAAACTTTAATTAATGACCCAGATTTAATCTTTTTGGATGAACCAATGTCTGGTTTAGATCCTATGGGACGTTATCAGATGCGTGAAATTATTTTAAACCTCAAGCAGCAAGGAAAAACTATTTTTTTCAACAGTCATATTCTTAATGAAGTGGAATTAATTTGCGATCGTATTGCAATTCTCAACAAAGGTGAATTAATCTGTTCTGGTAATGTCACTCAATTATTAGGGACGCAAAACACATATCGAGTCAAAGGTCAAGGTGGTAATTGGGAAACTTTACAACAATGGATTCCGAATATTGGATCTTCATCTGATGGTTGTTGGCAAGGTGAATTACAAGGAGAAATTTACGATTTTATTGCCAGTCTTCGCTTGATGGGAGGATATCTGATTTCTATTAACGCTTATCGTCTTTCTTTAGAAGAGTTGTTTATGCAAAAAATTCAAGGAAAGATGTAGAAAAGTATACTTTATTTCCAGATATTAAACTCTATGATTGCACAACAAAGTCATAATTGCGTTCAGCTTGCTAACCCGATGCAGGTAATTGCAAATTGTATTGATTTAATCTGATCATTTTATATTAATGAAGAAATTAAGAAGGGAATTGAGAAAACTGGATTTTTTGCAGAATATTGTTTAAATAATGTAAGACACTGCGTCAATATCGAATCAATACAATGTATTTATTATGACTTATCAGTAATTCTTTTAGCTTCGGGAAAAATCAGCTTTATATGAACTTTATTAAAAATTTAAACTTAATAAATAATTTTCTTAGTCAAGTTCCGGTTATTTTAGAAAATAAAAGTTTAATGGAACTTGAACACTTACGTATAGTCAAGAATAAAATGTTAAGACAGTGCTTAACAAATCTGAATCTCAGGTATATATGCTTAACACAAGTCTATTAAAAATTTTAGCCCAGCCATTGCTGGGTGTAATGTTATTAACTGCCGTTACCGTTGCTTTGGAACCAGTTAATCCGGTATCGGCACAACAAGCTGCTCGAATTCGTTCAAATTACGCATTGGGTGGCGGCGATCGCATCAGAGTCAATGTGTTTGAAGTGCCAGAGTATTCAGGTGATTACGTAATTCCTCCTGGTGGAGCCGTTAACCTACCTTTAGTTGGTAGCGTGTCCATTGACGGGTTGACTACAGAACAAGCCGCTGATGCAATTTCCAAAAGATACGAGCGTTTTCTGAGAAGACCGATTATTTCGGTGAATTTATTATCTCCCCGTCCAATCAACGTATTTGTGGCTGGGGAAGTAACCCGTCCGGGGGCTTATACTCTAAGATTGGAAGGTGGTGCGGGTCAAGACCCAGGTATTCAATACCCAACGGTTTTAGCAGCTTTAACAACTGCTCAGGGAGTAACTCTGAGTGCTGATATCACCCAAGTGCAGTTACGTCGTCAATTGGGTAATGGCAGACAACAAACAGTCAATCTTGATTTAGATGACTTAATCAAAACAGGTAGAAGTTTTCAAGATATTACCTTACGGGATGGTGACACCGTTTATGTCCCAACTAGTAGAAACTTTAACGTTGCAACAGCGCGTAATATAGCAGCAGCCAACTTTGCGGCTGACCCCACTAGACCCCGTACAGTAGCGGTAGTTGGTGAAGTTATTCGTCCGGGTTCATATTTGGTAACTTCAGGAGCGACAGAAGGTGGTGGAAACCAGAATGGAACGCCAAATATCAGCGGTCAACCGACCATAACGCGAGCGCTGCAACAAGCTGGGGGAATTACACCCCAAGCCAACGTTCGTAATGTGATAATTAGACGACCGACAAGAACGGGTACTGAACAAATCATCAATGTGGATTTGTGGCGATTGTTAACAAGCGGTGATGTTAACCAAGACGTAGTTGTCCAAGATGGAGATACCATCATATTCCCCACCGCAACTGAAATCAACCCAGCAGAAGCTACACAGTTGGCTACAACTACTTTGTCTCCTTCACAAATAGAAGTCAATGTGGTTGGGGAAGTTAAAAGACCGGGAGCAGTACAAATTAGACCGAATAGTTCTCTTAACCAAGCTTTGCTTGCAGCAGGTGGATTTAATGATGCTAGAGCCAGCAGTGGTAAAATCGACTTGATTCGTTTGAATCCCGATGGTTCGGTGACCAAGCGTTTGGTAGAAGTGGATTTGAAAGCGGGAATCAACGAGAAAACCAATCCGATTCTGCGTAGTAATGATGTATTGTTAGTCAGTCGTTCTGGTATAGCCAAAACTGGTGACACCATCAATCAAATTGGTGGTCCTTTAGGTAGTATTTTAGGCGTTCTGAGATTCTTCGGAATCGGTTTTTAGGTCAATCAATTTTGGATTTTAGATTTTGCGGAAAGTTTGGGGTGTAGATTCTCGAACCCCAAAACTTTCCAAGACAGATTTTGGATTCACCCCATAAATTAATTTTGGATTTTGGATTTTAGATTTTCGATTCACTCCATAAATCAATTGAGGGGTTTCTACAATGTATTCTTTCATCCAAAATTTATTTATTTATTTATTTATTTTTGCTTAACAAAGGAAAAATGTAGAGACGTTGCATTGCAACGTCTTATTTATTGATTACCATGTACCAGTTCCCTCTTCCCTCTTCCCTCTTCCCTCTTCCCTCTTCCCTCTTCCCTCTTCCCTGTGTTTCTTCAGAGTTGATTTATCTGTTGCTCGGAGAAAAATAAATTTATTTTAATTAAATTAATTAAATTAATTAAATTAATCAAATTAATCAAATTCATCTAAATTCATCAAAAAAACGATAGTCTTGAGTGCTGAGTGGGAAAACTAATACTCAGTTACTCAGGACTTTTATTTTTTTCTAGGAGTAATACCTTATGGGAGGTGCTTTTTCTAGTTACCAGTATTTGAGGAAATGGTTTTCCAAGTCCAAGAAACTGAAATTAATCGTAAATTTCCTTGAACAGGGGTGACCATAACAGATTAAACCAGATGCAATTAAAAAATCAACATTTAGGTGCCTATAGAAATATTTTACTACGAGTACTCCGATGGGTAAATCTCCGACCGGAAGAAGCTTCTCGAACATTACTGATGTTTGCTTTTTATGCCACAACATCAGTGGGATTGCGATGGGTAGAAGATAGCAGCATTGCTTTATTTCTGGATAAATACGGTGCTAGCTCTCTACCGTTGATTTATATTGCGAGTGCAGTAGTTGGAATTGCCTTAGTTTTTCTCTACTCTTGGCTGCAAAAGACTTTTCCTCTGCGATGGGTAATTGTAGCTGCTTTACCCTGCATGGTGATACCTTTAATTTTATTGCCTATAGGTTTGCAAATTACCTTATCTACAAATTTGCAGCTTTCGAGCTTGGCATTATTCAGCGTATTTTTACTGCGATTGTGGGTTGACGCGCTCTATGTGATCAATCAACTCAACACTTCGATTGCAGCAAACCAATTATTTAATATTCAGGAGATTAAGCGCACTTATCCTTTAGTAAGTAGTGGAATTTTAGTTGCTGATGTCATCGGTGGGTTTAGTTTACCGACTTTAGTTCGATTTCTCAAGCTAGATAAAGTGATTTTAATTGGGGCTTTGGTTATAGTTTTAGGAACTGCAATTCTGTTGCATTTGAGCAAGAAATATCCTCAAGCTTTTTCCGATGTTCCGCAACGAAAAATCAAGCAACCGCAAGTTTACCACGCTCGTCGTCTTTCGACTCCTTTAAAGAATTATGCTTTACGATTATTTGCCTTCGGATTGTTAATTCAGACAATCGGATTGTTAGTAGATTTTCAGTATTTAACTCAGTTAGAATCAACTTTTCAAGGTCAAGAAATTACCAGTTTTTTAGGTGTATTTGGCGGCATCCTCGGATTATTTGAACTTTCAACCCAGTTATTTGTTTCTAGCCGTGTAATCGAACGTTTGGGAGTGTTTTTTACTACGGCAATTTTACCTGTTGGTGTTGGTACTTTATTGGCAGGGATGGCTATGATATCTTCATTGTCAATGACTTCAGCCTTGTTTGGCTTGAAAATACCTGCTTTGTCATTATTATGGGGTTTAACGCTGATTAAGTTTTTCGATGAACTTTTGCGTTATACCTTCGTAGCTAATACTAGTACATTACTGTTTCAACCAATACCTGAAAAAGTTAGAAGTCGTGTACAAATATTATCTGGAGGCTTTGCAGAAACTGCCGCTGCGGGTTTTACCGGATTTATTATTTTAATTACTCAGTGGTTGAGTCATAATTTTATAACTGTAAATTGGCAAAATTTAGTCCTAATTATAGAAACTGCCATTGTTGCGATTATATGTGTAGGAGTGATTTGGGTATTGCGATCGCAATATGTGGATTTATTAGTTTTGAGTGCTGATAGGGGACAATTAAGCGTTACAAATGTAGATTTACCTTTTTTCAAACGTGCTGTCATCAAAGCTTTACGAGAAAAAGGCAGCGAGGCGGATAAACATTCTTGTATTGAACTTTTATCGCAAATTGATCCCCAAGGGGCTGGGGAAGTTTTAGCACCAGAATTATTAACACTTACTCCTACTTTGCAATCTCGAAGTTTGGAAGTAATGCTTGAATCTGATGTAAATCCCGCTTATTTACCTCAAGTACGCGAGTTATTAGAAAATCCTCAAACTATTTTAAATCCCAATATATTTGCTTTAGCACTGCGTTACGTTTCTCTTGCAGAAGCTTCTCCAAATTTAAATCAATTAGAAGAATATCTTAATCCCGAACAACACTCTGTAATTAGAGGTACTGCTGCGGCTTTATTATTAACTTATGGTACAACAAAGCAAAAAGTAGCAGCAACTAAAACTCTCGGATGGATGCTAACTAATAAAGAAGAAGAAATACGAGTGAATGGTGTGAAATCTCTTGCCGAAGCATCTTATTTACAAGCACTGCGGATTCATATTCCCTCTTTATTATCAGATAAATCTTTGAAGGTACGAAGTATAGTTTTAGAAATGATTGCGGCAAATAATTTAGAAGAATATTATTCAGCATTAATAGTAGGACTTCACCATAAATCTACCCGTTTAGTAGCTATGAATGGTTTAGTAAAACTCGGCAATGAAGTCTTACCAATGCTATCACGTTTAGCAACAGATAATTACGAAGCAGAAATAACAAGAGTATATGCTTTGCGAACAATTGGTCAAATTGATACTCTAAAAGCAGTTGATATTTTATGGCATCATTTAGAAATATCCAAAGGTTCGATTAAATGTCATATATTGCGTACTTTAATTAAAAGACATCAGCAACAGGGAATTGTAATTTTGGTGGATAGGTCTTATGAAACTAGAATTCAAAGATTAATTGAACAAGAATTAAAGTTGTTAGGTGAAATATATGCTGCGTCTGTAGACTTTAAAAATCAAGGTGAAATATATGCTGCTTATATAGAATTTAAAACTGGAGAAATTTTACAAAATTTTCATTCTAGAAAGAAGGTTGTCGCTTTATGTAGGTTAGTACAAAAAGCCTTACTAGAATTAGAAATTGATATAAAAGAACGTTTGTTTTTACTTTTAAAATTCCTTTATCCTTTAGAAAAAATTAACGCTGCTGTATTCAATATTAATTCGGAATCGCAAGTAAATTTAGCACTAGGATTAGAGATTTTAGAACATACTATAAATTTACCTTGCAAAACTATATTACTCAATATTTTTGATAAAAGACCACCTTATGAAAAATTAGAAAAACTTGTAGAAGCAGGATTATCACAATACGAACAAATGGCAGTAAACGAACGGACTCGAACATTATTAGAGTTAGAAAATTCACTTTCTGATTGGTGTTGGGCTTGCTGCATTCATTTTGCTCAAGTTGCTCGAATTAAGCTGAAAAAATCACAATTGAAAGCAAGTTTACATCATCCTTGTGGTTTTGTTAGAGAAGCCGTTGTGACATATTTAAGCGCTGCATCTCCTCGTTTATTTATCAAACTATTACCACAATTAAAAAATGATTCACATCCTTTAGTAGTAGCTCAAGTCAAGGAATTTATCGAAAAGCATAAAGTTAAGAAATAGTTGAGAAAGTCTAATCTCATACTTTATCTGGCGGTTGAAACCGCAGCTACACGTACAAAACCCGTCTGCACGGGTTCTTCTGAATTATTAACCAACAAGCAACAACTAAGCATCATCAATTATCAACTATCCACCAACAAATAATCACTAAATCTTCTATGTTAACTAGTGTTGACCGTTTATTATTTGTACGTCAAGTTCCAATATTCAAAGAATTGCGAGATGATTTTATAGTTCGGTTAGCTTCTGCGATGAACGAACTGTGGTTCCCACCAAATTGCAGTATATTTCGAGAAGGAGAACAAGGGCAATCTCTTTATATTGTAGTTTCAGGAAAAGTCAAAATTCATTTGGATAATCGAACCCTTGCAGTTATGTCACAAGGAAAATACTTTGGGGAAATGGCGGTATTTGATACCCAACCGCGTTCGGCTTCTGCTACTACAATAGATGCTTGTGAATGTTTAGAATTAACTCAAGAACAGCTTGATGATGCTATTGAAGAAACTCCTGAAATTGCAGTCAATATCATTCGTGAATTATCACGTTTAATTCGCAAGTTAAATAATGATGTAAGTATGATGGGTTGATTAAAAAATAAGAGGATGTTTTAAAAGTATCCGGCGGTTTAAACCGCTACTACACTAACTAAGTCCACGGAGGTGGACTTTATTAAATAACCCGCCTTACGGCGGGTGCTGGTTTGTGTAGCCAAGCCACTGCGTTGCTGGGGAACACAGCCGTTGTAGCAAGTGGCGTGCGACTTATAGTCGCCAGGTAAAGCTACATAGGGAATTTAAGCTCTGAAGGGTAACTACAAGCAAAATACACTATTAAAAATCCGACATTTTTTTAAAAATCTTTGCGGAATTTCTAGACTATTTCCCCAATGCATATGAATATAAGAAGCGTGGAGATTCAAAGGTGAAACCCATCCTTCTTTTCCCATGAATTCTTCGCAATCGTATCTATAAGTTTCAAATAAGGGTTTATTTGAATCGGATATTAAACGGGAACGATGAAACTCATGTCCGTAAATTGTTGTTCCTTTATCTACTAATAAACTATCTTGTAAAGCTATAGCGCGACGATATCCTAAAGTTAAACGCTTATCCATTACTGCTGTTGTAGGTAAAACTCCCACCATTTCCCAGGATTTACCCGTCATATCTACAATTTGCTCACATAAATACATCAAACCACCACATTCGGCTATTGTGGGTATTCCCGATAAAATAGCGGCTTTTACAGCATTCCGTATAGGGCTATTTTCTGCTAATTTTTGAGCGAAAACTTCCGGAAAACCTCCTCCAAAATACATTCCTTTAATATCTTTGGGTAATTCAGTATCTTCTAAAGGACTCCAAAAAACTAATTTTGCACCCAAACTTGCAACAAATCGAGATTATCTTGGTAGTAGAAATTGAAAGCTTTGTCGTATGCTACAGCGATTTTTATTGATGAAAAAGGGTAAGTAGAAGAAGGCGAGATGGGGGGAATAATAACTGAGGAAGAAAATTCTTTATCTGCTTTTTCTGTCTTTCGCAAAAGTGGTAATAAACTTTCCCAGTCAAAGCAGTTTTCGCCGAGATTTACCAGTTTATCGATTAATTTATTCAATTCGGGAAGTTCTGTTGTTGGTACTAAACCCAAATAGCGATCGCTAATTGTAATATTATCTTGACGGTTCAATACACCAAAAAGGGGAATTTGTAAAGGTTCAAGGGAATTTTTGAGTAGAGATAAATGGCGGGAGCTACCGACGCGATTTAAGATTACTCCAGCAATGTTTACTTGTTGATCAAAAGAGCGATAACCGTGGACAATTGCAGCAACAGAACCAGATAAACGACTGCAATCAACTACTAATAAAACGGGTAGATTTAATAACTTAGCAACATGAGCCGTACTAGCAAAATTATCAACCCCTCCTTTTACTAAGGGGAGGGGAAGGGGTGGGGTTTGTTTTTTATTTACCATTACCCCATCAAATAAACCCATTACTCCTTCAATTAGGGAATATTCACATAAATTTGAGTAATGTTCAAAGCATTCTTTTAGATAATTTTCAGAAGTTAATACGGGGTCTAAATTACGACAAGCACGACCAGTAACGTGCTGATGAAACATGGGGTCAATATAATCTGGTCCAACCTTAAAAGATTGTACCTGTAAACCGCGCCGAGACAAACAGGACAATAGAGTGAGTGTCACCGTAGTTTTGCCCACACCGCTGCGTTCACCTGCAATAATTAAAGCCATGAAGTGAAAGTTAGGAGTTAGGAGTTAGGAGTTATGAATTATGAATTATACAAGTATTTATGCTTAATTATTCATGAATTATTGTTTTGATATCGATTAATAGCTGATATTTTTCTTTGAAGAGAACAGAGAACAGAGAACGAAAAACAGAGGGATATGCCAGTTTTCAGTTGAGTTTAATACTTGGATATCCAAAGCAAAAACACCGTTTACGCGGGTGGGTATGAGATGAATGTGATTTGTATCATGAATTTTAGTAATTACAATCATAAATTTTAGTGGTTATGATCATTGATTTTTATAACTACATTTATCAGTTATTAAAAGTCAATATATTATTTAATTATTTAGTGTTTATTTGTAGTAAATATATTTAATATTTATCAAAAAATGGAACTTATTATTTATTGATTACGGTCAATTATTGAGTATTATTAATTGTAAACGATGGACGCTAATTACTATCAAAGCTGGACTATTGAAATTGCTAAAAACTTTAAAAACGAATTGCCAATATTGGGGTTAGGGCTTTGTGAAGAATCAGGAGAAGTAGCACGAATATTAAAGCGTTATTGTAGAAATGACCGATATTTAGAGAAATCTGAAATTGAGGAAATTACTAAATCTATGAAAGGCGAGTTAGGAGATGTGTTATATTTTGTAGCTTTTCTTGCGTCAAAATTCAATCTAAGCTTAGAAGAATTGATGTTAGGAAATATGCATAAGCTTGAACAAAGAATGTGTAACGGAACACTTTTAGACCATTAATACAGAAAGACGTTGCAATGCAACGTCTCTACACAATTAATATGTATCACCATTAAAGTGAAATGGTATAACTCCTAACTCCTAACTCCTAACTCCTAACTCCTAACTCCTAACTCCTAACTCCTAACTCCTAACTCTTATTAGCTAATTGAATTAATTGTGCTGTAACTCTCAAACTTTCTTCAAAAAGTGCTTCCTTACCCCAACGTTGTACTTGTTGAGAAAGTAAAGCTTCGGCTTTTTGTTCCGAAAGTGAAGTTATTTGTTGAAATACCCCAGCAGATTGAGCGCCACCTTGAGTTTCCAGCCGCATACAACCGCCGGTTTCCGAACAAATTAAAGTACCGCAATTTGCTTCTGGATTAGTCGAACTTAAACGTATCGCAATTAAATCGCCGGGAATATCACCCACATCACCCACGGGAACTCCTGCTAATTCGGCGTGTATTTCCCTTTGATTGTCCCCCATGAACTTAAAGCGTTTAATAATATAGTCGCCGAGTTGTTGTTCAAAAGAAACCGCACGCCAATTTAAACGACTTGCTAACCAACCTAAAAACAGTAACGCTTGAGCAGAATTGCCTTTTTCATAGTCGATATTAACTCGATCTACTTCCATTAAACCTTTACGTCGAGATGGTGCATCATAAGCTTCTGCTGTTAACTCTTGCCATCCTCCCACACGTCGCCAGTTTAAATCAGCTAGCGGTATGCCATTTTCAATCAATTCTTGCAACCTGAGCAAATCGTTTTCTGACTCATTAAAATTACAAGAATCAACAATAACGTTATCGCATACAGTAGAAAGTCTTTTGAATAGAGGATTGTTGGGATCTGGTGTTGCTTTCCACCAAATAAACTTGGGTAAACCACCAATTAATAACTCCGGAAGCATACCACCAATACGTTCCAAAGCTACGGCAGTTCCAGTTAAAGTAATATACTCGCAACAAACCAGGGAAGAAGATGATTGCTTTTGAATCGGACAATAAGCAGAAACTTGCGCCTTAACACCTTCATCTTCACCAACTACGGGTATTAAACTAATAATCCGACAAGGATTACGCAAAGCAATTTCGTCAGCAATTCTAGCGCTAGCTGCATCTGGAGTGTACTGAGCAGCATTATTACCATTACCTTCAGTGTTACCACCGCCGTAAAGTTTAGCAAGTTCTTCCCGCAGTCGTGTTAACATTTGCGGACTAGTTTTACCAGTTCGTTCTAAACCAAGAGCTTTTTGTGCATCTCGTAGAGCCGATACAGTTTGTGGTCCGAGAATACCATCAATTGGACCTTTGTAAAATCCTAAAGCAGCTAACAAATACTGGGTTTGCTCTGGTTCGTAAATCACCAAAGTAAATGTAGTTGCTCGCGTAGCTACAGGAAGCGCTCCATCTTCACCACCGATACCGTAACTTTGCCAAATTTTGCTTAGTTCGGTTTCAATTTCGTTGAGCGAAACATCCTTGGGAGCCTGAAGTGAAAAAACAGTCGGTGCTTGGTTCGTCATAATAATGAAAAGATTCTTAGTTTTGAGTTGTAAGTAGTTTAAAGTTAGGAGTTAGGAGTTAGGAGTTAGGAATTAGCAATTAGGAGTTAGCAATTAGGAGTTAGCAATTAAGAGTTGGTTATAGTCTAATAATCAATAAACAACAATTAACTCAACTATTCATATCCAACAACTTTCGTACTCAAAACTCCTAATTTTCAATTTTCAACTCAAAACCGATCGTTCATAACTCCTAACTTTTAACTCCTCACTCCTAACTTTCTATAATCTGCGCCAACGGCGGTTGTCTCGGTTAATTAATAATTCTGCTTCTACAGGTTCCCAGGTACCAGCTTCATAGTTCGGAACTGTTGCGGGGTCTGCGGGGGCATCCCAAGCGCTTATAATTGGTGTTACTACCTGCCAAGCAGCTTCTACTTCGTCTCCTCTGGTGAACAAAGTTTGGTCGCCCATCATACAATCTAAGAATAAACGGTCATAAGCATCAGATTTTGCTTGCAAACCAAATGAACCGTAAGTAAAATCCATGTCAACGGCACGAGTGCGGAAATTTCCTCCAGGAACTTTCACGTCAAAATGCAAGGAAATTCCCTCATTTGGCTGAATCCGCATGGTTAAAATATTGGCACTTCTCTGTTGTGCAGCCGATTGAAACATCTGTGAAGGAACTTCGCGGAAGTGGATGGAAATCTCACTCACTTTTTTCGGCATCCGCTTACCAGTACGCAGATAGAAGGGAACTCCTTGCCAGCGCCAGTTATCAACTACAAATTTTGTCGCCACGAATGTAGGGGTTGTAGATTTCGGGTCTACTCCTGGTTCTTCATGATACCCCGGTACAGACTCACCTTTCATCCAACCAGCGCTGTATTGTCCGCGCACTGCGGAATTAGCCAAATTTTCTATATCAGCAAGTCTAGTAGCACGTAATACTTTTACTTTTTCCGTGCGGATGCTATCAGCATCCATGGCGTTAGGAGCTTCCATTGCGGTGAGACAGAAAAGTTGCATCAAATGGTTTTGCAACATATCCCGCAATGCACCGGAGCTTTCATAATACCCGGCTCGGTCTTCAACTCCTACTGTTTCTGCTACTGTTATCTGTACATGGTCTACAAACTGACGATTCCACAATGGTTCAAAAATTGCGTTTGCGAAGCGAAAAACTAATAAATTTTGAACCGTTTCTTTACCTAAATAGTGGTCAATTCGATAGACTTGTTCTTCTTTACAATATTTTTGTACGGCTGCATTGAGATTTTTGGCAGATGCTAAATCTCGACCAAAAGGTTTTTCAATTACTAAACGATGTTTTTCGGGATCTTCAAGCATTCCCCCGGAACCCAATTGTTTGATGGCTTCAGGAAAGAATTTGGGAGCAACGGAAAGGTAAAATAATCGATTACCTCTGGTTCCCCGTTTTTCGTCTAATTCACTGAGAAGATTATTCAGCTTTTGATAGCTTTCGGGGTTATCTATATCGCCAGAACAGTAAAAAAGACCGTTAGAAAAGTCTTTCCATAATTCTTCCGGACCGACACCATCGTGGGCTTCTTCCATACCCTTACGCATTTGTTCGCGGAAGTACTCATGGCTCCAGTCCCGTCGCGCTACACCAACAATTGTGGTTTCTGGTGGAATCCGTCTTTCTTGTCGCAATTTGTACAGTGCTGGTACTAATTTGCGCCAGGTTAAATCACCGGAAGCACCAAAAATAACAATTATCTGGGGTTCAGCCATGCCTTGCTGTTGCAAGCCAACCCGCAGTGGATTTTCTAGCAAACTAACCATAATTTAGATTTGGGATTTTAGATTTGGGATTTTGGATTGAGAGTTAGGAGTGAGGAGTGAGGAGTTAGGAGTGAGGAGTTAGGAGTTAAGAATTAGGGGTTATTTGTCTTCTTGTCTCCCATCTCCAATTCCCAATGCCCCATCCATTCCCCTATTCCCAATTACCTATTAAACAGGTGACAACTGCTTTACTTTGTCTTCTAAGGAACTTATTAAGGATTCAAAGGGTTTGATAAACTTATCAATACCTTCGGTAAGCAATTCGTCCATGACTTGATCGAGATCGATGTTGATTTCGGGATCTTTGAGACTTTCGATCAGTTTGTATGCTGCTTCTACATCGGTTTCGACTCTTGAATCTACGTCGCAATGGTCAGCGCAAGCTTCGATGGTTACTGGTGGTAAGGTATTAACGGTATCTTTACCAATTAACTCATCAACGTACATCACATCGCTGTAACTGGGGTCTTTAGTGCTAGTACTTGCCCATAATAAACGCTGTACGTTAGCATTTTTGGCTGCTAAAGCTTGCCAGCGTTCGTCGTTGATAATCTTTTTGTACTCTTGATAAGCAATTTTGGCGTTTGCGATCGCAACTTTTCCTTTTACGGATTTGAGCTTGGCTTCTAAGTTGATATCGTCAACACCTTGACTTAATTTTTCGTCGATTTTTCCATCAATGTTGGAATCAATACGGCTAAGGAAGAAACTAGCTACAGAGGAAATTCTACTAATATCTTTACCTTCTGCTACTCGTTTTTCCAAGCCGCGAATGTAAGCCCAAGCGGTATTTAGATAACTATCCACGGAAAACAACAGTGTAATATTGACGTTCATACCTTCAGATATTACTTGCTCTACTGCTGGTAAACCGGCTTCTGTTCCAGGAATCTTAATCATTAAGTTTTCCCGTCCCACTTCTTGAAAGTAGCGTCTAGCTTCTTCAATGGTTTTTTGGGTATCGTGAGCGATAGTTGGCGGTACTTCAATGCTTACATAACCATCCAATCCGTCTGTTGCGTCGTATACGGGACGCAAAATATCGCAAGCGTTACGAATATCTTCAAAAGCTAAAGATTCGTAAATTTCCTGAGTTGATAATCCCTTACGAATTCCCGCTTCTATATCTTGATCGTAAATGACATTACCAACTATAGCTTTTTCAAAAATGCTGGGATTGGAGGTAATCCCGTTGATACCTTGGTTTTCCACCAGATTTTTTAATTCTCCGGATTGGATAATATCGCGACTCAAATTATCCATCCAAATACTTTGACCGTATTTTTTGATTTCTAATAATTGATTTGTGGTGATGCCCATATTGGCTATATTTCACTCCGAAATTTATTTTTCTCTCTTTTTCTATTAATGCTCCTAATCGCAGTCAATTGTTTCTCACTAAAGGAATAATTAACAGTGGACAGTGGACAGTTATCAGTGAACAGTTATCAGTTAAGAGTTGACAGTCTTCGAACTCAGTTTGTGGTGTTCTTTCAGATAGGGAGCATATCAATAGATAATTGTTCACTGTTCACTGTTAACTGTTAACTGTATTTAGTGACCATTTTGAATAAAAGATTCCACTTTTGCGACATTCTCTTTACTACCAACAATTAAAGGTGTGCGCTGGTGGAGTTTTTCAGCTACCACATCCAAAATCCTCATTTCACCAGTGGTAGCTCGACCACCTGCTTGCTCGATTATGTAAGCTAAAGGAGCAGATTCGTACAGTAAACGTAGTTTCCCTTCTGGTTTTTGTACTGTACCTGGGTAGAGAAATACGCCACCTTGAACTAATATTCTATGGATGTCGCTAACCATTGCTCCACTGTAGCGAGCGCTATAACCTTCTGTTCGGTGAACGTAGCGGATGTATTCTCTAATAGATTCTTCCCACTGCCAAAAATTACCTTCGTTGACGCTATAAACTGAACCGCGATCGGGAATCTTAATGTTTTCTTCGGTAAGTATAAATTCACCTAAACTAGGGTCAAGAGTGAAGGAATGTACTCCTTTTCCCATAGTGTAAACCAGCATGGTACTCGGACCGTAAAGGATATATCCGGCTCCAATTTGGTTGGTACCCGGAGCAAGTAAATCTTTGGCTTGCCCGTCGCTATCTTCTCCAACTTGTTGACGAATCGCGAAAATCGAACCCAAACTCAAGTTTGTGTCTGTATTGGATGAGCCATCAATGGGGTCGTAGAGCAAGGTATATCTACCTATGGGACAGTTTTCCGGAATATAGTACGGTTCATCCATTTCCTCGGAAGCTAAGCGACATACTAAACCGCTTTGCTTGAAAACTGAGATAAACACATCGTTAGCGTAGACATCCATCTTTTTGACGGATTCTCCCTGTACGTTAACTTCTCCGGTAAACCCAAGCACACCTTCCATTAAACCAGCGCGACTGAGACGACGAGCAACTAGTTTACCCGCAAGCCCGATACGATTCATCAGCGCACTTAAATCTTGTGCTTGGGCTGAAAAGCCTTGGAATTGCTGCAATACGTGACGCGATAAAGTCGTACAATCTCTATCTAGTCCTTTATCTGTGATGTGTTGAATCCCTTTGTCTTCGTGTTCTGCTGCTTTTGTCATAATAATTATTTTCCTATGGTCTCGCTAGCTATGGCTTTTATTTGAGAAGATGCCGTCAGGGTTACAACTTATAGTTGCTGCCTCTATATTAGAGAGGTATTTTAGGAACGCAAATGCAATTTTAGATAAAAACAAATTATCATTTATCCTAAATTGCGCTTTTTTCGGTTATTTAAGCATTAAAATCCTGAAAATCTTGATTTTCACTTGGTGTTGCAGCAATTATAAATAAATTTTTAAGTTTTTAAATTTAATTTATTTGATTTTTTTCGCGATTCATATTTATATTTTATAAGTCTATAAGTTAACAAAAATGATTGCTATTTTAACTTTAAACAGATAATAAAAAGTTAATTTAGTTGCAAAAATAAATTTATTTGAATTGAGCCGAATGTAATATTATCTACAAAATTTTCTAGTGATTGTTCTGATTTCTACACTAAGCTTGAAAATTCTATTTTTCCGAATCAGTAAAACTATTATTGCAAGTGATGAAATATGTCTGTTGGAAGTGAATTTTTGGTAAAAACTGTTACAATTCAATTTTAATTTATTTTTAATTTATTTGTTTTGGAAATTTTCTCTAAAATAGGAAAACCCGACTTTTGATGATATCCGATATAGTCGGTATCTTGTCGGGGTTGTTTCTATGAAGTTTTTCTGTGGTTTAGTTTTATTCAGCACAAAATGTAGCTGCTTGTATTGCTCAATTGGCAAACAGCCACAATAAAATACCTTGCATTCCTTTGATGAAATCTAAAGCGAGCAACTTGCTTTATTTGTACTTGAAATTTATTGCATTGAGTGCAAATTAGTAATCTACATAATTCCCGTTACAGAATTTTATACTTCAGGAAATAGTCAAAAAAAATTTGATTAATCTTGTTTTAAAACCTGATACCAATTTGAATCCGGATTACGGCAGATGGAATCTTGAAAAGCTTATCTAGCAGCTTTTTAGAATCCAAAATCTCAAATCAAAATGGTATTAGTTATACAAGTACATGGATTAGTTGTATTAACTAAAGGATTGGTGCAAGATTTATTCCTGTATCAAATAAAAAACGATAACGAGAAATTTTGCGGCTTTATTTTAATAAGAAAATTTATTGTTCTTGAAAATCTGGCTTTCTCACAAAACCACCACGGGGACGATTATCTTCTTTTGGTTTAGCTTTGTTAACCCGGATTTGACGACCCATCCATTCTGCTCCGTCTAGTTCAGAAATGGCATTGTCTTCATTAGCTTCTTCATTGAGGTCAACAAAGGCGAATCCGCGCATTTTACCTGATTCGCGATCGGTTGGCAACACAACTCTAGTCACTTCACCATAATCGGCAAATACTGCTCTTAAGTCTGCTTCTGTAGCCCGATAGGAAAGATTTCCAACGTAAATAGTCATGCTTGTTAACGGTTCTAGAAATAGCGAATCGCTCAGCCCCAGGTCAAATTCAGAGGATTAGCTTTCTTCTGTTCAGCAAAAAATCTAATTTTACTAATGGTTAATGATCTAATTAATAGTCAGCAATTAATAACTGTATTAACTCAAAATAAACCATTCCTAGGACTGAACTCACGAATACGTTTTTATAGTACCTGATGACTGCAATTTTTCAAGGTATGATATATCACAAACTTTTACAACTTAAAATCAGTGTAACTTATATGTACTGCTAATAAGAAAATAAGGGTTTTATGGTTTTTTTAGATGTTGTAAAATTCATCACTACTAATTATGTGAATTAGACTATATTGCTTGATATCAGCTCTAACCTTAACCATTAAATAAACAAAAGGTCTGCTGAAAATCAGTAGACCTTGTTTAATTTAACTATCTATTAACCAAATCTTTCTATTAGCTAAATACTTTACTCAATAGAAATACTTTGAGGTCCATTATTCTTACCATTGTGGATTGTATTGGTAGAAGTAGGAAAATTTGTTGTATTTGTTTGTTGTGCTAACCAGCTTTTTACTGGATCATCAGCGAGGCTAAGTCTGAGTACACCAGAGACAAATCCCCCCATAAATGAAGCTGGGTGCTGGGCGAATTCTTTAAATAATGGTGCTAGTTCTTCGAGGAACATTTTTTTATCTCCAAAGAGTGAAAAAGGAACAATTCAAACAATTTTAGATTTTAGATTTTGCGGAAAGTTGGGGGTGTAGATTTTCTTCCCCCCAAACTTTCCAAGACGGACTTTGGATTGATTTCCCAAATCTATCCGGGGCTTGTACTATATTCCGGAATAATTGTTCAATCTAAAATCTAAAATTAATAATTACGATATTTGATGCTTCAATTTTACATAGGTTTATCTTCGGGCATCATACACTTGTCGGAATCGCATCCGGATGGTCCGGCTTCCATTAATTCACCGAAATCATAACGTTTCAATGCATTGTTAAAATCATTTGTCTGACGACGATTTTCGACTTGTGCCATCAACTCTTCATATTGTTGTTTATCGATTGGTTCAAATGGTAAACGGGGAAAGGTTTGATGGTCGTCAAATCTTGCTAAAAGTGCGGCGCTGATATAGCCTTCATCGTTTTGAATCGCTTGGTAGATGCGATTTCCCAATTCTTCTACTTCGTTTTCTCGCACTTCAATGGTGGCTGAAGTGTTGTGAGTGACGTAGAATTGCTGCACCTGCATATAGAAATCCATTTGAGCTAAAGCCCCAAATTGATCGATCGCAATTTGATCGGCTCCCGGTACATCTGCCCAAGGTACAGCAACGGGAATTTCTACTAACCATTCGGTACAGCGAGAGTCGAAGGGATCATTTAACAAGTTGCCGTTTGCGTCTTTATCGGCTTGAGAAGGAACCACCGCATAACCGTAGTCAATACAAGCTAAGGCTACGGGGTCATTTTTGCGGAAAGTAATCCGCCGAATAAATCTTTGGGCTTTGGGGGGGTGCCATCCTGGAGAAGCCCCGGTGAGCAAGGATTTGGTACCGCTGGGTTGAACGGTGGTACAGCGATTGGGACGCTTGATGTTATGGCGATCGCAATATTCCCAAACTACCCGATGTACGATTTCTTTCCACATACTCAGATATTCTTGTTCGCGACGTTTAAAGGCTAAACCTTCGTGTGTTGCAGGTCTTCCTTGAGACCACCAATGCAACCAATCCACCCCAAAAGCACTGACAAAGAAATCAAACAAGCCAGTAAATGATACACCGACAATCGGGTCTAATTCGCGACTATATTGATAGCGAGGTTCCAAGAATTTATGATTCAACAGCGCTGCTACAGATAAAGCACCGGCTGTAAATGCTTGTTCTTGTTCCTTGTAATTTTCTGGATCAATTTGATTTAAGTGAATTTCGCTGAGATTGCAGTGAAAATTAGAACCAATAATCTCTCCGCATGGATTTAAACCAAACCGATCCAAACGATGCTCAATTTCATTTTTATCAAGGTGAGAATAGTTTTTCATTAGCCAATCTTTGGCTTCACCTTGCTGGTAATTTTTTAAAAATTCTGTTTTAAGTTCTAACGTAGTTAGCAAATCAAGGTTTGCTCTAGCAACAGCTTCACCAGCCCATTGAATCGCACCTTCACCGCTATAATATTGCTTACGAACGGCATTCACACATTCTTCTAAAGTCGGTTTTTGGTGAAATACCCTTGTATGATTTGCCATACGTAAGGCATCCCGTTCTGGATCAATCCGCCAATTACCATCTTCACCTTGCTGCCATAGATTTTCTTTTGCGTCAGCGAATGCAGTATCTTCGCTGACACCTTGACGCATTCCGGCACTGTTGTGAGTTAAATAGCCATCGCAGTAAAAACAGTGCGCTTCTTCAACTTCGATATCGTAGGTTTGCACGTAGTCGTAACTACCCAAACCTTTGACAGTGACGGGAATATCCAGTGAGACATCGGATTGTGCGATATAGCGCTCGTAATTTGCATCAACGTTACGATTTCCAGCGAAACCCATTTCTCGCATTTCGCTGTAGGTATAAGCTTCACGCATCACCGCACCGGGAACCGTAAAACCATAGGTTTTTTGTCCCTGCTTTAATTCCCCTTTAAACTATGGGGAGAAATCAAAGCATTGTAACGCTCTTTTAATGCCGGAATTTTTAGATTATATTTAGCTTGCCATTTTTGGTTTTGCGGTTGAGTCACCGAAATTCTACCAGCAATACCCAAACTGGATAAAACTGATGCTACCTGTCGAATGAATTTACGATAAACCGTAGTTACCAGATGTGGGGGACGATTATTTACAGCACCATCGCTATCCATTAATCCTGCTAAATAAGCCGCTCGGATATCTACCGAAGCTTGCAAGATAAAATCGGGAACCTGTAAAGAAGTATTTGGTTGCTTGATATAACTATGGAAATATTCAGCAAAACGAATTGACGAACAAATTGATTTTGCAGTGTTTTCACCTTTAATTAGACCATGAGTAGCTTTTAATTTGAATGCAGCTAAAGCAATATCTAACTTCTGTTGAATGCGAGTAGTAAGCTCGGTATCTAAAGCATTCATCGACCATTCTACACGACCATAAGGTTTGTCATGCTTATTACGACCTAGAGCCACATAACCGTCACCGTGGGTAAAACCTACCAACCAAGCTATCTCTGGCGTTAATTGTGGAATAAATAATGGTTTAGCAGTATGACTTTGTAAAGGTCTTGATTTCGTAAAATCAATAGGTAAATTAGTTACCGTTCCTGGTAAAACCTTCTTGTTGTGTAAAAGGCGATCGCCTTCTACTAAATTCGCCATAGATTTCCATTCAATAGTACCATTCGCATCAGCAAGAACAGCTTGTCTGTGGTTTAAAGTCGCTCTAGGTAAAGTAGCATTTGTTTCTACTTCATAAACATCTTGAAAACCTTGGTCAAATTTATCAACTACTCGCCGAAACCCCAAAGGAGTTTGCACCAAATCTCCAACTTTGACATCGCGAATAGCTACTAGCCCTTTTGATGTATGAACCAAAGCATCTTCTGGCAAACATCTACGAATATTGCCAGCAACAATCGTCACAGCCGCTTCATCAATCAACAAACAGCATTCTACCGAAGTTAATTTTCTGCCCACAGCTTTATTGAGAATCGATGCACAACGCTGATAAAGCTCCGGTAACTTCACCGGATTAGCCATACCACCGAAACCTTGCAATGGTTCGCCAGCTTGACGAATATCACTGATATCAACGATTACTTCAACTTCTTCATTAAAACGCTCGTCAGTAGATAATTCCAAAAGAGTTTGATAAGACTGAACCCATCCTTGACGGCTATCACCCACATAAATCGTGGCACAATTACCTTCAACTTTCGTTTCCGTAAATTCACGACGTTCATTAGCTATAGTTTTACCAATATCACCTTGTATCGTCACATTTAAACGATTGCGGATGCATGGTAATTGATTAATATATTTTGGTTCTAAAATCGCTCCTGTACCACAGCCCATCATAGCCAAATCCATCATTAAACCGAAAGCTTTCCAGTCAATGACATTTGTCGAAGTACAGTTATAAGCACCCGAAAAATTCTTCGGTTGAGTCAGCCAAGTTGTACCACCCACCCATAACCATCTTCCACTCGGTAGAGCCTTCAGATTGCGCTGCATCCGCTCTAAAATTACAGCTTCATCGTGAGTAAGCTTACCCAACTCAACCAAACCTTGAAGAGTGCGATCGCAAACCTCTTCCCAAGTTTCTCTAGTTCCTATAGACTGTTGACGACGGCTATAAGTCCTGAAAAATACAGGATTTGCCGCAGGGGCTGTTTCTGGAAAGTTTGCACCCAGGTGTTTCCGTTCAAGCTCTCGAACCATATTTCTATTGATTTTTATCGCGTCTTTTTTTCTTTCAGATTAAGACTATACGCCAAATAGCAGTACAATTAAAGATTGAAAAATTTGGAAATATACGCTACAGGAATCGGGAAAAGTTAGGAGTTAGGAGTGAAGAGTTAGGAGTGGTTTTATCTGGCTAATAAACGTAAATATTTATGGAATCGAGAGGGATAATCTAAAATTTAACCCAAAATCCAAAATCCAAAATCCAAAATCCGAAGATGTCTATTGCTCCTTGGCGATCGTTCTTAGCTAACGCTTTGAGAAAGAACCGCAATCAACCCCATTCGCGCTACTTCCAATTAGCAACTGTCCGCAGTGATGGAACTGCGGCTAATCGTACTCTGGTGTTTCGCGGTTTTCTAGAGGATACCAATAAGTTAAAAATTATTACCGATACTCGCAGCGAAAAAATTACAGAAATTAATAATCAATCCAGGGGAGAAATTTGCTGGTACTTCACTACTACTCGCGAACAATTCCGCATTGCTGGAAACATCATAATTATTGATGCCAATCATCACGAATCCGAATTGCAAAAAGCCCGCGAATCAACATGGCAAGAGCTTTCAGACAACGCTCGTATTCAATTTGCCTGGGCGCATCCGGGAAAACCCAGAGGCAATCCCGAAGCATTTTCACCACCGCAGCCAGATGCAAATAAACCCTTGGATAACTTTTGTTTATTATTATTTGAACCTGTAAAAGTTGACCATTTGCGATTGAGGGGAGAACCACAAAATCGGACTTTTTATATCAAGAATCAAGTGGGAATTTGGGATATAACTGAAGTAAATCCGTAATTCAAAATCTTGTCGTTAACCAGTTAATGTGTAGAGACGTAGCACTGCTACGTCTCCGTATTTAGCGGTTGGGACGCACAAATTTGGTAAATGAAAGATTAATTGATTGTCACTAATATATTCTCAAAACTGCCGGAGTAGATAAGTAATTTAAAACTTTGTAAATCCTAACTGTTAACTGTTGACTGTCAAATCCGCGAATTATCAAAAGATTCATTTATATTTTTTAAACGATTAGATTCAGCTTTCGTTTCTTCAAGAAGAGTATTCCAATCATCGGGAGGATGCTCGTTCTCAAGCATTTTTATCAAGTCTTGGTAAGCATCTGTTTTACTACCATAAGCTCGCTTAGTATCTAAAATATCGGCATTTCTAAATGCGGGTATGAATTGAGATTTAGAGACGTTGCAGTGCAACGTCTCTACATTGGTATCGATTATCTGTCTATAATTATTTTAACTCCTAACTATTAAATTCCTGAACCATCCAAAAACTCATCGATCGCTTTATCTTCCAAACGACATTGAGTATGAACATGAGCATGATATTCTCTCAAATGCCCTTCACTAAGAACATGAGAATTAATACCATGATTTTTTCCCACAAGAACATTTGCAAAACTTTCTGAAACGCTTTGCTGTTTTTCTTGTAATTGCTCAATTTGTTGCTCTAACTGCTCAATTCTATCTACCAAAGCCCGGATTGCTTGAGCTTCGGCATCTGGTAAACGCCCGTGTTCTAATGGGTCAACTTTTACACCGGAACGATAGACGATTCTACCGGGAACACCTACAACAGTACAATCGGCTGGTACATCTCTCAACACCACCGAACCCGCACCGATACGCACGTTGTTACCGATTTGGAGATTTCCTAGCACTTTCGCACCAGCACCAACTACTACGTATTCTCCCAAAGTCGGGTGACGTTTACCAGTTTCTTTACCAGTACCACCCAAAGTTACACCTTGATAAATCAGCGCATAGTCTCCGATAATTGCCGTTTCACCAATTACTACACCCATACCATGATCAATAAATACACCCTTGCCAATGCTTGCTCCTGGGTGAATTTCTACTCCAGTCAAAAAACGCGCTAAATGAGAAGTTAAACGAGGAAGAAAAGGAATTCCTACATTATGCATCCAGCGAGCGATTCTATGCATTAACAAGGCTTGCAAACCGGGGTAGCAGAATAATACTTCTAACCAGTTACGAGCCGCTGGGTCGCGCTCAAATATAATACGAAAGTCAGTAATAAGTGTTGATAACACGAGTTCGCACCCTCGGAAAGCCTTTACAATCTATCTTACCCTTCTATGGGGACAAGAAAAGTTAGGAGTTAGGAGTTAGGAGTTAAGAGTTAAGAGTTAGGAGTTAGGAGTTAGGAGTTAAGAGTTAGGAGTTAGGAGTTAACGAGTAGTAGTACGAGTAGAGTAGTAGTA
>JAAUSO010000327.1 GCA_012033205.1 Richelia sp. SL_2_1 | reverse complement strand
CTCCTAACCTCCTAACTCCTAACTCCTAACTCCTAACTCATAACTCCTAACTCCTAACTCCTAACTCCTAACTCCTAACTCCTAACTCATAACTTCTGTATTATACTCCGGTTATCCACTGGGGTTTACTGTTTATTCCTCAACAAATAAATTGCTCCCCATTGATTAACGGAGAGCAATTTAGATCAAAGCCTTAGATTTTCTTTAGTTCTCTAAAGTTATCTAGAATGTAAAGGTTGTTCTGAGAGTACCAATGAATACATCGTCGCTATCGCTGTTCTGTCCAGAAGATGTCTGATAAATAACGCCGGGTGTGATCGAAACGTTATCGTTTACGCGATACTTATAAAATCCTTCGATGTGGTAAGGTACATCAGCATCATTACGACCATCAGTAGCTAAAGCTCTGTTAAGAGAATAGGGTTGAGCGCCTCCGAAGATACCTAAAACATTTCCTCTTCCACCGAAGTCAGGTAAAGCAATACCAGCACCCCAACTCCAAGCTTCATAGTCATCACCAGCGCCAAATCCGGTAACATCATGGTAAGAAACAAAACCACTGACTGAGAATTTGTCGCTAGGTCTGATTGCAGCAGCTAAGCCGTAGGAGTTACTCGAAGATGGGTTATCTAGTCTATTTGCCTGAGTAGTACCGACTACAGGAAGGAAACCAGTTTGACCAGCTGCATTTGTCGTTGTACCTGCAAATCCACCAGCATCGAATAAGTTACTACCAGCACCGTGATAACCGTGGACATAAGTTGCTGCTAATCCGATACGGTTGCTGAGGTTGAAGTTTAATTGTCCAAGTGCAGCGTAATTACCGTTGAATATACCTGCACCAAGGGAGGGATCGTTAGGCTCGGAAGCTAAGTAACCAATAGTTAAAGAACTGGGACGAAGAATACTGCTACCTTCACCAAACTTGATATTTAACGCTGCACCAGCACCACCACCAATTCGATAGATGGGACTTTCCGAAGCAAAAGTAGACAACGCACCATTACCACCGTCATAATCCTCAAAGTAAGGGTTAACGGTAGCAGCATAATCGCTATGAATACCTCCGGTAGCAGCAATATAAAGTTGAGCCGGACCGAGGTTGGTATAGTAAGCCAACCAGTCTAATTTAACGTCATTGCTATTACTAGCATCACCAGTTAAATTGAAGGTTTGGAAGCCTTCACCACTAGCATCGGCAACTCCATCACCATCTACATCGGTACCAGTATCCAAACGTCCTGCATTACCAGTAGCTAAACGGGTATGCAACATATCTTTACCCGTAAAGCTGGTTTGCAAGTCCAAGCGAATTCTGTTTTGGAAGACGGTGTTATTGCGGTCATCTACGTTATCGCCAAAAGCATCTGTTAAAGCAAAAATCGCTTCACCAGCAAGCTTGGTTGTTGTAGAGAACTGATTTGCTTCCAATTCAGCGGTACGCGCTTCTAAAGCGTCTACTCTTCCGCGTAAAGTTGCTAATTCAGCAGAAAATTCTTCTTGCAAACGCTGCAAAGTTGCCAAATCTTCTTTGGTAACAATGTCAGCAGTCGCTGTTGCAATCAATTCATTAACTCTGTCCAAACAAGCGTTCAAGCCTGCGGCAAATTCATAACGAGTTAAAGCGCGATTCCCACGATATGTACCATTGGGATAACCTGCTATACAGCCATAACGCTCAACCAAGGATTGCAATGCTTGGAAAGCCCAATCGGTTGGCTGTACATCTGAAAATTGCGAAACGGAAGTTACTTGGGACTGACTTCCAGTCTCTTGTCCTTCGCTACCGTATTTAGTTACTTCTTCTAAAACGTTGACTTCAGTTTGTTGAGCTTGAGCCAGCGTTTGTGTTGCTTGGGAATCTACCGAAGCTGAAAAGACTGATGGTGCTTGAGTTTCTATTTTTTCTGCTTGAGAAACTTCACCAATCACAACCTCAGATTCAGCAGTCTTAGAAGCCGCGATCGCAGTTGTCGAAACTAACAATGTTGCTCCGAAAACTGCGGGACTTAAAGCCAAGTATTTCCACAATATATTAGACATTCTTCCTATTCTCCTCACACCTTGCACGAATAATTTACTTTGCTGCAAATTTTCTTAAAAACCCACTCTGAGAGTGGAACTTGTAAATGAGGCATAGTGACCCCATACACAATTCTAGTTTTTGCTAAGCTAAGAAACGATTAAATCTAAGTAAAGAATCATGTAATTAACTTATGCAAAAACTCATCCTCTATAGTCTTTAATTATAAGACAAGTGAAACATAAAGCAATATATGGTCAGATTGTTAACTGTCACACATTGAAAGTAAACAGAGTAAATAGATGGTAAGAGTTTTTAGTTCTCTCGTTAGAGCCTTATTTATCTCTATTTACAGTATGTTTATTACTAAGCTTCAAGTCAACCTTGAAAATATCTAAATCTAACTGATGGATGATAGTACTTAGCTTAAACAAGTAAATATGAAGAAAATACTTGAATTGTATTATTTTAATTTATATCTTAAATAAATATAAATATTTAGGTACCTGCATGGGGTCACAAAAATTAAGACAATTGCGCTTAGCGTTCCGAATAAAAGGTACAGTTATTACAAAAATTTATCATCGATTTATATTCTTTGGTGTTTTTGGCGAGTTTGTTTCTCTGCTTTACTACTTAAATTTACCTGTATCCCAACCCATTTTAGGTAGCGTGATTCCCAGTATAGTCCTAGGATTATTACTAGTTTTTCGTACAAATACAGCCTACGACCGTTTTTGGGAAGGCAGAAAAGCTTGGGGAGATATTGTTAATGATGTCAGAAATTTAGCCAGATTGATTTTGGTATCTATTGACGAAGTATCTCCAGAAGATCGAAACGAGAAAGTTGATGCGTTACATCTGTTAGTGGCTTTCGCGATCGCAACTAAAGTGCATTTACGTTCTCAACCAGTGAATAGTGAATTAAAAGAGTTAATGAGTGAATCTAGGTACGTTAGACTGCTTGGGATGAATCATCCCCCGTTGGAAATAGCTTTTTGGATAGGAGATTATTTACAACAGCAAAGCAAAAACGGTCAATTGAATACTTACCAATTAATCATGATGCAAGAATTAATCAATAGTATGGTAGATAATTTAGGAGCGTGCGAACGTATTTTAAAAACACCCATACCCTTAGCTTATACTATTCATTTAAAGCAATTGCTATTACTTTATTGCTTGCTGCTGCCTTTTCAATTAGTAGATCAACTGAGATGGGGGACTGGTTTTATTCTTGCAGTAATTAGTTTTACTTTATTTGGGATAGAAGCTATCGGCTTAGAAATTGAAAATCCCTTCGGTTTCGATGATAATGACTTACCTTTAAATGCTATTTGCGATACCATGAAACGCAATATCGAGGACTTGATTAGTTTAATACCTGTAGCTGCTTCGATTGATCGCCAAGAAGATAATTCAGTTGTATCCAAGCTTTATTAATTTGCCACTTGAAAATTTAAAACTTATATAAAAACTATCCGCCCTTACTTAAGTCAGTTGACTTAATCTAAGGGCGGTCTAGCGGGTCTTCAAGTTGCAACCTGACTGCCGGAAGAAACTCCAGTTCAGCCTCGTCGCTTAAGTTAAACTAGCCTTTTAAAAAGACTAAGGCTAACTCCTAGAGAACAGCTCCGGCGCACAGCCGGTTTGCTGCAACTTGATGACCCATGCGTATACTACTTTCTATCATGGGCATCACCTCCTTGTTGCCTAAGTGGCTTTTAATCTCAAACAAGGCAGAGCAAAATGCTCTTTCTTTGTATGTTGGTTTTAATATAACACATCTTATCGGGAATATGGTCAATAATCTATCAATTTTGGATTTTAAATTTTGGATTGTTTTATCGATTTATCAGGCAATACGGTTTAGTTAAGGTTGTCCGTCAATCAATTTATTGAGAACCAAGACTTAAAGATTCTCCCCCAAGCCCCCTCAAAAAAAATCGATCTGTTTTGTTTGCGGTAATTAAATAAAAAATCTCCGCCCAAAGACGGAGATTTTTTAAACTGATTTTATGTTGATGGCAGTCCACCAAAAATATACGAAAGCTAAATTACAGTGCGTTACCGCGAGGTAGAACTTCTTCGGGGAACACGAACTGTTCGTGGGGTTGGTCTTGAGGAGCCATCCAAGCGCGGATACCCTCATTGAGCAAAATGTTTTTCGTATAGAAAGTTTCAAACTCTGGGTCTTCTGCGGCTCTCAATTCTTGAGATACGAAGTCATAAGCACGTAAGTTCAGCGCTAAACCGACTACACCGACTGCGCTCATCC
>JAAUSO010000100.1 GCA_012033205.1 Richelia sp. SL_2_1 | reverse complement strand
CATCTAATAAATTTTTTAATCTAAGAGTAATATTTTCTTCTCGACTATCACAATCTTCAGATAAATCTGGCAAATGACGATGATAAAAATAACGATAAAATTCTTCCATTTCTGAGAGTAAATACTCTCCCAATCGCAATAAACGTGGATAATATAATTTTTCTGGTTGTTCTGTAGTGGTAATTTCTAATCTTTGTTTTGATAAGCCACAATCTGCTTCTAATTTAGTTAACAACCAATCAAGTTTTGACCATTGAGGATTAATGTAGTGATACTGAATATTAATCGGAACAACAATAACTCTTTCAATCCGGTTAGCTTTTGCCAAATCCTCTGCACACCAAAACGCTAATTGAGCAACACCAGGTTCGAGAGGACTAATAATTTCACTATGACCATTTGTTGCACCTTCAGGAGCAACTACTAAAGGAAATTTACCATTAATTAATAATTCTCTGGTTTTTTTAATTGCTTGTAAGTCTAGAGTTTTACCTCGATGTACGGGAATTCCTCCTAACTGAGCAAACAACCAACCGAGCCAATCACCAGCCCAGATTGTCATACCTCTGTCATACATAAAATGATTGTGAATTGGAAATTTTAAATTAATCTTTTGTTGACGAGCAATCTGAGGTATTCCACGAGAAAATAAATATAAACCACTCAAAGGGTCGTCTACTTCACAATGACGAAAGGCTAAAATAAAGCGAATTTTTCCTAACTGGAATTGATGGTAAAGATTAACTAAAATTTCTCCATTTAATATTTCAATTTTGGTAATTCCTGATGGTAGCCAAGGTCGTAACCTAAATCGTTGTAAAATTGGCAACGACCAATGAACAAGTCTCAGAATAAAAGGGTTAAAAGTCGGCGGAATAAAATCTAATTTTGGTTGAGCGCTAGGAACCATATAATGCTTTAAAATTCAAATGATGAACTAGAAACTGGTATTTCAATCTCTTCAACTTCATCAACAACCAAAGCATCAAGAGTATCCCAAATTTGCTGTAACATCGGCTGTAAACCTTCACCAGTTACTGCCGAAATTAGAAAAACCGGAGCGTAGGAAAGATGATTTAATTGGGTTGCTAATGCTTCTAAATCAACACTTTCTTTATCTACAGCATCAATTTTATTCAAGGCGATAATTTGGGTTTTTTCTCGCAATTTCCGTCCATATGATTGCAATTCCTGCACAATCGTCTTGTATTCGCCAATTACATCTTCACTCGTGGCATCAATTACGTGTAGTAATAAGCGGGTACGTTCGATATGACGCAAGAAATCATGTCCCAATCCCGCACCTTGGGAAGCACCTTCAATTAATCCCGGAATATCCGCAAAAACCGTACCATCTCCAGTAGGTTTCCTTACAACACCTAAATTAGGGATTAAAGTAGTAAAAGGATAATCGGCAATTTTGGGACGTGCTGCTGATAAAGCCGAAATTAAAGTAGATTTTCCAGCATTTGGTAATCCAATAATTCCGACTTCTGCTAACAGTTTCAACTCTAAACGTAACGCTTTAATTTCTCCATCCAATCCCGGTAAAGCGTATTCGGGTGCGCGGTTGCGGTTGCTCAAAAAGTCACTTATTTCCTAATCCACCTTTACCACCTTGAGCAACTAAGAAAGTTTCTCCGGGTTTTGTTAAATCACCAATTAATTCGTCAGTTTCCCCATTATAAACAGCAGTACCACAGGGAACTTCAATTAATAAATCATCTCCAGATGCGCCGGTACAATTTTTCGGACCGCCGCGAGAACCGTTTTGCGCTACAAAACGACGCTTGTATCTAAAGTCCAACAAGGTTTGTAGATTTTCAGAAGCAGCTAAAATTACCGAACCACCGCGTCCGCCATTTCCTCCCGAAGGACCACCAGCTGGTACGTACTTTTCCCTACGAAAAGCGACCATACCATCACCGCCTTTACCTGCTTCTACTTCAATTTTTGCTTGATCGATAAATTGCATAATTATAAAAAATGGGAATGGGTAATTGGTAATGGGTAATTGGTAATTGGTAATGGGGGCAATTCCCAGCCAGCCCAGCAATTAATTACCACTCAATATCCCAAATCAAATAAACTATAATACCACTATTATCACACCCTACAATCAAAATATGCCAGTTGCGTAAGTCCTAAAGTAGTGATTAGAAGTATTTTTCCTTCTATTGATAGGATAGTTGTCTTTTTACTTTTCCCCAATTACCCATTACCCTTTCAAACTAAATATATTCCGAAATATCCTCATTACAATCATCTGCTAAATAGGACAAAGCACGGAAGCGTAAGCCTACAAGTTGTTCGTACAAGGGATTTATTTTGCACAAGGGAGGAATATGTACGATTTTGCGTCCAAACAGCTTGACATCCCGCTCAAAAGGACATTGATTAGGAATCATTTTGCATAAAAAGCGAGCCACTGTGGGGTCTTGAACGTCCAATCCATCAAGCCAATCTCGTAGAGGGTTTAAAGCTTCAATTGGCGGCTTTCCAGGAGGTGTGAGAGGTGAAGCAACACTTGAGGCAGCTTCTGCTGGTTGGGGATTTTCTAAAGTGTGGCGCAGAGATTCCAGCAGGTTTGTCGGCTCTCCCAAAGCTTCGCAGAGTTTCTGCAATAGTTCGTCTTCGCTAGGAGAATAGATTCCATCGGCAATAGCTACCATTACCGCTGTTCGCAAAAAGTTTTCTGCAATCGGGGTATTTTTACCCAAAACAGCAGCTAATTCGGATGGTGCAATCGCTTCAAATGATTCTACATTTATCCCAGGATTGAGTTTTTCTTGGGCGATCGCACTTATCAGTTGCTTTTCTTGTTCGTCGAAGTTTCCGTCAGCCCAAGCAATAGTCAGCAGCCCACGCAGCCAAGCGGATATTTGCTCGCTGCTGTAGGGAGATTGAATAGCACTGGTCATAATTCATGTCTCTAACTTTCCCAAATACATATTAACTCGCTGTCTAACTATCTTTCTGATAGCTTATTGCCAATTAATATAAAAAATTTTTTCTGCTTGATATACACAATCAATCAATTTTCAATTCGTAGCATTAGCTTCAAAACTCTTATTTATCATCTTTTTCACAATAAACTTGCTCTCTAATCGTTAATTGATAATTTCTATTGATATAAATTTATATCCATGATACTGTTGATAATTCTTTTTATTTATGTTTATGATATTTCTAGAAAAAGTTTGCTGTTTTTGTCAACAGGTGCATTATGAAAACCCAAGTCAACCTCGGTACTATTCAAGAAACGCGATTAATTCCCCTTTGGCAATAGCTAGAGAGCTTGAACAAGTATTTTCATCCCAGAAGGTGTCTTGATGTATCTCAGCGAACAGCAAGTTAAGCATCTGTTTGATAAGCTTATTGAGAATTTTTTGAATCACGATTTGCCTTTGATTCGATCTCACCACTGATGGTGAAGAATCAACGGTATCATGGTTCGATTAAGCGTGTGTCAGCAAAATTTGATTGGAGCATTTCTGATATTCGCGAGATTCAGAATTGTAACCCTGCTTATGTGGTGATGGAAGTTGTTACCGGAAGCAAATCTTGAAGCTAAATTTATGCGACGTTTTTCATTGATAAATCGTTTGCTCTTCAAGTATATTCCCTTGCTCAGAAACACCTATTGTTTGGCATTATTTCAACTCAGTTGAACCACAATTACTAACTTCTTAAAAAGGAATAAATAATGTTTCATTTTGGCATCGAACATGAGGTTGCTTTCCTCGACAATGCTGGAAATTTTGCTGATTTTTCACGGGTAAATTTCACTGATTTTAACCAAATCGTTGACAAATTACCTGTCTACAAAGAGGATTACCCTGAATTACGAATTGGTGACGCTGGGATTAAAGAAAAGCGTTGGTATATAGAAGGTTTTGAACGGTTTACTGATTCGGAAACAGTTATCGAATGCGTACCCAAAGGCATCGAAATTAGAACGACTATAAATCCCGATATTGATAGTGCAATCGCGGAATTATCCGAAAGTTTTCGCTTACTAAAAGAAACAGCAGCAGAATATGGGTTTTTACCAGTATTAATTAGTTTTAATCCTCACTACGATACTTTTGTACCAAACCCACCTTTAAACGAGTATGAAACTAGACGTAGAAAGGCTTCTCCGGAAAAACAAACTGCGAATATTCCCATGCTTACTTATGGTCCGGATTTGAATATTTCTATGGTAGGGTTAAGTACTGAACGTATTATTGATATTGGTAAAAAACTGACTTTTTACAGTCCTTATATTATTCCTTTTAGCTATAGCTCTCCATTTTATCAAGGTAATTTATGGTCGGGTTTTTCTGTGAGAACTTTTATGAGAACGGGCAAAAGACCTGCGACAATGGTATTTGTAGAAAAACAAGAAGAACTGATCAAAAGTGTTCCCTCTTTAACGAAAATTGCCCGCATTCCCGCAGAAGTCGGCAGAATTGAATTTAAAGCTTTTGATAGCTGTAGTGATTTCTCTATCTATGCTGGATTATTAGCTTTATTAAAAGGTATTGTTTTGGATGAATCATTATCTGGTAGAGCAATTGTTCCCGATGCCGAAAAACACCAAATTTCTGCACAAGAAGGTTTTGATAACGATGAGATTTTTAGTACCGCTAAACAGATTTTACAAATTGTAGAAACCGTATTGAAAGATGACGCTGATGTACATTTACTCGCACCACTCAAAACTCTTTTAGAAAAGCGAGAAACTCCAGCCCACGAATTGATCCGAATATACAAACATACTAATTCTATCGAAGCAACTTTGAAACAAACTTATCATAGTTAGCAATTATTTATTAACCGTTGTTAGATTAAGAAATGGTTAAAAAGTAAGGGATAAAGGCAAAGAAAACCCATCTGGGGTTCTTACCTTTATCCTAAGACCTATTTTGCAATTTAAAACTAATTAAGCTTTATTTCTTCTTGTTTTCTTGCTTGAACTTCTTTCCAAATATCGTCCCAACGTTCACTTATTAAATCTTGGAGTTTAGCTAAGTACTCCTCAGATTGATAATTATCTTCTTCATCCTCCCATTTACTTTCAGTAAATAGTAAGGTCGGTATATTCGATGTTACTTTAATCATGATAAACTTGACGACTCCAAGGACTATTGAAATTTTATAGCAACAACCAGACTAAGTTGTATGCTGCTTTACAAAAGATGATAGTAAACTACATTTAGATATACAACACTCCTCAGAAATTATAAGTAATTTCAAAACAATTTTTCAAAGAAAATTGGTTAATTTTGTGTTAAAAGTCAAGGAATGTAAATATATTTACGCGGATAATTTTAATAATTAGTAGTTGTTGATACCAAATTCCATGATTTAGGTTTATTGATTGTGACTCATTAAATATTTTGTATTTGTAAAATAATCACTAACTGAGTAAATAGTTATTACTTAGTATTTTAGTGACAGCGGAATTATTGTTTAATTAATCTATAGAGATAAAAAAGACAAAGGATTGCTTTTATTTTCAGCAAAACCTAGAATACCGCGATAGCGAAGCGCTGCTGCAAGCAGATCGCGATGTTCGTAGATTAATTTACCTTGAGAATCGAATAGAAAAGTTGCTCCCCGCTGTGTCAAATAAGAGGAATCTGGTACATAGGTATTCCAGTTGCTCAAAACTTCAGTCATATTTCGTAAACGTAGGGTTGCGAGTTCAAAAGGACGCTGAAAACCCGTTCCGACCGCAGCTTGAAAAAACGAACCTTTGAGTGGTGGTAGAGGTGTACCGCTGATGACTTCCTCATCAGCAATTAACTGAGGAGCTTGTCTGTCACCTTTATAACCCCGAAAAACTTCCCTTAAAGTCCCTGGGCTACCAATCCCAGCACACATTAACATTAAATTCAACCAAGCTTTTTGTGAAGTTGATAGCAATGGGAAGTTTATATTTAAACCGCGATAAAGTTTTAATTTGCGATGAATGTCGGCTATCGTATCAACAAACAGCCATTCTTGAGGAAATCCCGTGTATTCACAAAATTTTATCCCAGAATGATAGTCGCCAATTCCTACCGCACGAATAGTGATTCCTTTAGCTTCGAGCTTTGATTTTTCCCTGTGCAGCCACCAAGCATATTCTAGATTATCAAAATCCCCCAACTGTGACCAAATAAGTACGAGTAAATGTAAAGCATTGGAGCAACCATCTAAAACGGGTTTAATCTCTCCATCGCTGACTCGCAAGCGTTGAGTTTGACTTAAAATCGAGTAAACATTTCCAGAATTTAAACTTTCAGTATTCATTATGTGTGAGTAACAGTTTTCAGATATTATTTCAGGATTATAAATAACCTTCAGTTCAACTAGCTTTTAATCCACGATTATTACGAATAGATTCAGAAATAGCTTCTACTAATAATAAACGTTCATTAATAGATAATTGAAGAACTAAATTTAATAAAATATCTAAAGAATTTGTTTCCTGTTTATGATAAAAATGATTAGATGATGCTGATAAAGAATACGTTTTGTTTCTGTTTAAATTATTTTCTAATTGTGTACATAGCGATTCTAGGAATAAAGTATCATTACTTAATTCAGAAACTTCATCATCAAATTCCTCATTATCTTCAATTTCTTCTAACCTTTGATTATATGTATTAATTAGTTGTTTTAATGCTTCAATAATAAATTTTGTATCTTTAAATGATAGATTCATAAAAATTAACTTACCTTTGTAAAAGATTCACCAATTAATTTTAAAGCGTCTTTGTATTTAGACATCGGCATATTTTGAGATGGTTTCCATAACCAATGATAGCCGTGGTCATTAATTAATTCTAGTTCTGCGGGAATATCTGTAAGTGCATTTAACTTCCACCAGTTTTTTCCTTTTCCTAGTTTAGCAAAAGTTGAAATTCCTCCAGATGATTGTTCTCTTAAGGTTTCCATTACCCAAATTTCATTGTTATCTTCATATACAGCTACGTCTTTATCAGGTCGGACATTATCCATCTTAGGAGAATTCGCACTACCCCTCCGATATAAATCCACAGGTGTTTTTGCCATTTACTTCAAAAATACTTGCATACAAAGCTATTCAGATTTTATAGTAAAAATTGTCTACAATATTTCTTGCTTATCCATCGCTGACTCGCAAGCGTTGAGTTTGACTTAAAATCGAGTAAACATTTCCAGAATTTGAAATTTTGGTATTCATTATGTGTGAGTAACAGTTTTCAGATATTATTTTAACTATGCGAGTAAATTGGATTAGACACGAAAAGCAAAGCTAATTTTTTCAAATAATCTATATTAATCGTGTCGTAACCCAACATGACTATTGCAAAAAAAATCTACGAATCAATTTATTTTAATCGGCTGTTTTCTACCGATAGCAACAGAAACTACCACCATTAGTGCAGTACAAATCATTAAATAAGTAATCTTTTCGCGGAGAAATATAGCAGATAATAAAATGCTCAAAAATGGTTGGAGTAACTGTATCTGACTGACTCTAGCAATTCCACCTATCGCTAATCCACGATACCAAGCAAAGAAACCGAGAAACATACTGATAATACTTACATAACCAAAACCCAACCATGCATAAGGGGAAGCACTGATACCTTTTTGTAAAACTACTACAGTTACAGGAATAATTAATATCGGTGCAGATAACACCAAAGCCCAACAAATAACCTGCCATCCGCCAAGAGTTTTGGCTAATTCTCCTCCTTCAGCATAGCCAAATGCAGCTGCGATTACAGCCACAATTAAAAATATATCAGCAAACTGAATTGTTCCATTACCTTCAATCAATGCAAAGGTAACAATCGTCATACTTCCCAAAAAACTTGCAATCCAAAAGCCTAAAGATGGTTTCTCACCCATACGTAATGCTGCTACTATTGCAGTAGCTAAAGGTAAAATTCCCGTCACAATTGCTCCATGTGAAGCTGGTAATTCTTGCATAGCCCAAGCGGATAATAAAGGGAATCCAATAATTACCCCTCCGACAATAATTCCTAAGCTTTTCCAGTATTGTCGATGTGGTATTGGTTGCCGAGTCAATCGTAAAAGTACTATAGCAAAAGCCGCAGCAATAACCGCCCGTCCTAAACCAACAACAATAGGGTCAAAATTTGTTACAGCAATTCGTGTTGCTGGTAATGTTCCACTAAAGCCAAGAACACCAAGAAAACCATATATTAATCCAATGGTTTCATGATTAATTTTGGTAATATTTTTACCCATTTTACTGTTAATAAATACAATTTTAAATCAATTTCACTCATAATTAATTATCTAAAAAGGTACAGATTAACTAAATTTGACTAGTACAGTTATGAATAAATGTAACTGTTCTAGCCAAAAAACTCTTAACTGTACCGTGTATAGCGCTAAAAAATCGCGTATATTGCAGATAACGATTTATCAATGCTTAGCCGTGAAAATTCCTTTAGATAGAAAGTCACGCAAACCGATATATTTACAAATTAAAGATAGAATTAGTCGTTTGATCAAATCTGGAGCATTGCAACCAGAAGAACGTTTACCTTCAATTCGTTGTTTAGCAGAAAATTTACAAGTTAATAAATTAACAATTCTCGAAGCTTACAGTATTTTAGAAGCAGATGGAATTGTTTTTGCTCGTCAGGGTTCTGGGTATTTTGTTAATCAATTAAATATTATTTCTACTAATATGAAATCAACTTTTGCACCAGCACAAAACGTAACTATTTCTGAAGGTGCAGGAAGTTCTTTTTTTGATATTCATATGAGTGCGGTACAGGCACAAGCTAAAGAAGGAACGATTAATTTTAGCTATGGTTTACCTCGTCCCCCTCAAGATATAGCATTAATTGCTAGACGGACAATTACCAATACTGCTGATAGTTTATTCGCTTACGACGTACCTCATGGACAAGCAATTTTACGTAAACAAGTAGCTCAAATATTGGTACAACAGGGCTTAGAAGTAACACCAGAAAATTTAATTATTACTAACGGTTGTGAACAGGCTTTATCACTAACAATGCAGTATTTTTGCAAAAGGTGATTGGGTAATTGTCGAAACTCCAACTTATCACGGCGCGATCGCAATTTTAGAAAATATGGGGGCCAGAATCATTGGTATTCCGATGAATGCTGAGGGAATGAATCTCCAATTATTAGAAAAATACCTCAAAAGTCATCATCCAAAACTGATTTATACTATTAGCACTCAACACAATCCTACAGGAATCGCTACTTCCCAAAATCATCGTCAACAACTTCTACAATTAGCAGAAAAGTACGAATGTCCAATATTAGAAGATAATGCCTACGAAGGATTAAATTTTGAACCAGTACCACCACCCATAAAAGCTTTAGATAAACAAGATTTAGTAATTTACGCTGGAACATTTTCTAAAACATTAATTCCCGGTTTAAGAGTTGGTTATATGGTAGTAACGGGGAAACATTTTCAACCCTTAGTTGAACGTAAATTAATGCATGACATTCACACATCTACAATTTCTCAAGCAATAGTCAGTGAATATCTAGCTTCCGGACATTATCGCCGTCATCGCAGAAGATTGCAAACAGAAAACCTCCTTAGTCGTAATATGATGTTGCAAGCAATGGAGAGTTATTTCCCCCAAGAAGCTAAATGGACAGTTCCCAACGGCGGATTATTTTTGTGGGTTCAACTACCACTTAATTTTGATATTTCAGAAATCCGTAAACAAGCAATAGAACAAAATGTTTTATTCGCTTCAGGTTCGGCATTTTTCCCAAAAAAACAAGGTTATCCAGCAATGAGACTCAGTTTTTCTAACTCCTCAGAATCAGAAATTGAGTTAGGAATCTCTATTTTAGGTAAACTACTTAAAAAGCATCTTCTCAGCGTACCTTTGCGCTAACCTCCGCGTACCTTTGCGTTAAATATATTCTTCTTCCTTAAAACATGAAACAAACCCTTTACCAAGTTGACGCATTCACCAACAAACCCTTCACCGGAAATCCCGCTGCTGTCTGCGTTTTACCTTCTCCAAAAGATGACGAATGGATGCAAAATGTAGCGCAAGAAATGAACTTATCCGAAACCGCATTTTTAGTAAAACAACAAGACGGTTACAGTTTACGCTGGTTTACTCCTACAACAGAAGTACCATTATGTGGTCATGCTACTCTTGCAAGTTCTCACGTTTTATGGTCAGAAAATCATCTTTCTCCCCAGGAATCAGCCCGTTTTCATACTAAAAGTGGTTTATTAATTGCTAAAAAGCAAGAAGATTGGATCGAGTTAGATTTTCCCGCTAATTTATCAGAAACAACTCCCACAACAGCGGAAATTAGTCAAGCTTTAGGAGTACCGATTAAAACAGTAATGAAAAACTCTTTGGGTTATTTAGTAGAAGTAGAATCAGCAGAATTAGTGAGAAAGATAGAGCCAAATTTTACACTTTTAGTAAAACATTTTCCCCAAGTTATTGTTACTAGTATCGCTGATAATAACTCAGAATATGACTTTGTTTCTCGTTTCTTTTGTCCAGGATTAGGTATTAATGAAGACCCAGTAACAGGTGCTGCTCATTGTTGTCTTGCACCTTATTGGAGAAACAAATTAAATAAAGACGAATTTTTAGCTTATCAAGCATCAAGTCGCGGTGGTGTTGTAAAAGTCAAATATCCAGGTTTAGATAGAGTTTTGCTGAGTGGACAAGCTGTTACCGTTTTAAGAGGGGAAATTGTTTGTTAATAGGTAATTGGTAATTGGTAATTGGTAATCGATAATCACAGAAGTCGGGTTTTTAATAAAAATATTTATCACATCAGAAAACACTCATAAAAACCCGACGAATCACCCCACCGACGACGATTACAGAAGTCGGGTTTTTAGCAAAAATATTTGTCACATCAGAAAACACTGATAAAAACCCGACTTCTTACCCATAGGATTTTTGCTAACATCCATATAGCTTAACTATTAAATACTCTTCAAAATACTCAAAATAGAATCATAAACCGATGATAATTCTTCATCAGTAATACAATAAGGCGGCATTATATAAAGTACATTTCCCAAAGGACGTAAAAGCAAACCTCTTTCTAAAGACTTTTCTCGAATTTCCAAACTAACTTTATTTAAGTACCCAGATTTTTCCGTACTAACAACATCCATCGCCGCAATTGTACCTGTTACTCGCAACTTTTCAACCTTATAATTGTCCTTTAATTCTTCGAGATATTTTAAATGTTTCGCTTCCATACTGCTAAAACTGGGTTGATTTTCTACCATCAATTCCAAAGAAGCTAAAGCAGCAGCACATCCTAAAGGATTCGCGGTGTAACTATGACCGTGATATAGTGTTTTTATCGGGTCATCGCTGTAAAAAGCATCATAAATTTTCTCCGAACATACAGTAACTGAAAGTGGTAAAAAACCTCCCGTAATCCCCTTTGATAAACAAATAATATCCGGTGTAACTTGACTTTTAAGACAAGCAAACCATTCCCCAGTTCTACCAAACCCAGTCATCACTTCATCGAAAATCAATAAAATATCAAATTGCTTAACTACTTGCTGTAATTTCTGCAAAAACTCCACTCTACACATCCTCATTCCACCAGCACCCTGCACCAAAGGTTCAATAATAATCCCCGCATACTCTTGACAATTTCGCTCTAATGTTTCTTTCAATAAAGTTAAAACTACTTCTTCCTTCTGTTCAATGTCAGAATCACCGATATAAGTTTCAGGAAAAGGTGAGAAATCCACCTTAAACAACATACTTGAGAAAACTTGAGAAAATAGCGATCGCGAACCTACGGACATTGCTCCAAATGTATCCCCATGATACGCTCCTTGAAAAGCAATGAACTTCTGACGCTGTTGATTTTGATTTACCCAATATTGATAAGCCATTTTCAGCGCAACTTCTACCGCAGTTGAGCCGTTATCGGAATAGAAAACTCGGTTTAATCCTTCGGGAAGTCGTTTAATTAATTTTTCTGCGAGTGTTTCCGCTGGTTGATGAGTAAATCCAGCAAAAATCACCTGTTCTAACTTCTGCGCTTGATGATAAATCGCTTCCGCAATTTTAGGATGGGAATGTCCATGAATATTTACCCACCAGCTAGAAATACAGTCCATAATTTTGCGTCCATCTTCCAATTCCAACCAAATTCCACGAGCCGATTTTACTTTAAGAGGTGGAGGAGAAGTTTTGGCTTGGGTAAAGGGATACCAGATGTTTGGGTGCATTGGTTGTTTTGGGGGTTTGGATTGGAATATATGTTATCCGATTTTGAGCAATTTTAATTAACCTGGCGATTAGAAATCGCGGCTACACAGACAAAACCCACCTTCGTGGGTTATAAAGAATATAATCTATTTTATCCGATTTTTATAAATCTTTAGTCCGCGAAGGCGGACTTCGTTTGTGTAGCTGCGATTTCAATCGCCAGATTTTTTACCTATTTAAAAAACATTAATAATATGAGAGCCAATTTCACCCAATTGTATTTACACGTTGTTTGGGCTACCTGGGACAGATTACCTTTAATCACACCCGATATACAACAAAATATTTATGCTGGAATTATTAAACATTGCGAACAATTAAGATGCACAATGATTGCTGTCGGCGGTATTGAAGACCACATACATTTATTAATAGGTCTTCCTCCTACTTTATCAGTATCTGACTTGATCAAAAATATCAAAGGTAGTTCTTCACATCTTGTTACTCATGAAATCAAACCCGGCGAATTCTTCAAATGGCAAGGAAGTTATGGAGCATTTACCGTTGGTCATGATGGTATAGATAAAGTAGCCAACTATATTAGAAATCAAGCAATCCACCATCAGCAAAAATCAATAATTCCAACTTGGGAACTAAATCATATCTAACCATTTAAAACCCCTGCTACGGTGGGTTTTGCTTGTGTAGCAGCGGTTTCAACCGCCAGATCCTTTTAAAACCCACCAACCAAATAATTAACCAAAAAACAAACCATTACTAACCATTAATTAACTTTATCTTAAATTTGTGCTATAATATTATTCTTGTCGTTTGTAATATACAACAATAATAATTAGAATCCCCCTCTCCGTAAATGAAGAAGGGGTTTGTTGTGCTGCACACTGGTGAAAAAAGAGATCGGGAAAACTTAGGCAGGATAAATCCGTAGCCTCCGATTTGGTTCTTCCCCGAAACTGTTTGATTTGAGTCGATAATGTTCGACTAATTCATGCTGCATTTTACGCACTTGCGACGAACGCGGCAATAATTCTACAGGCTGACCTTTGGGGATGACAATTTGTTCTACCGCAAGCCTAGCTTCTTCTAGCGCGTCAATTTCATCATCGCTGCCTTGATGAAGAAATAATTCCAATTCCCGCTCGTCGGTAACTTCGGGGTCGTCCATATTTAACAACCGCCGCAAGCCACGAGTAACTTGAGGAATGGTGCTAGATTTAATCATGTGAATCGGTACTTGACGAGCCTTCGCCATTTGCCGTAACTTCGCATGGTTTTTGACGTGCGATCGCAATGCTAAAATTGCATCAGCACTATCAATATCTTTTGTCAAGACTACTGGTAAATGAAGTACCCCAACTACTTGGTCTAATTGAGAGCGACTAACGCCATAAGGGTAAATATGTAGAGGTAAATCTTCACCATTTGGTCCGGAGTCTTTATTACCGTTGCTTTCAAAGCCATTTGAGTTATTGAAAGATTGATCCAATAAACGGTCAAATTCGCTACGTCCGGAACCATTAACAACTTGATATTCGGCATTTAATGGCACTAAAGGACGCATTTGACCAGATTCTCTCCAGCTATTCGATCTAGCAGAATTCCGCCCGCGAAAAGTTTCTTCTCCTGTTAAAGTTTGTGAGGCACCACCGTTGATCGCAGTTAAGTGACGAGCAATTCCCACTTTACCGTTCTCATCCATAGTTCTCACTTGCGGGCTGGGCTGTCGTCCTCTGAGAAGACTATCTATAGTATCAGCAACGCTTTCATGAATTACCCAACGCTGCCTTTCTTGCATTTCCACAGCAATTTCAAAGGTAGGAGGCGCTTTGCGTTCCAAAACCGTTTTTTGAGAGCCTCGCCGTCTGGCTTCGTCATCTCCCAACGTCACAGCCTGTATACCCCCGACTAAATCCGAAAGGGTAGGGTTTTTGATCAAGTTTTCTATTTGATTACCGTGTGCCGTACCAATTAACTGCACACCACGCTCGGCAATAGTCCGAGATGCTAATGCTTCTAATTCCGTACCAATTTCATCAATAATTATCACCTCCGGCATATGGTTTTCCACTGCCTCAATCATTACTTGATGCTGTTGATCGGGATGAGCTACCTGCATCCGTCTTGCCTTGCCAATGGCGGGATGGGGAACATCACCATCTCCGGCAATTTCATTTGAACTGTCAATGATTACCACTCTTTTATCAAGTTCATCCGCTAAAACACGGGCAATCTCTCTTAAAACAGTAGTTTTTCCGACACCTGGGCGACCCAGCATCAGAATTGATTGACCTTTTTCTACTAAATCGCGGATCATGGTAATCGTTCCATATATCGCCCGTCCCACGCGACAAGTTAAACCGATAATCTTGCCGGCGCGGTTGCGAATGGCGCTGATCCTATGTAAAGTTTGTTCTATTCCTGCCCGATTATCTCCACCAAAAGTTCCCACTCGCACAATGCAATCATCTATTTGTTGCTGGGTAATGGGTATTTCGCTAAGATATTCGGCTCCATCCGTAAAACGTGCTTCTGGGCGACGACCCAGATCCAAGACCACTTCTACTAAACTATCTCTTTGAGGATGCTGCTCTAGCATCTCCCGTAAGTCTTGGGGCAATATGGCTAATAATTTTTGGAGATCGTCTGTAATCGTCATGCTTTTTATGGTGACGTTTTTGGAGATAGGGGACGAGCCAAGGCTCAAGAGGGGCTCAAAATTCATGTTTAAGCTGGGAAACTAATGAATCAGCAAGCGATACAGCCTGCCAAAGTAGTGTTGGTTCTTCTTCCAGACGAGCAGTTACTTTGACACTAGAGTTATCCACCTCCTTTGCTTCTAGTTCTTCAAGAACACCTGAGAGCAGTTTTCGGGCATAGCTACCGTAAGCAACGCCTGCAACGGATGTTTCGGTTCCCAAACGAGCTGATGTATGAGAGATCACATTATTCTCTCCCATAACTTGACTTTTTGACCTCGTTAATTCCTTCAACAATCCCATTGCCCGCAATTTCGGCACGGTGTAATTATTCGTACCACCTGCCAATTGCACATATCCTGGTATTTTTGCTCTCAATACTTTGGCACCTAATTTCACAGTGGCTAATGTGGTACCCGCACCAATATCACCACTCATTGACCTACCGTCTGTTTGCCAGATATTCACGCAACTCAGCGGGGCGATCGCATCATACAATTCATGTAGATAATCAATCATCCCTTCACCATTCGGGCAACTGATGGCAACTAATTTCAAATGCCCAATATATGGCAAAATTGTTTGCCACAATTTCTTGAATTCTGCCAAATGCCCGACAGTCGTATGAATCTCTACAGCATCAACCCCAGATTTCAGTATCAATGGTGCAATAGCCTCCGTGGATGTTACGTAAGATACCTCGTCTATTCTATCATACGGACAGATAGGAAGGCAACGACCGCAGCCATAACATTTGTCGGACAAACCCCATTAAAGTCGTATTTTATACTGTTGAACGTAATCGCTTGTGCGGGACAAATGGTTTCGCATGGTCGGGAACATTCACTTGGGCATTTAGTAGCATCAAATTCTGCTTTGCGGAAGTGGGGATCTTCACCATCGTTTAAGCTAACCATTAACAATGGGGTTCCTTGATAGGAAAAGCCTCGTTGTCGTGCATTGGCACCTAAACAAGCAGCAGCTTCTAACCCGTCTCGAGCTGCTCCAATGACAGCTGGATCGGCAGCGACATCTATGCAGTCAGCTCCAGCCAGGGTGTAAGCTAATGTTAAACTTCTAACCGCAGGCAGATGTTGGAAGCTGGCTCCGCAAATCAGCTTGAACCAGTGACCTTTTTTAAGCGATAGTAAGGGGTCAAACAAATCAGTCACACTTCTATTATGCTACGTGAGCGAGAAATCGATGCGGTAAATTCTCAATTTGATCAAAATTGTTTCAAAGGAATTTGAATTGCAAATTCTGTCCCCTCTCCAGGAGTTGAATTACAAATTATTGTTCCTGAGTGCTTTTGTACTATAATTTGATGGCAAATAGATAATCCCAGCCCGCTACCCTTGCCTACGGGCTTTGTGGTGAAGAAAGGGTTAAATATACATTTGCGAACTTGTTCTGGTATTCCCACACCGTTATCGCTGATGCAAATTCTAGCAGCACTATCGTATTCAATCTCGTCAGTGGTGATGCAAATAGTCGGAATGAACGTTGAATCATCAAAATCTTTTTTCCCCTGACAACTTTCGGCTTGTTCGTCTAAGGCATCAATAGCGTTGTTCAATAAATGCATAAACACCTGATTGAGTTCGCTAGCATAACAAGAAATTAAAGGTAAGTTACCATATTTTTTGACTATTTTAACTGGTGCATGACGATAACTAGTTTTTTCCAATCGATGCTCCAACATGATAATCGTACTATCTATACCGTGATGAATATCAACTAGTTTGCTGCCGGTTTCATCATGTCTAGCAAAGTTTTGCAGCGCTAGTACAATCGAACGAATGCGCTCTGCTCCTCGATACATTGCACCGATTAGGATGGTAAATCATTTTTTAAAAATCAAGGTCTATCTCTTCTTCTATTTCCCGAATCTTGGTAGTAGGATGTGGATATTCTTCTTGATAAGCTTCAACCAAACTAACTAAATTTTCGATATATTCCCTAGCATATTCTAAATTTCCGTAGATAAAACTAACCGGATTATTAACTTCATGAGCAATGCCTGCAACTAAATGTCCCAAAGCAAACATTTTTTCATTTTGAATTTGCTGTACTTGTGCTGCTTGTAAATCTTTATTAGCTTTTTGTAATAAGGCATTTTTTTCATACAATTTTACTTGTAAGCGACGCAAATTAATTTGATTTTCTATTCTAGATATAACTTCTGCGGCATGAAAAGGTTTTGTGATATAGTCCGAACCTCCCACATCAAAGGCTTTTACTTTATCTAACACATCATTAAGAGCGCTGATAAATATTACTGGAATCTGAAAAGTTATTTCCTCTGCTTTTAATTCTTGACAAACTTCATACCCATTCATTTCGGGCATATTTATATCAAGTAAAATTAAATCTGGTTGTAATATCTTACAAGCACTTAATGCCATTTTCCCGTTCAAAGCTTTGCGAACTTCATAACCTTCTGTGGTTAACATTGCCGACAAAAGACGCAAATTATCAGGAGTATCATCAACTACTAATATATTGATTTTCTCGTTTTGATTTGAATACATTTTTTATCCTAAAAAATATCCCATAAATGCTGTTTTTTTAGTCATACAATTATTATGTTTATTTATTACAAATTGGAAAAATCTATTAAGGAATCACAAATGAATAACTATTATAAAATAATACGTCTTATCCATTTTTTATGCGTAAAAGTATATTAAATAACGTCTTTAAATTATAGAAGTAGTTATCAAGTATCCGAGTATTGTTGTATACATCTTAATTATTTTTTATACTTAAGATGTTTAAAATCTACAACAGGTTGATATTTACCATTGAGGTGTTGTCAACATTAAGTCTAAAATTGATTGTGGTTCCATTGCAGAAGAAAATAAGTTTCCTTGAGCAAAATCACAATTTAAATTTCTAATTTGCGATAATTGCTCGCAAGTTTCCACACCTTCAGCAATTGCTTTCATTCCCATTGAATGAGCTATTTCAATAATTGCTGGAACCAAGCTAACATTTTGATGATTTTCCTGCATCAAATTCAGAATGATTTATCAATTTTAAGAGTATTCAATGGAAAGCTATGCAGATAACTTAAAGAAGAATAACCCGTACCAAAGTCATCCATGATTAATTTAATATTCCGCTGTTTAAGTTCTCCAAGAATTGTTTTTACATTTATACTATTTTCCATAATTACAGTTTCGGTAATTTCCAGTTCCAAGAAAGCAGGATTTATTTTAGTTTCATAAATTATTTGGTCAATGGTCGCGATAAAGTTTGGTTGTAAAAATAATTTTGCACTCAAGTTAACACTCATATGTAAAGGTTTAGGAGTCGATGGATGGTTTTGCCAAATACGCAGTTGGTTGCAAGCCGATTGCAATACCCAAGTATCTAAATTATAAATTAACCCAGTTTCTTCTGCCACAGAAATAAATTCTGTCGGCAAAATCAAACCTTTGGTAGGATGTTGCCACCGAACAAGTGCCTCAAATCCGATAATTGTCCCTGTATTTAAGGAAACTATCGGTTGATAGTAAACAATTAATTCTTGCTTTTCTAAGGCTCTTCTCAAATCATTTTCTAATTCTAAAATTTGAATAGCTTCGCGATGCATTGCTGGATCGAATACGTGAAATCTTCCCCTTCCCAGTGCTTTTGCACGATACATTGCTGTATCGGCATCTCTGAGGAGATACTCGGATTTATCGTAATTCAAACTGCCCCAATTTATGCCAATGCTTACATTAATAAATACTTGATATCTAGATATATTAAAATGCTTTCCAAGTGAGTTTAGAATGGTTTCGGCAACACTAATTACCATCTTGATATCTGAAATGTTCTCTAAAATAATACCGAATTCATCGCCACCTAATCGTACTAAAGTATCAAATGGTGATAAAGAAGATTGCAAACGCTTGGCTATAGCAATTAATAATTTATCTCCTACTAAATGTCCCAAGGAATCATTAATAATTTTAAAGCGATCGCAATCTAGAAAAAGCACGGCAAAGTGATAATCTGGTTTTAATTTGGCGCGATTTAATGCTTGTTCTAATCGATTAATAAAAAACACTCTATTCGGTAAACCAGTTAAAGCATCACGTAAGGCACTTTCTAATAGCTTACTTTGTAATTCTTGACGAGAATTAATTTCTGTTTGCAGCTTTGAGAGGGTATTTTCAAGTTCTAAAGTCCTTTGTTTGACTCTTTCTTCAAGTTGATTATTTAATTTTAAAACTTCTAATTTAGCGTTTCTCAACTCCAGTTGATTTTGTATTCTGACTATGACTTCTGCAAATTCAAAGGGCTTAGTAATATAATCCACACCTCCTACTTTAAAAGCTTTGACTTTATCAAAAACATCGTCTAATGCACTGATAAAAATAATTGGGATATCGACTGTTGTTTGATTGGCTTTAAAACGTCGGCAAATCTCATATCCGTCGATGTCTGGCATCATGATATCGAGTAAAATCAAATCAGGTAATTGAGTTTGACAAGCAGTGAAAGCCATTTGCCAGTTCAAAGCTTTGCGAACGTTATACCCAACTTTAGCTAAAATTGAGGATAAAATACGTAAGTTATCCGCTGTATCATCAATAATTAGAATATCTTGTTTATTAGGGTGCGGTGAGTAATTCCCGAATGTATTTTTTTCAGTCAATTCCATAATTTATTCAAGCTATAATTAGAAGCTAAATTCCTGAATTTTAATCATCATTGACCAGGGAACGGTAGTATACTGCTGAACTATTGCGACTTTTTGGCTTTTATTTATTATCTAAAACCATATCATCCACTTTTGTAAGTAACTATGTAAATATGATATGGGTACGAGTCTCATCAAAGCTGGTTTGAATTTAATTTATCTTGATATTTTTTGCGTTAATAAATGTAAAAGTTTATACTTTTCACTCAAATATCAATTTATAAAATATATTATGTATTTTAAACTACAAACAAAACTAAACAAATATTAATATTTCTTTGTTTTATTTCTTGTTTTGTGCTGATAGTGAAATAATTGCTTTATTTGAAGTAAAATTTTATTTATACCTAGGCGATTAGAAGGCGCACGCCACTTGCTACAAGGGCTGTGTTCACAAAACCGGCACCCGTCTACACAGGTTTATATATCAATAGTCCACCGCCAAGCACTGTAAAATAAGTAATTGCGATCGACATCCTTGATATATCCACAAAAAATTAGCTGCCTTTATTTACAAAAATTTGCTTTTGAAAAGACAGCAATAGATATTTTTCGTAACTTTTTATTCAGCTTTGATTTTGTCTTAAGGTAGTTCCTCCTTGTACAATGGGGTTTGATCAATGCCACCGACTTTATTTAAAGGCCAAAAACGAACTACCGCACGACCAATAATATTTTCACGAGGAACAACACCCCAGCAACGGCCATCGTAACTGCTGCCACGGTTATCTCCTAATACTAAATAGGAATTGGGTGGAATAGTCTGAGGTGTAGACAAAAATGGCTGTGCAGATGCTGAAGCGCAAACGTCAACAGATGTATTTTGTCGGGTAGCAAGATAATTTTCTTCTTGTAAAGGCTTTCCATTTATATGTACTTTCCCCCCAATCAACTCTACCTTTTCTCCAGGTAAACCAATTATCCGTTTAATAAAAGCATCTTCATATTGTTCTTTGCGTAGCTCTTCTGTAGGAGAAAAAACTACAACATCTCCCCGCTGAGGAATAGAAAAATTATAACTTAACTTATCAACTATTATTTTGTCTGCCTCCCACTGATTTGGAGTACCGTGCAAAGTGGGTTCCATCGAGCCGGAAGGAATCCAACGAGCTTCAGCAACAAAAGTGCGAATCGAAAGAGCAAGCACGATGCTTAATCCGATTGTTTTACCTAATTCAAAGAACCAAGAATTATCGGGTTGTTGATTGGAGTGACGGTCAGACACTGGATTTTGCATGTAATTACTCAAGTAGAAACTAAATTATGCTCCAAAAAGAGACTGATTTCTAGAAATACTGGATTTTTTTATCTTAACTGTACAAAGATGCTGTTAGGAGTTATGTTGTCATGTTGACGTGGTTATTTTGTAATTGAAAAGCGAGACAGTCTTCGTTGTTAATAACACATAATCCCTACTGTCTGGCATTCCATAAGTTTAACTTCAATTAAGGATAGCTGTATGTCAGAATTTAATGTTATTTGAGTTTGGTATATTTTCATGTCATCTCAAGGTTTACTAATTCGCCGTGCGAATATCATTTTACCCAATGGTGAATCAATCGTTGGGGATGTCTTGATACGCGATCGCCAAATTGTTAATGTTTCATCATCAGAGATAGAGGAAACAGCTACCCGTTCAATTGACGCTGATGGGTTAACTTTGTTGCCAGGAGTTATCGATCCACAAGTACATTTCCGGGAGCCGGGGTTGGAACATAAAGAAGACTTATTTACTGCTTCTTGTGCCTGTGCCAAGGGAGGAGTGACTTCGTTCCTGGAAATGCCAAATACGCGCCCTTTAACGATTAGTCAAGCTGCTTTAAATGATAAATTAGAACTTGCTGCTAATAAGTGTCTTGTTAATTATGGCTTTTTTATTGGAGCAACCTCAGATAATTTGTCAGAATTACTACAGGCTAGTCCTACTCCAGGAATTAAGATTTTCATGGGTTCGATGCATGGTCCTTTGTTAGTAGATCCTCAAGAAATATTAGAAGCGATATTCGCCAACGGTAACATTTTAATTGCTGTTCATGCAGAAGATCAAACTAGGTTAAAACAGCGCAGAGAAGAATTTGCAAATATTCATGATGTGGCTATTCACTCCCAAATACAAGACTCTCTTACAGCATTGATAGCAACAAAAAGAGCTTTAGAACTTTCTAAAAAATATCGTCGTCGCCTACATATTCTCCATATGTCTACGGCAGAGGAGGCAGATTTATTGCGTGAAGATAAACCCAGTTGGGTAACGGCAGAAGTCACACCCCAACATTTATTGTTGAATACAACTGCTTATGAAAAAATAGGCAGTTTGGCGCAGATGAACCCTCCTTTACGAACAGATCATGATAATCAAGTACTTTGGCAGGCTTTGTTGGATGGAGTAATTGATTTTATTGCAACGGATCATGCACCCCACACTTTAGAGGAAAAAGCCCAAACTTATCCTCAAAGTCCTTCGGGAATGCCGGGAGTAGAAACTTCTTTACCTTTAATGCTAACTGCCGCAGTTGAAGGACGTTGCACTGTTGCTCAAGTTGTTAACTGGATGTCAACTGCTGTTGCTACTGCTTATTCTATTCCCAATAAAGGGCTAATTTCTCCTGGTTATGATGCCGATTTAGTGCTGGTAGATTTAAATTCGCGCAAACAAGTCCGACGGGAAGAACTTGTGACTAAATGCGGTTGGAGTCCTTTTGAAGGCTGGAATCTCACGGGATGGCCGGTAACAACTATTGTTGGAGGTGAAGTTGTATATCACCAAGGTGAGTTAAATACTTCTATCAGAGGTAGAGCTTTAACTTTTGAGCGTTAACTCGTAATCAGGTAAAAAGCTTTCGGGCGCTTGTGTGAAAACCACAAGCGCTTTATTTTTGTTTACCAGTAATTTGAAGGCACTAATTAGTCAAACTTTCAGTCAACTACAGCTACAAATAGTCTATTTTTCATCCAGTAAAATTTACGTAATTATTATTATGTTTATATTTATACTAAACACTAAGTTCCTTCAACCGTTATTTTTAAGTATATATTCTGCTTTTAATCGAATTAATTGTAGTTAAAAATTAAATTTTCAGTATTTATGACATTTGACAAACCACAAAAACCTAGATATTGCAATTATTAAGAGTATGCAAAACTACTTAATACAAAAGATTAATTTAATCTTAACTTTATTTTTTTCAATAAATTACTAGCATTTACTCTTACGAGCAATTACTCAGGCATATCACTAATAAACGTGTCAAACTAAACACAAAAATAAATAAGCTTGATTGCTAAAGATGATAAAAATCTTGGTAAACAAGCACTATTTAGAAGCATCTACTGACAAAAAACCCTAAAAATAAAATACTTGACAAATTTGTGACTAATTAAGGTATCATCCTCCCTTGTTAACTCTTACTTGGTTTGGCATGATACTTAATCAATCGTCATAGTTAGTATAAAATAAGCGCGGAAAATGAATACGTCTTTCTATTTTGTAAATCAATTATTGGGTGATTATAATTACAATGTGCTGCATTTTTTTTGATGAACGAGGCAGTGGCAGATAGAACGGACTACAGAAGGAACCTAGATTACTTGTGGGAGTATATCTAAGCCTTGATGTTTTAGAAGAGATATTGCTACTGACAATGATATTCTTCGGTTAAGCTGAGGATTTTCTCGCTAAGAGTGCAATTAAATGGAGTGATTTCGGCAAAGCGTATAGAAGAGTTAGACGCTTGAATGTCCCGGTTGTCCTCAGTTAAATGTATGGTGAGATAATAAGAGGGTTTATAAGGCATTCGTTGCGCCCATTCAATAGCTACTATTCCCGGTGCAACTTCAAGAGCTTCCCAGTAAGTTTCGAGGTTTAAGCCCAGTATTTCGCGAGATTCTAAACGATATAAATCTAGATGGTATAAGGGTAAGCGTCCTTGAGTATACTCATTAATAATATTGAAGGTTGGACTGACGATTGTTTCGTTAATACCCAAACCTTCACCTATACCTTGCACTAAGGTAGTTTTACCCGTCCCCAAATCACCTTCTAGTAAAATTACACTATTGGCAGTTAGGGTTTTGCCGAGAATAATCCCCAAATTTTGAGTTGCGAGTGCATCTTCAAGAAGGATTTTCATTGTCTTTGCTCCTAAAGCGCTCTAAAATTACCGAGCAAAATCTCTCCACGTCTCCGTATCTCCTCCGGAGACGCATTTTGTCTTTTCCGGGCAGAGAAGTCATGAATGCGATATGCCTGTTTCTTTGATTTTGAAATAAACTTGACGATCAACTAATTGTCGATTCTTTATGAAAAATCTTGTACAACTTTCGCATTCCTTTGGGGGTTCCACTGTACCAACGTAGGAGAACTTGTGCTAATTTGTGGTGGTCGTGACGCACGCAACCGATTTCATCTTCGTTCATGACGTTAGCTGAAACTATTCTGCGTCCGCTTATAGTTACTTCTTCGCGATCTAAAAACACAGGGTGGGAATTTTCCTTAGCATAGCGGATCAATGCGCGGGCTGTGGGAGATTTTTGGTGTACCAAAACCGCATCAAATAGTTTTTGTCCGCAAGCTTTATCAATAGCTTGAATGTGATTGGCAACTGTATATCCTTCAGTTTCTCCCGGTTGAGTCATAATATTACACACATATATTTTAGGTACCGATGTTGCGGCGATCGCCCTGGCAATTTCGGGTACTAAAAGATTGGGAATGACGCTGGTATAAAGACTACCGGGTCCCATGATGATGTAATCGGCATCTTCGATTGCTTTGAGTGCGGCAGGTAAACCGGGTGGATTGGCGGGAGTGCAGCCTATTTTAACAACTTTACCTCCAGCTTTGGTAATTTTTGATTCAC
>JAAUSO010000326.1 GCA_012033205.1 Richelia sp. SL_2_1 | reverse complement strand
TAATTTGGCTCATCAGTAGTTAGTATGCTAAAAAAAATAGTAAAAAAAAGGGAAGAGGGAAGAGGGAATAAAAAAATAGTATTTATTCTTAAAACCGATTAATAAAGCTAATTTCGGTTCATCACAGTAAGAGTTTCAAGTTTTTAATTTTTATTTTTAGCATACTATGTACTGAAGAATCGATAATTTAAAATAAAAATAAATTTTAATTTTTGATTCGATAGCTGACTAACATTCTGACATTTTCACGAGACAATCCCAATTCTTGAATAATCATCGCTTTTACTGAATTTAATTTTGTAACTGGAAACTCGAATTCTAGTTCTTTAAGTGCGGAGTTAGCAGTATTCACTTCAATTTTTGTCAAACCTCGCTTTTTTTCTATTTCAGCTAAAATTCCTAATACTTTAATTTGAGGATGCACTTGCATTTGTGTATTAGGTTGCAGTGTTTCTATTTTATTAGATACTCCTAATTCCTGAGCAATTATGGCTTTTACCTTGGTTAATTCTGTAGCTGGAACTTTGAATATTAACCTTTTAAGGATAGAGTTTGTCGTATAAAGTTCAACTGTGGTAAACTCCTGCTCTCGATCTATTTCAGCTTCCGTGATTAACACATTGGCTGCAAAATTGACCATGACTGTGTGTGTATCAGCTTGGAGTTTATCTACTGTAGTTGTAGTGTAGGAACGACTTAATAGTAGATTTGTTAAAGATTCACCACCAAATCCAAAAGCAATTAAGAGCAGGGGTAATGGTAATAAATATTCTAACTTGGAAGAGTGGAGTTTTTGTAATAATTGAGAAAGGGACATCAGATTCACAACTCTAAACACAAATCATACTAACTTTCATGTTTCATCGTAGCCGCAGCAATTTAGCTTTATGGTTTACCCTGACAATGGGAAGCATTTTGGTTGTTTTTGCGGGGGTACTTTATTATCAAGCAGTTTTAGAGCAGCTACACAATCTCGATCGTTTACTTCATAAAAAATCTCGAATTATCACGGTAAACGCCAGGTACAATTTGAATCAAAAACAATTAGACTTAGAAAATGTACCATTGATCGGAAGTAAAGTTCCACCCTTGGGTAGCGAAGTCGTATATGCACGTTGGTATGACACCAAAGGACAACTGGTGCAGTTTTTCGGGACAATTCCAGAGACGCACTGGAAGATAATTCCTGGTTTTCACACTATCAAGATTAGGTTTTATTCGTCAAACAAAAAGTCTACAGTTACTTGGCTGCGTCAGTTAACCTTACCCGTATATCAAGATAATTTATTAATTGGTTATCTGCAAGTTGCAATGCCCCTAGCACCTGTACAAACTAATTTAGCTGAGTTAAGATTAGTTTTGATTTTCACTGTACCAGTAACCTTGGGGGTTATCGGTCTGGCTGGTTGGTGTTTGGGGGGAATCGCCATGCAACCCATTCGTGATAATTACGACCAGCTACAACGCTTTACAGCTAACGCTTCCCATGAATTGCGATCGCCCTTGTCAGCGATTATTAGCAATTCCCAGTATGGCTTACTATCTAAATCTAAAGACATTGAAATGCAGCGTCAGCGGTTCGATTCGATTTTCAATGTCGCTAAATCAATGAATATTTTGGTGAGTAATCTGCTGCTTCTAGCGCGTCATGCAGATCGATTATCTCCGGAATTTTTACAAGAAGTTGACTTAAAAACTCAGTTATTACAGATAGCAGATCAATACGCAACACAACAAGCTGCAAAACATCTGAATCTAACTTATACCTTACCAACTAACAGTATTTTTGTATTGGGTGATGCTGATTTATTGCGTCAAGCAGTAGTAAATTTACTCGAAAATGCCTGTAAATATACTCCCCCCGGAGGTCAAGTTAAGATGCTGTTATTCACTCAGTCAAACTGGGCTGTGATTGAAGTTACAGATAATGGTATTGGCATTTCTGAAGCTGATTTACCCCATATTTTTGAGCGGTTTTATCGAGTGGATAAAAAACGAACTCCCAAAACTGGTGGATATGGCTTAGGATTATCGATTGTTCAACAAGTCGTCTCTGCACACGGTGGTCATATTAGTGTCAAAAGTATAGTCGAGAAAGGATCAACTTTTCAAATTGTTTTACCTCTCAAATAATCCTAACTGATAACTGATAACTGATACACAGTCACTTTCTGTTCACATTTTTTGGTAATAGTGAAAAAAGCTTTAAATCAAACCTGCTATCAAACCTTAACCAAAATATTTTTTGTAGAATGTGGATAGTAAACTTTTTACTGACTTGGTTACTTTCGGCTATATCACTATTAGTGACAGCCTATTTTGTCCCAGGTTTTGAATTTGACACTTTTGGTACAGCGGCTATTGCAGCATTAATTTTAGGATTAGTGAATGCAATTGTTCGACCTTTTTTGGTGATTTTGACACTTCCCCTTACCATTGTCACTCTAGGTTTGTTTCTTTTTGTGATCAATGCCTTGATGTTTTTGCTAGTAGGATTTCTTGTACCCGGTTTTGTTGTTACTGGGTTATTACCTGCAATATTAGCCTCTATTGTTCTGACGATTGTTTCTACATTACTGGGACTTTTAGTTAGAAATGTGACTTGAAATTGTTTGATTTACTTCGATTGTTGTCACTTCTTCTGTACATTGATTACATATGAATATTCAAGATTAAGATAGTTCTGTCTATTCTATGTACTTAATTTAATAACACAGGTAATTCCAGTAATTTAGTACTTTAAAAATTAAAAACCAAAACAAAATCAAAATCAAACAGCAATTATTTTGCAAATGAATTCAGGAGAAAATATGAAATTATTATCCATCGATGAACTCAAAAGTTTAGTAACAATACCAGAAGATATTTGTGTTTCAATTTATCTACCTACAGTTAAATTAGGCGTAGAAGCTCAACAAAATCCAATTCGATTTAAGAATTTGCTACGAACAGCCAAAGAACAATTAATCAATAGAGGTATTCGTCCTCAAGATGCAAGAGATTTGCTTCAGTCAACACAAAAAATAGATGAACATGAATTTTGGCAACACCAAAGTGATGGGTTAGCTATTTTCATATCTAAAAATCTGTTTAGCTACTACTGTTTACCAGTTGATTTTCCAGAATTAGTAGTCATCAATGACCGTTTTCACCTTAAACCATTGCTACCTTTATTAACAGGTGACGGACAATTTTATGTTCTTGCCCTCAGTCAAAATCAAGTCAAATTATTTCAAGGCACACGCTACAGTGTCAGTGAAATTGAGTTAGAAAATGTGCCTCAAGGTATTGCCGAAGCACTCAAATATGATGATGCTGAACAACAGTTACAATTCCATACAGGGACTTCACCAGGTCGTGGAAATAGTGGTGGTGAACGTGCTGCTATCTTTCACGGACAAGGTGGTGGTAATGATGAGCAAAAAGATGATATCCTACGATATTTTCGTCAGGTAGATAAAGGGTTGCAAGAATTACTTAAAAATCAACAATTACCTTTAATTTTGGCGGGGGTTGAATATCTATTTCCAATTTATCAAGAAGCTAACAATTACATTAATTTAATCGATGAAGGGATAACAGGTAATTCTGAACATTTAACAGCAGAAGAATTACATTCCTCGGCTTGGAAAATTATCCAACCATACTTTGAGCAATCTCAACAAACAGCAGCTAACCGCTATCAAGAATTAGTTGGTACAGGACAAACTAGTAATAATATTGAAGAAATTGTTGCCGCTGCTTATTATCAACGAATTGATACTTTGTTTGTGGGTACAAGTGTTCAGCAGTGGGGAAGTTTTAATCCAGAATCGAATCAAGTTGAATTGCATTCTCAGCAAGAAATTGGTGACGAGGATTTAATGGATTTTGCTGCAATCCATACTTTGTTTAATAGTGGAACTGTTTATGCAGTGTCACCGGAATTCGTTCCAGGTAATACCCCTTTAGCTGCTGTATTTAGGTATTAATCTGATACTATTTTCCTTACCAATAAGTCTTCAAATCTTTATCAAAATCAAGGAGAATGTGTTTTGACTGAGAATTCCCCTTCCCCGTTACCACAAAACCGAAGTGTGTCTCGACAAGAAGTTGTGGATTTAGTGCGATCGCAACTCCAAGTATTGCTAGAGCAAGAAAACTTTGAGGGAGCGAAAGCTCTGTTAGTACCAGTACAACCGGTTCTTTCGTACATAGCGTGCTTAATTTTTAATTAAAGTCGATAATTTTGTTTAAAATCAAGGCTTACAGGCACTTACAATCTAAATTTCAGCTTGAAAAGGTGTTTTGAAGTTAATAATGGCTGT
>JAAUSO010000011.1 GCA_012033205.1 Richelia sp. SL_2_1 | reverse complement strand
TTTAGCAAATGAAAGAAGAAGGTAAAAGGTTAAAGGTTAAAGGTTAAAGGTTAAAGGTTAAAGGTTAAAGGTTAAAGGTTAAAGGTTAAAGGTTAAAGGTTAAAGGTTAAAGGTTAAAGGTTAAAGGTCAAAGTTTAGGAGTTAACAGTTACCCATTACCAATTACCAATTACCAATTACCAATTACCAATTCTTTAATTTTCGTTGTTTAGGAAGCAAAAAATGAAAGCTTTATTTAAGCATTTATCGGCAATTACTCAAGGCAACCCCGGTAAGGTGGTGTTAGCTCCATCTCGACCGAGGAGATATCATACTTTACCGAGCGCGAGCAATATCTCTGTACCCTTTCTCTCTACTACTTTATTAGCAGCGTTATTGGGTGTACCTCAAGTACCCATATTTGGTTCTGGTAAAGCTATTGCACAAACCACAGCTAGTTGTCCTGCGGGAACTGCACCAGAAACAGTACAGTTACGTCCTAGTGATAATCTATCAGATTTAATACAAGAGTATAATATTGGTGGTATCCGTACCATCTTGACGATTACCGAAGAAGTTCCCGGTCAAGTTATTGATAGAACCGAATCAAGAGTTGGTACTGATATTTACGGTGGTATTCCTGGACCTAGTTTACGTTTGAATATTGGACCGGGGAAACCTCCGGAAACTGGTAATCTTTCTCCGGGTAGCGCAGCTTTTACTCTTACTTTTGCTCAAAGCGTTACCTTAGCATCACCTTTAACTTTATTAGATGTTGACCGGGATGGTCCACGAGATAGCGGTAGAACTTTCCAAGATGTAGTTACGGTGACAGCATCTAATGAAACTTCCAATGTCCCCGTTAATTTACAATCCCTCGGTTCATTCAACAGAATCTCCGGGAATTCTGCTTTGGGTATCGTCGATAATTCATTCCCCGAACAAGGTGAAGGTAACGTTTCTATCACACCAGGAGGTGCTATAGACCAAATCCGCATTCAATATCAAGTGGGAAGAGAATTCGGTCAACCAGGACAAGATCAAACTATCGGTTTAGCACCATTTACTATTTGTGCGCCCGTTCCAAATGCAGCTACAATCGGTGATACAGTTTATCGTGATACCAACGGTGACAGTACTCAAAATCCTGATGAACCGGGTATTCCTGGAATTAACTTGACTTTGACAAGTCCCGGTGCGGATGGTCAATTTGGCACTCCCGACGATACTACCCAGAATACTACTACTGACGATAATGGTAGATATAGTTTTCCTAACTTACCTGCGGGTAATTACCGAGTAATTGTCAATAATCCTCCCGATGGTTTAACTCCGACTCAAACACCACCGCAAACTATTGTCTTAGAAGCGGGTAATAATTTTGATACTGCTGATTTTGGTTATGCACCGTCTGCTGTTGGTAGTATTGGAGATACCGTTTATACCGATGCAAATCGTAATAATGTCCAAGATGAAGGTGAACTGGGTATTGAAGGAGCAACAGTTACTCTGACGCTTCCCGGTCCCGATGGTCAATTTGGTACTCCTGACGATACCACCCAAACTACAACTACTAACACCGAAGGTAGATATAGTTTTCCTAATTTGCCTGCGGGTAATTACCGAGTTACCGCAACCAGTCCTAGAGAAGGAGATACTGCGACTCAAGCCCAACCGGATGTTGTCGCGTTACAACCAGGTCAAAATATCGATACAGTTGACTTCGGTTTTGTGCCGGGACAATTAGGTCAAGGACAAAGTAGTATTGGGGATACGGTTTACACAGATACTAACCGTAATAATACACAAGATGCAGGTGAAACTGGGATTTCAGGAGTAACGGTTACTTTAACCCTTCCCGGTCCCGATGGTGAATTTGGTACACCTGACGATCCCACGCAAACTACAACTACCAACGAAAACGGTAATTATAGTTTTCCTAATTTGCCAGCGGGTAATTACAGAGTTACTATTACCAATCCCGATGGTTTAACACCCACTCAAACCCCACCAGGTACAATTAATTTACCAGCCAATCAAAATTTAGATACCATTGACTTTGGTTTAGCACCAACACAACAAGGTACAGGTACAATTGGTGACACCGTTTACCGAGATATTAATAATAACGGTCAACAAGATCCAGGTGAACCAGGAATAGCGGGTGTAATTGTCAACTATGCCGGTACGGGACCTGATGGTGTATTTGGTGATAGTCTTGATGATGATGATACCAGTGGTCTAACTAGAACTGATGCCAATGGTCGTTACAGTTTCCCCGATTTGCCTGCGGGAACTTACAGAGTTACCATTAACGACCAATCTCAAGAACCAATTCGCGGATTGACTCCAACTCAAACTCCTAATGGTTTGATTAATTTGAATGCGGGTCAAAATTTCGAGGACGCTGATTTTGGCTTCACCCAACCCACGGGTACAATTGGCGATACCGTTTATCGGGATAATAACAGCGATGGCACTCAAAACCAAGGGGAACCAGGAATTCCCAACGTTGTAGTTACCTTAACTCGTCCGGGTCCAGATAATCAATTGGGTACACCAGATGATACTACCGACACCGCCACTACGGATAACAACGGTAGATATAGTTTCCCCAATATACCTACTGGTAATTACAGAGTTACAGTAAATAATCCTCCCGACGATTTAAGTCCGACTCAAACACCACCAAGTACTATTTCTTTACAACCCAATCAAAACTTTGATACTGCTGACTTTGGTTTCTCACCGCAACAAGTTGGCACAATTGGAGACTTTGTTTTCTATGATAACGACGGCGATCGCAATCCTGACTTAAACGAAATCGGAATCCCCGGAATTACCTTGGTTCTACGAAATACTGACGGAAATGAAGTGGCGAGAACTACTACTGGAGAAAATGGAATCTACAATTTCACCGTACCACCGGGTACTTACACCGTTACAATTGAGAATCCTCCTCCAGGTTTGAATCCAACACTACAATCTACCAACCCAGTAACTTTGCAAGCTGGTCAAAATATCGATACAGTTGATTTTGGTTTTCAACCACCAACCCAAGGTTCCATTGGTGATACGGTTTTTGCCGACGTAAATGCCAACCGCATTCAAGATCAAGGTGAACCGGGAGTTAGTGGTGTTTTAGTTAGATTAATTCGTCCCGGAGAAGATGGTGTTTTTGGTACTTCCGATGACCAAATAGATGAACAGCGCACCGATAACACTGAAACTCTTGCTTTTAACCAAAATACCCCAGGTAGATATACTTTTGACAATCTTCCACCAGGAAATTATCAAGTACAGATGGCGCTTCCCGATGGTAGTATTCTAACCACAGGTGCTAATCCAATTTCAGTAAATCTACTTCCCAATCAAAATTTAGATAGTGCTGATTTCGGCATTAGAATGACTGGATTACCCGGTTCTATCGGCGATACTGTTTTCAATGACACGGACGGTGATGGCGTACAAGATCAAGGAGAACCCGGAATTCCCGGAGTTCAATTAACTTTGAGAGATTCCGAAGGTAGGGATTTTGGAACCACAACCACTAACCCAAATGGTAACTATACTTTTGATAATTTACCTCTCGGTACATACACTGTAGAATCTGCAAGACCTACTGACTTTAATCCTACCACTCAAACAACCTTAAGTGCTGAGTTAACTCAAGCAAATCCCGACACAGATGAGATTGACTTCGGTTTCCGTCCCGGTCGTTTGGGAGCATCAGGTCCGATAAACTTACGTTTAGTCAAGCGTATTACCAATGTATTGAGAGGTAATCAACCGATTAGTGGAGTTGCTTTCAACCAATTTGAAGATGACGGCAGCGATAATGATGATAATGTACTCAATTCATCTCCACAATCTTCACCTGTAGGTATTACTCGCTTAGAAACACCCGTACAAAGCGGTGACATCGTAGAATATACGATTTACTTTTTAAGTGAAGGTGCAGAAAGTTTGCAAAATGTCAAGTTCTGCGACTTAATTCCTAACGATACAACTTTTGTAGACGGTAGTATTATTGTCAATGGAGGTGGTAGTGGTGCGGATAACGGTACATTCCTATCACCTTTAGCACCAGTACCCGCAGATTTTCAAAATATTTGCCGTAATGGTACTCCTCCAAATGGTGCGGTACTTACCAACTTAGGAACTTTACCCGCTGGTGGACAATTTGGATTTGTTCGCTTCCGTGTCAGAGTTGATTAACTTCAATTAGTAATAGTCTTCCTTTACAACTTTGGGATGCGGGTTTTCGTATCCCTTTTTTTGGAAGGGAATAGGGAATAGGGTTGGGGGGAAGAATTACCCATTACCCATTACCCATTACCAATTACCCATTACCCATTACCAATTCCATTCCTTGATACAAAAAAAAGTCCAAACAATTAGGTATCATGATTTTGACCAAATATTCCTTGATGGTACAAACCGGATTTATCCGTGGAGTCAATCCAAAATCTAAAATCTAAAATCCAAAATCCTTAGACTTTTACTTCGTTTGATTGAAATTAATTTTGAATGTCAATGAAAAAAATAAATTAATTGGTTCAATTATTCTACCAATTGCGGTGATATTACCCGCTCTCTTTCCTTTGGGTGAAGCAACTGCTCAACAACAAAAAAAAATGCGTCCGATTTCTTTATTGAGAGCTAATTGTGTTAAAAGTGGAATCGGCAGTGTCCGTATGGAAAAACTTGATATTTCTATCGGTAAAGCTGTTTACAATAGTAAATTTTACTTGAGTCCGGGCTATCGTTCGGCTGCTTTAACTTGTAAAATTAAACCGGATAATCGCCCTCAAAATGTATTTGAAACTTTAAATTTAGGTTTTGGGATGCGTGACAATAATCTAAATAGTCCTAGTGTTCAAATTAAATTTTACTTGGATGGACAACCAACTCAAACTGTTACTGTTAAACCTACACAAGCAGCCAATTTATCCCTTAATGTCAACAATGTGAGTAATGTTGCTATTGAAGCGACTTGTTCTAGTTCTACCCAGTATTGTAGTCGCGTTTATTTTTACGATGCTGACTTACAGCGCAAGACTCCTATCGTAAATACAAATTCTGTACAAGAACAAATTCTAGAAGCACCTAGGACTAAATAATTAAAAGGTAATTGCTAATTGCTAATTGCTAATTGCTAATTGCTAATTGCTAATTAGTAATTGTTCCCTATTCCCTATTCCTTAATTCCCTATTCCCTATTCCCTATTCCCTAATTCCTCAGTTTTTCTGCATCCTCTACTTTTAATCTAGAAAAACTTTTTTTAGTATTTTCAGCAGCTTCCTGAAGTAAAGGATCAACTTTCTTGCGCCAATAATCAATATCTGGCAATTTTTGCGGATTTTTTTGATAATCCTGGACTTTATCCCATTTTTTTTCGGAAATCGCTGTATTTACATCATTGAAGAAATCTTCTGCTTTAGCCCAATCTTTTTGCCATTGATTAATCATTTCACTCGCCTCTTTGACATTCTTGTCATTGGGAGCAAGAGATTCTAAAATTGCGATCGCGCCTTTTAAATCTCCAGATTCATATTTTTCCCTGGCTTGTTCTATAATTTTCTCGTCTTGTTGGCTATTTTCGACTGGCTTGACGTTTTCGTATTCAATTACCGGATTCGGCTGGGGTGGAGCTGCAATCAATCCGCTTTCGTCAACGGTTTTAACAGCAACTCCCTTGTCTCGTAGACAAGTAATCCATTGTTCTGGGTTTTTAATCACATCGGAATGCGCCCAAGCAGAATCGTTGATATTAGTTTTTAGCTCTACCCAACCTTTTTTTGTTCGTTTACCAGTAACTTCAAAAGGAGTGTCCTTAGATACTTCTTTTAAAATATTATTAGTATAAGTACTAGGTTCGGAACGAATATTAGAATTAGCCGCAACTATTACCGAACAGTTTGCAGATGCTGTGGTACCAGTAAAATTATTTGCAAAGTTGTTTACATTATTGACGATAACGGGAGTTGCAACAGCAGCGCCGCCAGCTAAACAGAATAAAATAAGTATTTGTAAAAAATCTGGACCTTTAGCACCGCGAGGAACCTGTCGCGGGACTGCTTTTACTGGTTGATAGGGATTACTGGGTGCAACAGCAATTGTGGCTATCCGAGAATGTTGGGAGGGAAAAGATTGTGTCCGCAGTTGGGGATATTGTTGGGGTACTATATCCTTGGCAAATAAATTGATGGCTTGCAGCGCTTCAGTGGCACTTTGGTAGCGCTCTTTAAAGTGATAGCGCACCATTTTACTTAATACCAATTCTAATTCGCGGCTTATAGATACTAAATGTTCCCAGATTAATTCTCCCGTTTGCGGGTCTTCTTGTAAATCCATTGGTGCAATTCCCGTAAGCGCTTGAATTGCAATAATTCCCAAGGAATAAATATCGCTATTGTGCCTTGGTCTACCTTGTCCTTGTTCTGTCGGCATATAACCGGGAGTACCAATTGCCACTGTAGCCGAAGGATGCTCTATAGCCTCAAAACAACCCAAACCGTAAGAAGCTCGTAACTTCTTAACTGCACCAAAATCAACTAAAACTAAATTACCATCACTGTAACGACGAATGATATTATCGGGTTTAATATCCCGGTGAATTACACCTTGAGCATGAACAAATTCTAAAATTGAGAGAACGGACAACAACATTTGAATGACTTGATTTTCATTCCAACGTTCCCCATTAACTAATTCATCAGTCAGAGGATGTCCTTCAATAAATTCTTGTACTAAAAAAAATTCGTGATTATCGTCGAAATAAGCTAGTAATCTCGGTATTTGGTCATGATTACCCAATTTTTCTAAGGTTTCAGCTTCACTTTGAAACAAACGTTTCGCAGTGTCAAACATTTTCTTTTCAGTGGTGGTAGGCTTGAGATGCTTGACAACACAAATCGGATTACCCGGTCTTTTGGTATCCTTTGCTATATAATTTTCTCCAAACCCACCCGTTGCGAGAACTTTTACTATTTGGTAACGAGAGTCTAGTAGTTTGCCTATCATATTTCACTCCAGACGTTTTAACACCCAACGAATGCGGGACGTACTAAATATCTCCATCTGTACTGCGACAATATCCGCTTTGTAACCAAGAAGATTTTCGCCGTCAGCACAGTATTCTATAAATACACATTGTGAATATTGATTTCAACATTTCTGTTTACTAACAATGCCACCTAAAATCACAAACTCAGTAGCATGGCAACAGGCTGAACTACTCATGCAACCAACATTTATTCGTGTTGTTGACAATGTTCGCAAGTTACTTGATAATTCTTCCTGGAAAGGAACTTATCATGACGTACTGGTTTGGGCTGCTGACACAAATGACCAAACTAAAACAATAGTTACTCAATTGATCCAAGAACTCGAAACTGCAACACCCGAACAAGCCGAACAAATCAAAGAAAGATTACGATTGTTGCCAACGCCCCATCCAGGATACCATTTGTGCTTGCAGCGTCAAGAACAACAAGTAAATGTGGATTTATGGGAATTATGCTACCAGGTTTGCTTTCTCGAATACACCCTTACTGATGACAAAGTTGATATTGATACTAGTTTACTAGATGAATCTGGGGATGTGGAATGGAATTTACTCGATATTAAAGCAAAGCGAGTTGTTGAGGAAATCTTTGCTAATCTACCACAATAACAGGAAACACGTACAATTAATTAAAATCATCCATAATTCCATAAAATGAAGAACTATTTAAGGTGTAATATCCTTCGATAGTGCAAACTCCTGCAACTCCGGAATTTAACATTTGTTTCCACTCGGCTTTTTGTGTAATCGGATTATACACACCCGCAACGCCAGATTTGAATGCTTCTTTCCATTCTACTTTTTGTTTAATGGGATTATATACACCCGCAACCCCAGAAAAAGGAACTTCTTTCCACTCTACTTGCTGCATCATCGGATTATATACAGCGGCAACACCAGATTTTACAACTTCTTTCCACTCAATTTGTTCAGTAGTAGGGTTATATACACCTGCAACTCCCCCATGAAATACCTGTTTCCACTCGATTTGTTCAGTAGTAGGATTATATACACCTCCAATCCCCGCATGACGAGCTTGTTTCCATTCTATTTGCTCGGTACTAGGATTATATACACCTGCAATTGATGCATTATAAGCATTCCGCCATACTATATTTTGAAAATCAGATACTTCTGTTGCACTAACGCTTGTAAAGCCAAAGCAATTGACACAAATCAAAATTATCACAATCCCTACAGCACGCCAAAAAATCATCATAATTAACTGTATTATTATTTAATTAATATTAATTAATATTAATTAAAAATCGTGGCTACAGTAATTATAAAGATGAGTCACTGTTAATTCTATAACCTCTTGTAACAGAAGTCTGATTGATTTAGAAGTCGGGTTTTTACAACAAATATTGATAACACCACAAAACAATCATCAAAAACCCGACATATACCCCCACCAATTAATTTAGAAGTCGGGTTTTTACAAGAAATATCGATAACACCACAAAACAATCATCAAAACCCGACTTCTTACTCCACTACCTCTAAATCTCCAACCTCCGACTGAATCATAATCTGGTAATGTCTCCCTAAAGTTGGTGTAATTCCAAAATTTGAATTGTTAAATTAATACTGTTTGATAAACTGCAATTTTTTTAATTAAGCAGTTTGAATATTGAATACTGAGGAAATTATTATTATGAATGAGAACAACCAACCTTTAGAAAATCAAGCAGAAAATAAGAACTTAGAGCAACAAGAGCAAGAACAATCCGAGTCTAATTCTGGGGGTTCTGGTATTGGTGCAGCCGCAGCAGGAGCTGCAATTGGTGGTTTACTCGGTGCAAGAAAAGGAATTCTTGGTGCAGTAGCCGGTGCAGCCGCTGGTGCAATGGTTGGTAAGGGTACATCTGAAGCTGTTGATAAAACTGTAGAAGGTGTTGTTGATGCTGCTGAAAGTGTAGCTGAACACGCAAATAGCGCCATCGATACTGTAGGTAATGCAGTAGAAGATACAGCTGAGGAAGTTAAGCCTTCTATTAAAGGTGTGGTAGATCAAGTTAAAGATACAGTTGAGCAAGCTAAACCTTCTGTAGTCAATACCGCAGAAGCTATTAAAGATACAGTTCAAGAATCTAAGCCTTCTGTCGTTGAAGCAGTTAAAGGTGTATCGGAAGAAGCTAAGCCTGCTGTCAGAAATATTGCTAATTCAGTACAAAGTACGGTTGATGAAACTAAACCTGCTATCAAAAGTGCTGCAAACTCTTTGAAAGGAGCAGCAGAAGAAGCAAAACCTGCGATGAAAACTGTGTCAAAATCGGTTCAAGATGCTGTTGAAGAAGTTAAACCATCCATCAAAGATACTGCAAACTCTGTTAAGGGTGCTGTAAATGAAGTTAAAGAAGATGTCAAACCATCTGTCAAAAACGCTGCAAACTCTGTTAAAGGTGCAGTTGATGATGTGAAGTCATCTACTAAAAAAGCCGCTGAAAATGTGAAGTCTTCTGGCAAAAATATGGCAGATTCTGCTAAAAAAGCAGGTCAAGATGTGAAACATTCTGCAAATAATGCAGCGAAGTCTGTCAAAAATGCAGCCAAAGATCCTAAAAATCATAATTCTGCTTCAGTTGTCAATACGAATGAAACTGAATTGCACGATACAGAATCTGCCACAGTAGAAATTAAGGATAACAGAACTAACATCTAGTTGATTTAGTACTGTTAGATTAATTAAGGGTGTATAGAAGGGTGAATCGTCAAATGATTTATCCTTTTTTGTGGTCATTGGTAATTGGTAATGGGTAATTGGTAATTAAAATCCGTGTAATCCGTGTAATCCTTTTTAATCCGTGATTAGAACAGGTAATAGAGAAAATTACTAATATCTTTAATAAATAATTAGCCGAGCCTGGTATTATACAATAAATCTAAAACAAATAAATCCCAAAATCTTAAATTTAAAATCACCATGTCCGCATCAGCTATTCAAACAGTAGAAACACAAGTTGGTGTCTACAATCGCAGTCACTGGGGACGTATCAAAGTTACAGATAATGATCGTTTGCGCTTTTTACACAATCAAAGTACAAACGATTTTGAAAGCCTTAAATCAGGACAAGGATGTGATACCGTTTTTGTCACTTCTACCGCTCGTACTATTGATTTAGCAACTGCTTATCTTACCGAAGATGCTGTTTTATTGCTAGTTTCTCCTAACCGTCGCCAATATTTGATGCAATGGTTAGATAAATATATTTTTTTGCTGACAAGGTACAGTTAAGCGATGTAACTGAAGAAACCGTAACTTTTAGTCTCATCGGACCAAAAAGTGACGCTATTGTTGAAAAATTACACGCTTCACAAATTATTGGTAAACCCTATGGTACTCATATTTCTATTCCCCTTATAGAAGATAATACACCAAATATTATCGCTGTCGGTAGTGGTTTAGTTTCCCCAGGGTATACTATGATTTTAATGCCAATCAACAAGAAATTATTTGGCAAAAATCCTCCAAGCTGGTGCTGTTGAAATTAGCGATCGCGATTGGGAAATGTTACGAATTTTACAAGGTAGACCGCAGCCGGAAAGCGAATTAACTGATGATTATAATCCTTTAGAAGTCGGTTTATGGCAAACAATTTCTTTCAACAAAGGCTGCTACATCGGACAAGAAACCATTGCTAGATTAAATACTTACAAAGGTGTAAAACAAAATTTGTGGGGAATTACTTTAAATGCGGCTGTGGAACCAGGAACAATAATTACAGTAAATGAGGAAAAAGTCGGTAAAATTACTAGCTGTACTCAAAATGGCGTTCGCTATTTCGGATTGGGTTACATTCGCACTAAAGCCGGTGGAGTCGGTTTAAAAGTAAAAGTAGGAAGTTGTGAAGGGGAAGTTGTATCAATCCCATTTATTTCTCACCAATACCCAGAAGTTAAATCAGTTGACAGTTGAGGGTATTAATCGCGGTGTATGGTGATAAGTAAAATAGGGAGAATATTAATTGATAACTGATAACTGTTAACTGATAAACTAAAACGGAATAAAAATGGCTTCTTCTCTATCCCAATCAGTACCTTGACAAAATTCATCTATCCAGGAAGCAAGATGGGAAAGTTTTTTGCTTGATGTTGATTTAATCTCTTCGGTTTCTTGTTGTGCTTCGGGTTGCTCACACATAGTTAGTGAAGATAAAATTTCTTCTTCGCTTTCTAATTGAGCAATTATTCTTGCTTGCAAAATAGGTTGATGGGGATTTTCTCTGATTAATTCGGAAAAAATTTGGAATTCTCTTTCTACTGATTCTGATGTAGAAATTATTTTTGCGAGAGACGAAGGTTTTGTATTTTAGTAATTGCTGTTGAAGTTGATGATGGAGATTCGTAAGTTTCTCCATCTTGTTTATTTTGATGATTATTTTGATAATTATCTATATTTTTAATTAAATGTAGCTGCTCATCGGGATTAAAATTAAGACCTAATGCAGCAATAATTTCATCCGGATTATTATTTAATTCCAGTATAAAAGGGAAAATTTCATCGAGTTGAGGTTCTAAAACAGATAAAGTTGCCAAAATAAAACCGCTCGAAGGGCGACGATAACCATTATAAGTTCCCCAAATTCGCATTTTTGCCAACCAAGGACGATTTTGATGGTAGTACCTCACCCACTTGATTTTCAACGATTCGCGTAGTTGCTTAATATTCATTTCTGTATGCGAAATTTTATCGGACAATAATTAACTATCAACCATCTCATGAAATCGATGGTAAAGCATCCCTGTCACCTTTTCACCACCATACAAATGCTGTTTTACTACTAAAGGTACTTCTTGGGGACTAACGTGACTGTACCAAACCATTTCCGGCAATATTAATACCATCGGTCCATTACCACATTGTCCCAAACAACTGCTACCTGTAACCGTCACTTCAGAAACAACATTAGCTTTAAAAGCTGCTAATACTTTAACAGCACCTTGCTTTTTACAACTACGATTTTGGCAAACTCGAACCCATTTCATATTATTAATTGTTAGTGAATATATAACATCAATAATTAAACAGTATAACTCAATACTATTTTACAAATCTTAACTTGATGAGAGACGTAGTATGATTACGTCTCTAAAACTTTTAAGTAATTTCAAGACTCTTTGATTTTAACCATTCGGGATTGAATATCCGAGATTGATAACGAGCGCCGCTATCGCAAAGTATAGTTACAATAGTATGTCCCGGTCCAATTTTTTTGGCTAATGCAACAGCAGCACCAACATTGATTCCAGTAGAACCACCCATTAATAAACCTTCTTTGTTGAGAAGTTGGTAAACGACTCGTAAAGCTTCCTTGTCATCAATCTGGATAGCATCATCGATGGGTACATTTTGCATATTGGCAGTAATGCGACTGTTACCAATACCTTCAGTAATGGAACTACCTTCGATTTGAATTTTACCAGTTTTGATATAACTGTAAAGTCCACTGCCCATCGGATCTGCAACAACGCATTTAATATCGGGATTTTTTTCTTTCAAGAACATTGATGCACCAGCAAAAGTTCCGCCAGTGCCAGTAGCAGCTACCCAAGCGTCAATTTTACCATCAGTTTGCGTCCAAATTTCCGGTCCGGTAGTTTCATAATGGGCTTGACGGTTTGCCAAATTATCAAATTGGTTTGCCCAAATAGCATTTTCGATTTCAGAGGCAATTCTACCAGATAATTTTACATAATTATTGGGGTCTTTGTAGGGTACAGCTGGAACCGGACGAACTTCTGCTCCCAAAGCTCGAAGCGCATCCATTTTTTCCTGTGATTGGGTTTCGGGGATAATAATTAAACATTTGTAACCTTTGGCATTGCAGATATGTGCTAAACCAATACCTGTATTACCAGCAGTTCCTTCAACAACAGTGCCACCAGGTTTGAGTAAACCTTTAGCTTCAGCATCTTCAATGATATATAAAGCCGCTCTATCCTTAACAGAACCACCGGGATTGAGAAATTCTGCTTTACCCAAGATTTCGCATCCCGTTTGTTCGCTAAAGCTGTTTAATTTAATTAACGGTGTATTTCCGACAGTACCGACAAAACCATTTTTAATATCCATGTTTAGTTGACCAATTTTCTTTACTTTAAGAATTTTGACTGATAACGGTACTTGTAAGTAGTTAACCGTTTCACACCCTTGATTATTTATATATATTTACTGCTTAGTCATATATAGCAATCCTAAATCATATATGAGAATTTAGATTACCGACTTCTTCAAGAAATCGGGGATCTGAAAACCACAAACTAACTATTCTTTATTTAAACAAAATCTTGGCACAAGTAATTATTTAACAGTTTACAGTTAACAATTATCAGTTAGTTATCAATCCCCTTCGGAGTGTGTATTGTCGGAGAGCGGATAGGCAGCATATTTTTAGAGTGTAATGGGTAATGCTTCCGATATTCGATTTAGATTCTGGAATATCTGTACTCTCCGTAACCGTGCTACTGATAAATTATCAGTAATCAAACTTAGTCCAGTTCAAGTTTTGAGCGAATAAAAACTATTTATCTTGACATATAACCTGAATAGTGAAGAACAGAAAAATGCGTACAAATACGTATTTAAGGGGTTTAGCACCTTGTAAATTCAGTGAAACAACGAATGGTGTGAAAAAGGATTAGCTTAGAAAATAATTACAGCTTTGATGAAACTTTACTCGGCTCAGTTTTTTTTACAGGAAAAAGAGTCCCTAAAGGAAATTATATGGCAGTAATTCAGTCCTCTCTTCGGTCTGATGGTATGGAATTATTATGTCTATATCACCAGAATCCTTCTGTTAAACTTCGTAACAGACTCGTAAAATTGCATAGTGGTTTAGTACGAAAAATGGCTCATAAATTTAGTCATCAATGTAATGAACCTTATGAAGATTTAGAACAAATTGGCTACTTCGGTTTAATTAGGGCAATTGAACGTTTCGATCCCACCCAAGGATACGCATTTAGTTCCTTTGCTGTTCCGTATATTCGGGGTGAAATGCTGCACTTCTTACGCGATCGCAGTACTTTATTAAAAATTCCTCGTCGTTGGCAAGAACTGTACAATGAAGGACAAAAGGTGCGTAAAGAATTAGCAGATGCTTTAGGAAGACAGCCCAAGGATTTGGAAGTTGCTCGCGAACTGAAAGTGTCGGTACAAGAATGGCAAGAAACTAAATTAGCGGTTCAAAATCGGATGCCTTTAAGTTTAGATGCAACTGTTGTGAACTATGTTGATTGTCAAATTACCTTGGGTGAAGCATTGCCTTGTCCTCATACAGCCGCTCAACAACACTTAGAAGAAGAGCGTCAACAACTTCATGGGGCTATGGGAATGTTAGAAGAAAAGCCTCGGATGGCAGTAGAATTGGTATTCTTAAAGGAATTTTCCCGTAAAGATGCAGCCAAGAAAATTGGTACTAGTCCAATGACAGTAACCCGGTATCTACAAAAAGGAATTGATGACTTAATGGGTTTAATGCAACAACCACAACCAGTAGCAGCTACCGTTCGATGATATGGGTAAAATTTTGCCCAATTAATCGGTTTATATATAGCAATTGATTGGTCAATGAAAATTTTATTGCGCCTCAAAAATTTGTCATATATTCAACCCATATATCAATCAATTGACCAAATTCATCACATGGCGATCGCCTATTCGACTTACTCCCTTCCCAAACATCAGCAACAAAGTTTTTAACTAAATTAAATATATTCGGTAATGGGGATAAAACAGTTATCAGTAAACAGTTATCAGTGTAGTGCAGCGTGGCACGTAGTGACATACAGTGAACAATTATCTGATATGCTCTCTATCTTATCTCCCACGTTATACGCGGGGAAAATAACTGATAACTGATAACTGATAACTGATAACTGTTAGGTAATAACGGTAGGTTTATCTCGTCCGGTATTAGCTTTAATTTGAGCGATTTCGTCGGCTAAGGTAATTAATTGTGCTAATGCTTGTTGCGGATCGAGGTCATGTTTTGTACTATCGGGTTCATAGCTTTCTAAATAAACTCTCAAAGTTGCTCCTTGAGTACCTGTACCGGAAAGTCTAAATACAATTCTCGAACCGTCTGTAAACCCAATTCTAATTCCCTGGTTCTGACTGATACTACCATCAACCGGGTCTGTATAACTAAAATCATCGGCATATTCAACTTGATATTTACCAAATTGTTTACCCTTCATCGTCGATAACTGTTCACGGAGATTTTCCATTAGGGTATTGGCTTCCAGTGTTTCTACTGCTTCATAATCATGTCTTGAATAATAATTACGTCCGTAGGTTTTCCAGTGTTCGCGGACAATTTCTTCAACTGATTGCTTTCGCGATGCTAAGATATTCAACCAAAATAGAACTGCCCAAAGTCCATCTTTTTCTCGTACATGGTCAGAACCAGTACCAAAACTTTCCTCACCGCAAAGAGTCACTTTTCCTGCATCTAAAAGGTTGCCAAAGAACTTCCAACCTGTAGGAGTTTCATAACAATCAATTCCCTCACTAACTGCAACTCTATCTACTGCCGCAGAAGTCGGCATCGAACGCGCTACACCTGCTAATCCCGAACTGTAAGCGGGTACTAACTTCGCATTGGCTGCTAATACCGCTAAACTATCACTGGGAGTCACAAAGAAATTTCGTCCCAATATCATATTGCGATCGCCATCTCCATCAGAAGCCGCACCAAAGTCGGGAGCGTTATCCCCAAATAAAATATCAACTAATTCATGAGCATAAACTAAATTCGGGTCTGGATGTCCACCACCAAAATCTTCCAAAGGTTTACCATTATGTACGGTTCCCGCAGGCGCTCCCAAACACTGTTCAAATAAAGCATAAGCATAAGGTCCGGTTACTGCGTGTAAGGAATCCATACACATCCGGAAATCTCCCGAAGTTAACAGTTGACGAATACTATCAAAATCAAACAGCGACTGCATTAACTCGACATAATCCGCTACTGAATCAATGACTTGAACTGTCATCGAACCAAGTTCAAAACTACCCAATTTCTCTAAATTGACATCTTCTGCTTCTAAAATCTTGTAAGCATCAATGGTTTTACTCCGATTGTAAATCGCTTCGGTAATTTTTTCCGGTGCCGGACCACCATTATCAGTATTGTACTTAATCCCAAAATCTTCATCGGGACCTGCTGGATTATGACTCGCGGAAAGAATAATCCCGCCAAAAGCTTTATATTTACGCACAATACAGGAAAGAGCAGGAGTAGAAAGAATTCCTTTCTCACCTACCAATACTCGTCCAAATCCATTAGCCGCTGCCATTTTGAGGATAATTTGGATAGCTTCACGGTTGTAAAAACGTCCATCACCACCCACAACCAGTGTTTGTCCTTGATAGCCTTCAAGACTATCAAAAATCGATTGCACAAAATTTTCTAAATAGTGGGGTTGTTGAAAAGTTTTTACCTTTTTCCGTAAACCCGATGTTCCCGGTTTTTGATCGGTAAATGCTTGAGTTGAAACTGTACGAATATTCATTGATCTATTTTTAGGTTCCAATAATAAAATTACCAGTGGAAGGTCTCTATGTTAAAACTCTCCATATTAAAGGTAGGACTATTTCTCATCTCTTTTTACATAAAAATACTGCTTTTTACTTTTCAATAGTTTTTTGAAATACTAAGTATACTTATTCGTAAGTATAAAATACATTTTAAAATATCCAAAAATTCCGTATTTTGTTATAAAAATTAACCTAAATCGGCATTAGTTGAGAATTAGGTCATTTATAATGCTAAAAATTATTATTAAATCAACGAGTTTAACTTGTTTTTTGAGATGTTATCTAAGTCACTTTTTCACTTTAAAAAAAAATATGTACAATCTGTATGGACCTTTATATGCTAATTTGACTAATAAAATAAATTAAATAGTGAATTCAAAAAAAGGAAAAATAAGCAAGTGATTTTATAAAAATTTACAATGTAAATAACTCAAAATATAAATTAATCTGAGTTTGTTAAAAAATGGAAGGTACTTTTGTTAAAGCTTCCCGTACAACTTCAGAACCAACTCCGAAACGAGATGAATTTTCTGTAATATACTGCTTCCAAGCGCGACTACCGGGTTTTCCGGTGAAGAGTTGTAGCATATGTCTGGTAATTTTATTGAGTTTTAAACCTTTTGCCACCCACTTATCTATATAATCGAGCATATTTTCTACGACTTGATGTCTAGTTAAAGATGGAATTTCTTGCATATAAATACTTCGATCAACAGTAGCAAAAAGGTAGGGATTATCATAAGCAGCACGTCCAATCATCACGGCATCAACTGACTGTAAGTGTTGCATAACCTGGTTTAAAGTTGTAAATCCACCATTAATTTCAATAAATAAATCAGGAAAATCTTGTTTTAATCGATGCACGTCATCATATCTTAAAGGAGGAACATCGCGGTTTTCTTTAGGACTTAACCCTTGTAACCAAGCCTTACGAGCGTGAACAGTGAAATGGCGACAACCAGCTTGAGAAACTATATTAACGAAATTTACCATGTCCTCGTAACGGTCTAAATCATCAATACCAATACGATGTTTGACAGTAACAGGAATTTTGGTTGCATTAATCATTGCTGCGACACAATCGGCTACTTCTTGCGGTTTTGCCATTAAACAAGCACCAAAATTACCGCTTTGTACCCGACTGCTAGGACAACCGACATTCAAATTAATTTCGTCATAACCCATAGCTTCGGCAATGCGAGCGCATTCTGCCAAATCCAGGGGATTATCACCCCCAACTTGTAGTGACAGGGGCTTTTCTTCCGGAGAGAAACCTAATAAATGTTGCTTATCTCCATGTAAAATTGCCGCACTCGTTACCATTTCCGTATAAAGTAAAGTGTGACGGGTAATTTGTCGCATAAAATAACGATAATGACGGTCTGTTCGATCCATCATTGGGGCAATACTTAAGAGTTTGGGCATGGGAAGAAAGAGTTAGGAGTTACAAATTTAATTATGAATCAGCTTTTCTTAGTTATCATTTCATGATAATTATTAACCTTGGAGACAGTACAGTTAGTAATGCCCGATTTGGTTGGAATACGGGTATTTCTGAGCAGATGAAGTTTGAATTGCAGTCGCGGGGAGCGGTTTTTAAAGATTAAGGAATTGGGAGTAGGACGTAATTGTAGGTTGGGTTAGACGCACGAAAAGATTTAATGATTGAGTAATTGATTGAAATTGCGTCGTAACCCAACATTAGCATTTTGATTTATACGAAATTACCCTGAAGCGATTTGTTTGGTTGGGTGTTTAAGATTGTTTTAAGTTTAGTTATTTAGTTGAATTATCCAGATGATATTGGGCTGTGCCTCCGGCACACCTAGCGGTGAACGTTCCTCAGCCCAACCTACGAACTAAACCAACCTACAAAATGAATATAATTGTATTTATTTATCTAATAATACAAATGGAATACCGTAGAGCAAAAATAAAGGGAGGTACTTTCTTTTTTACGGTTGTCACTCAGAATCGCCGTAAATTTTTGTGTAACGAAGAAAATATTGTATTACTAAGAAAGATATTCAAACGGGTAATGCAGCAGCACCGCTTTACAATTGACGCAATAATAATTTTACCCGAACATTTGCATTGTATTTGGACTTTACCACCAAATCATGATGACTTTTCAACTCGTTGGAACTTGATTAAAGGTGGTTTTAGTCGTCTGTGTCATCCGAAATATAAAGGAAAAATATCTGCATCGCGGCAGAGTAAAAAAGAACAAGGAGTTTGGCAGCGTCGTTTTTGGGAACATCAAATCCGCGATGAAGCAGATTTTATTTCCCATGTGGATTATATTCATTACAATCCTGTGCTACATGGATATGTCAAAGCACCCAAAGATTGGAAGTATTCAAGCTTTCATCGTGATGTTAAACGAGGTATTTATGATATTGATTGGGGTGCAGGAGTAGAATTAGAATTTCCCGATTGGGTAGGGAATGAATAACATAGTAGGTTGGGTTAGACGCACGACAATATTTAAAAATCAACCAGTGATTGAAATTGCGTCGTAACCCAACATCAGTTATTTGATTATTGTTATGAAGTAGATTTGGACGGGCAGTTTACTTGTAGGTTGGCTTCACGACGCACGACAAGTTATCGTATTCGTAGGTTGGGTTAGACGCACCGCAAGTTTTAACAATTAAGGAATTAATTTAGATTGCGTCGTAACCCAACATCAGTGTTTTGATTTCATACCAACCTTGATTTTTGAATGAAGCGCGTTGTTTTCTTGGATGTTTAATCTTGTTTTAAGTTGAATTATTTGGTTTAGTCTTCTAGGTTATGTTGGGTTTCGTTCCTCAACCCAACCTACGAACTAGCGGTGAACGTTCCTCAACCCAACCTACGAACTACGAACTAATTTACCAGTAGGAAAATCACCGTTTTGATATTTAATCAAATATTTAGCGTAGGAGATAAAAATGGAAACCTTCAACTATGATGGCACAAGTAGTAGTTTGCAAAAAGCTATTGATGTTCATGAAAGAAGAGGTATAGTTACTTGTCATATTTGTGGTTCTGAATTAATAGTTATCGTTGGGAATGAAGATGCCGAGTTGGCGAGAAAGCATCAGCTTAAACCTGGTATATATTGTCCAACTAATCCAAAACATATGCATAAAGTTTTTATACTTTCAGACAAATTTGAAGAATTTAGACGCAGGTTTGGACTTGACGAATAAGCATAATTACGTCGATTTGTAGCAGAATTGATAGAGTAGGGACGGAGCGCACCTTCAAATATCACTACTTGCTTGTTTCTCTATCCCTCTCTCCAAACGAAGCGTGACAGTTTCCCGCTCATGTAGCTTTCCGTCACTGCAACCTACTATGGTCGCCAAACGAAGACGTTTGAGCATGGCAGTTTCTACATAGAAGACTTCAATGCAGTGCGTATCCAATCTTCTCGGCAGATTAACCGATACAAATGGTCAAACTGATGTAAAGGATTATGCTCTGCCTTCGTGGCTAGGCTACGTTGGGTTTTGATAATATCGGACATACATCTTAGTCCTCTCTAATTCCCTGTACCGTTCCTTTTACAATGACTGCCGTCCTTCGCCATGTGCCAGAACTTATCTAGCTCCGACTACTACGACGGCTCTGCCACATGATGGCTACATTAGCCGCAGTTAGCCCAGTCTTCGTAAAGACCAACCATCATGCTTCCTACGTTCACACAGTGGTATGTATTACATTTGACCGTAGACTCCTTCTTTACGCCCGTAAGACACAAACCCAGTGTCCCCGATACCAGCCGATAATTTATACCCCTATAATTAGAGCGGTTCAGTCCGCATATAAAGACCTTTTCGTCAACCGAGTCAAAGGTTGAGTTACCTGATACCTCGTACCATCTCCATCTTTTAGCAGTACGTCCAAGGTGTGGGCGCTTCTAACAAAGGTTTCTTACGTAGTCATAGTCAAATCCAGGCTCGAAACCTTGCGCTGTAACGGAGTGCCAGCGTTTTGTCCCTTGTTCATCGGGCTTCAAACGGGTTATTACTCATTGTCCCCCGCCTGCCGACTCAGCCTTGGCGCTCTGGGGTGAGCAACCAGCTTATACTTTTCCCCAGTTACTCAGGATAACCTTGCTCCAGAAATTACTTCCAACCCTCGTACTAATGTTCGATTGGGCAATACTTACCTTTATAACCCACATTCTGTACTTCAACTTGAAGTATAAAAAGATTACAGTCAAGTCAAAGCGAAAAGTCAGAATAATTAAGAAAATAATGCTGAAAAATTGAGTTTTTTTTTATTGTCTCACTCTAAGTATCGCAAGTTGACCCTAAAAAATAATCCTTCCGAAGCGGGGCTTAACAACAGCTACATAAAAGTTAAACAATCTTATACTTTGCTGAACAATATTCAAGGTATTATGGGTTAGTAGTTCAAGTTCACCAATGTGTCCAAACTGACGATTCAACAAGCAGCTGACCTACTTGGAGTAACTCCTAAAACCTTAAGGGAATGGGAACGAACTGGTCAAATTAAATCAGAGAGAACAGCAGGAGGTCATCGTCGTTATGAAGTCAGTAGTTTGGTTGGTAATAAAAATGCATCAACATTAACAGTAGCATACGCAAGAGTCAGTAGTCATGACCAGAAAGAAGATTTGAAACGTCAAAAAATAGTCTTAGAAGCTTACTGTGCTAAACATGGTTGGAGTTATGAAATAATCAGTGACCTAGGAAGCGGATTAAATTACCGTAAAAAGGGGTTAATTAGGCTAATAAAATTAATCACAACATATCAAGTAGAGCGGTTAGTTTTATGTCATAAAGATAGATTATTAAGATTTGGCTCGGAATTAATATTCAGTTTATGTCAACAGTTTGGCTGTGAAGTAATTATCATTAATCGCTCAGAAGATTCGACATTTGAGGAAGATTTAGCCGCAGATGTAATAGAAATTATTACGGTATTTAGTGCCAGATTGTATGGTAGCCATAGTCATAAAAACAAGCAAATCGTTCAACAGTTAAGAGAAGTAGCAGATTCATTAAAATGAGCAGCATCACCGGCAGTTGCTCCTGGGAGAAACCCCCAAGACCGCACTGCCTCACTTATCAAACTTTAGTCCCGTCCTACCTTATTGACTTTTGTGAAGAGATGGGGAAATTGTTTGGTAAAGTAGAGCGAAATCTTTATATTGGATTATCTAGAGGTGAAAAGTTAAATACTCTAAAATCTTCATATCAAACAATATACGGTATAAATGCACGGCAGTTTAATAGTATTTACGCTTCAATAAAAGGTAAAATATCCTCGGAGAAGGAATGTTTAAATAGATATATAAAAGAATTACAATTATCGATAAAAGGTTTAAAGAAATCTATTACAGCCAAAATCAACAAATTAAAAAAGCTTTATCCATGCTGTGGAATTAACGGTTATAAGACTCTTAAAAAACAGTTAAAATGGGAAATCCATCAAAAACAACGACGTTTATCTCTAAAAAATCACAAACTTGAGTTATTAAAAACAAAAACATCAGGGATAATTTTTGGTTCTCGTAAATTATTCCAAGCACAGCATAAATTAGAAGAAAATGGCTATTCTAACCATTATGAATGGTTAGATGATTGGCAGCAAAAACGTAACTCACAATTTCTGCTTGTTGGTTCATCTGATGAAACAGCAGGATGTCAAAATTGTCAATTATCAATTGATGGAAATATTAAAATCCGCGTGCCACAAGTTTTATCTCACAAGAAAGGTAAGTACGTTTTTGCCTCTAGAATTCAATTTAAATATGGTGATCAAAATATAGAATATGCTCTGTTAAAGGGTAGTGCCTTAACTTGGAGATTTGTTAAAAAAGATAATGGTAAATGGTATGTTTTTGTGACAGTAAAACGTCCCGAAGTACCGATTCAATCCCGTTCTTCTAATGGAATGATAGGTATCGATTTGAATCCGTCGGTAATCGGTTGGGCATATTCTGATCAAGAGGGAAACCTCAAAGCACGAGGTCAAATAAAAATTAATTTGCGTGACCGTTCTTCTCACCAAGTCAAAGCAACCTTGGGAGAAACTGTAGCTCATATCGTCAAATTAGCAAGTTTTTATCAATGTCCTATTACAGTTGAGAAACTTGATTTTTCTGCCAAAAAAGCATCAATGAGAGAAAGTGGTGTTCGTTATTCAAGGATGCTTTCAAATTTTGCATATTCCCAGTTTTTGTCAATACTTGAATCCAGAGCATCGAAATGGGGTATTCAAGTAATAAAAGTTAATCCTGCTTACTCATCATTAATTGGATTAACAAAGTTTTTAAAGCTTTACGGACTATCATCAGATACTGCTGCTGCACTGGTTTTAGCTCGTAGAGCTTTGCATAAAAGTGAGCGTCCCCCAGCCAGATACGCCCGATTTCTGCCAGAGGATAGACATCGGCACGCTTGGAGTTACTGGAGGATGTTACATAAACAACTATGGAGTCTGAGACGACATAGTTTTTATGGCGTGGCTAACAGCCGGGATGAGGTCAGCCTGTATGATCAGGATAAAACCAGGTCATATGGGAAACCCGAAGGTGCTTCATCAGGGAGGCGAGATTCCTCCCCGCAAGTAGGTAGTACTGCTCGACCTGCATCTTGAATACCTGTAATCTTGTTTAACAAGGTTTAGATTTGTTTAAGTTTTAAGGAGCGGTAAATAAAACAAGATATACGATAACAACCAAAAAGCTTGAAACGATTGGGATTACTTAAAAAGTTGATGTTGGGTTACGACGCAATACCAATTGATCCGTTAATTATCAAATATTGTCGTGCGTCTAACCCAACCTACGAACTAACTTTTGAGATTTGCGATCGCGCCTTTTGTCATTGCGGCGATGGCTTTATCTGTGGCTTTAGGTAAATGATAATATTTGCCCCCGGCGTTCTTTGCTAGCTCTTTGGCGAACCCTGTAGACACAAATTTACTTTCGGTGTCGATTACTAACAGTTGCATTCCTAAAGCGCGAATTTTGGCGGCAATTTGTAATAATTCCCCTTTGATATCTGGTTTTTCTCCAGGTTCTTGAGGTTCTCCTAAAGAACGGGATAATGGTATATTACCCCTTCCATCGGTGATAGCGACTATGACAACTTGTCCAATATCTCCGCTTCTTTGAGCATTTAAACCGACGTGAGCGGCTTGGGTTAAACCGTGAGCTAAGGGTGAACCACCTCCGCAAGGCATCTTTTCTAAACGGGTACGAGCTAGGGTAATGGAGCGTGTGGGTGGTAATACGACTTCTGCTTGTTCTCCTCGGAAGGGAATTAAAGCTACTTGGTCGCGGTTTTGATATGCTTCTGTTAATAATTGCATGACGGCACCTTTGGCTGATTGCATCCGATTGAGTGCCATTGAACCGGAAGCATCTACAACGAATATGATTAATGCTCCGGCTTTTCTTGCTAAACGTTTGGCGCGAATATCACCTTGTTCTACGATAACGTTTCTACCGGGATGTCTTTGTCGTCGTGCTTTTTGATATGGTGCTGCGGCTCTTAATGTGGCATCTACGGCAATACGACGAACTTTTCCTTTAGGTAACATCGGTTTGATATATCTTCCTCTATCGTCGGAAAATATTAAACCGCGACTTCCGGAGTTACCTTGACGCTGTGCCATTTGAGCAAAATACAGCACACTTTCATCTAAAATTACACCTTCTGGATCAAAGATGAATTCTTCGGGAATTCCTGGTGGTTCAAGTTCATCTTGATTTGATTCGTCATCAGTATCCTCTTTTTCTTGTTGTTCGTCTTGCTCTTGTTCTGATTCGTCTTCTGATTGTTCTTGGCTTTGTGGAGGAGGAGGAGGTGGCTGTTGTTCTTCTGGTGGTGTTTGAATTACTGTTGCACGGGGTACTATGACTAATTCCACTGCACGACGTAAATCTTCGGGAGTGACTTTATCCCGCCCATCCAGGGCTGCGGAAGCTTTAGCAACTCGTACTGCAAATAATTCGGCACGATGTCCTTGAACTACACCGCGAATTGCTTCTTCGACAAGATAGTTAATTTGTTCGTGAGTGATGGTAACTTCTTTCAACCATTCCCGCGCTAATACAATTTGGGTTTTGATTGAGTCGATATCTTCTGTATACTGTTGGAGAAATTCTTGAGGAGAACGAGAATAAGCAATTGCTTGTTCTACTGCTTCAACTCGTAAATCTAAACCTAAAACACTATCTGCTGACAGGGAAATGGCAATTCTGTCAAGTAAATGTTCTCGTAAATTTCCTTCTTCGGGATTATAAGTAGCGATAAATAACGGTTTACAAGGATGTTGAAAACTGATTCCTTCTCGTTCGATTTGATTACGTCCTGCGGATAATACAGTTAAAAGTTGATTACTAATTTGCTCATCTAAAAGATTGATTTCATCTACATACAGCACTCCCCGATGAGCTGCTGCTAGTAAACCTGGTTGAAATACTGTATCTCCCTGCTTGACAGATTTTTCCACATCTACCGAACCCAAAAGTCGATCTTCAGTGACTCCCAAAGGAATTTGGATGAACGGTGCGGGGATAATTTCCGTTTCCATATCTGAGACGTTAAATTTAACCTCTCTAGACAATAAATCGTCATCCCATTCTTGCGGTTGATTGGGATTACAATTACTAATGGAATTTTTGACAACTTCAATCGGTGGTAATAAAGCGTGAATAGCACGAGCCATCACTGATTTTGCAGTTCCTCTACGTCCTGCGATTGCGACTCCCCCCAATTCTGGATCGACTGCTGTTAATAGTAAAGCTAATTTAATCGCTTCTTGACCAACGACAGCGGTTAAAGGAAAAGTTGTCACAGTAGAAATAATACTGGATGCAGCCATTTTTTAGATAATAATTAGTCTAATTAGTCTAAATTTAGCTTACCTTGTTTTGGCAGCCGAGAATCATATAGCTAGGGCGATCGCCATGTTGATTATCAAAGTTATAATGCTATTGATAGTATAACTGGACTTTTGAATGCGATATCTGCTTCTGTTGTCAAAATAGCAGAATAATATCAAATAAGTTTTAGTTTTATTAGTTGCTAAATCAATGAAAAAAAAACCCAAACAAGATAACTTTTTAGAAATTATTCAAGAAGAAAAATTTCAAGATAATTCACTTTTGCATAGTGCATTAACTCACCGCTCTTACGTTCACGAAAATCCTCAATCAGGAGAACATAATGAACGCTTAGAATTTTTGGGTGATGCTTTATTAACCTATCTGAGTGGAGACTATCTTTATCGTCGTCATCCAGATATTGAAGAAGATCAATTAACTCGTAGACGTTCAGCATTAGTAGATCAAAAGCAGTTAGCAAGGTTTGCTTTGGAAGTTGGTTTAGACAAAAAGATGCGATTGGGTAAGGGTGCTATTCGTGAAAAAGGATTTCAAAATCCTAATTTACTTAGCAACACTTTTGAAGCTGTAATTGCAGCTTATTATCTGGATAATAATTTTAATGTTGAAGTAGTACGCGATGTTATTGAACCGTTATTTGATTCTGTACCTGAAGAAATACTTGAATCTCGTTCTCATCTCGATTCAATAAATCAATTTCAAGTCTGGGTTCAACGACACATTCCCCAAAATCCACCATTACTACCTAAGTATATTTCAACAAAAATCGGTGGTTTACCTCATGCTCCAGAATTTCTCTGTGAAGTATTTGTAGATAATCGAAAATACGGAGAAGGTACGGGAAAAAGTATTCCAGAAGCTAAAAAAATGGCTGCGGAAAATGCTTTAACAATTTTAAAGGAAGAGGGTTTTCTTTAAATTATCATATTGGATATTAAATCGAACGGCGTTAAAAGTTCCGGTTATTCTCATAGATTAGGTAGTAACACATGATAATTATTTTGATTTTTACTTACTTATAAAATCGAAAATATCTCTTGACGAAACAAATGATATTTTCTACCTATTTCTGAAGCATCATAACCTTGCTCGGCACGGAGAATTCCATGATTTAAACTCGCTTCTACTACCGACTCAAAATCCAAAAATGTTGATTTTTGCAAAGAACCGTTGCTAAAGCTAGCAAAACATATTCAAGATGATTTACTATAGCTAGACTTTCAATCTGATTGTCCTCATGAACTTTTTTCAGCCAGTTTTCTACAATTATTTCTTTTTTATCAATAAGTAACTGACTAAAATCTTTCATCTAATTTTCACAACTTTATTGCCTTTATTGTCAGGCTATAATGCTCCTTGTTTATCTATATCAAGCTAAAAACCCCTTTTTTCTCAGGTCAGTCATAATGGTAAAATTTAATTATCCAAATCATAAACATCACATTTTTTGAATCAAACAATACTTCTGTCAAAAATTTCTCAAAACTTGTTTTAGATTACTTAATTAAAGAAAAATTACTCTAAAACAATCTATTTACTGCTTCTCGCTGTTCTTTATTCCTGATTGTTAACTCAATATCACAATCACGATGAGTGATATCATGTCTCGTCCCATTCTCAACAATCGGAAAAATCAAGATGTTGATCAATTCAGACTTTTGTCATCAACCCGCTTTTTAGTCCAGATAACTCAATATTATTAATCTAATGTTAATTAAAATTTATTTATTCTAGTTAATAATAGTTGTAATAATAATAATTTCTTATGTATAATCTAATCTCAATCTTAAGGAGGATGTTTTTTTACTGGTATTTTTACGATGCTACCTAGCTGAGTAGTTAAAGTTTGTACTTAATTACATGAGTATAAGTTACTACGTATTATTCTCAGAGTGTATGAATAAAATTACGACCTTTTTGGCGGAATAAAAAGATGTTATTAGGAATTTGAATGATGAATTCGTCGGAAGAACACAACAATAATATTTCGCGAGAAACAGGACAAATAGTATCAACTAGAGATACTAGTAAGCCTGTAGGATATAGTAATCCTGAGATTCATGAAAATAATAGCTTGCATAAAGTTAGAGATATTTTAGTTGGCTCTCAAATGCGAGAATTGGATAAGAAGTTTTCTCGTTTGGAAGAGCGTTTAGTTAAAGAATGTACGGATTTAAGAGATGAGACGAGAAAAAGATTAGATTCCTTAGAAACTTATATTAGAGAAGAAACAGATGCTTTGGGTGCTAAAACGAAAAATGAACAAGTCAAGCGTGATGAAGCATTGAAAGTTATTACTGAAGAGCAGAAGAAAGTTGCTGAATCTTTAGAGAAAAAGATGGCTGAAATTGATGAGGAAGCAAATAAAATTCAGCGAGAATTGCGTCAGCAAATTTTTAATCAATCTCAAAACTTACATGATGATATTCGCCAAAAATATGAAGAACTTGTCGGTTTACTAGAGCGAGAAACCTATGAACTTCGTAGTGAAAAAACAGATCGTTCTCAATTAGCTGCTTTATTTTCGGAATTAGCTTTGCGGTTGAATTCTCAATAATCAGTTATCAGTTAACAGTTATCACGGTTAATTGATAACTGTTAAATAAATGAATGACTTTTTGATTGAATTTATTTAAGTTTAATTATTAGAGAATTAAAGAATACTGATGAATAATTATAACGGCAATAGATTAGCAGAAGAACCTTTAAAAAATCATCAGAATAATCACAATAATAATATTAAAGAAAATCATCAATTCAATGAATTAGATGAATTAAATGAATTGAATGAATTGACTGAATTGCGAAGTTTACTTTTAGGAATAGAGCAACCAAAACTTGATAAGTTTTATCAAAAATTGGATAATCCTCAAGTTGATGCTGAAGATATCAGTAAGATGCTTCCCGAAGCGGTTATTTTGCGGACAATGCAAGATGATCAATTGTCTGAAGCGATGATTCCTACTGTTGAGCAAGCCATTGAGTCTTCTGTCAAAAAAGATATTAACATACTTTCCCAAGCGATTTTCCCGATTATTGGTCCTGCGACAAGAAAGGCGATCGCCACGACTTTGGATGAAATGCTACAGTCGTTTAATCGGGCTTTAGAATACAGTGCTTCACCGCAAAGTTTGAAGTGGAGAATAGAAGCGAGACAAACGGGGAAATCCTTTGCGGAAGTTGTACTGTTAAGGACGCTGATTTACCGTGTGGAACAGGTATTTCTGATTCACAGGCACAGCGGATTGATTTTACAGCATATAGTAGCATCCAAGGTAGCGGCTCAAGACCCATCTTTGGTTTCGGCAATGTTGACAGCGATTCAAGATTTTGTCAAAGACTCTTTTGAAGTACGAAAGCATGAGGGGCTGCATACTTTAGAATTTGGGGAATTGACAATTTGGATTGAAGAAGGGCCTACAGCAGTTTTAGCGGGTATTATTCGCGGAAATGCACCGGAAGAGTTAAGAATTGTTTTTAAGAATGTTTTAGAAAAAATACATTTAAAATTAAGTCGAGAAATTGAAAATTTTTCTGGTGATACTCAACCGTTTGTAGCTAGTAAGCCGTATTTAGAAAATTGTCTAGAATCTCATTATCGAAATCCTACTAACACTAAATATACTTATGCATGGGTTTCTGTGGCAATACTGACGACGGTATTAGGTATTTGGGGATTTAATGTCATTAGAGATAATCAACGTTGGAATAATTATCTCAAAACTTTGCAAGCTCAACCGGGAATTTTGGTGACTAAAACGGATATAATAAATGGGAAATATTTGGTAACAGGGATGCGCGATCCCTTAGCAGTTGAACCGAATCAGTTAATGAAACAATTGAATATCAATGAAAAAGCAGTTGTTTATCAATGGAAACCTTTTATATCTTTAGAACAAGAAATTATTATCAAAAGAGCCGAAAATTTTCTACAAAAACCGAAAACTGTTACTTTCACTCTTGATGAAAATGGTGTTTTGAACGCTACAGGTTTTGCCCCTCGTGAATGGATTTTATCCGCTAGAGAACAACAATCATCCCTATCTATTTTGGGAATTAATCAATATAAAGATGAAAATCTGACTAATTTAGATATTGAACAACTTAATACTTACAAACAAGAAATTGAAGAAATCATCTTGCTTTTTGAAAATGATAAAACTCAATTTTTACCCGGTGAAACCGAAAAACTCTTAAAATTATTACCAAAATTACAAAATTTGATTGATGCTGCTAAATCTTTAGAAAAAGATATTTTCATCGAAATTGAGGGATATGCAAATAGTTTAGGAGATAAACAAGCAAATATCAAACTTTCTCAAAATCGTGCCGAGAAGATTTTAGCTTATCTTACATCCCAAGGTATTAACAAAAATTATTTTCGGACAAAATCTTTAGACTCTGAAAATCTTTTACGTCCTGAATCAACCGAAGAAGAAAAAAAACTTAATCGTAGAGTCTCCTTCAAGGTTATCATAGACGACATTACTAAATATAAATAGAGGAGTCAAATAGCTAATGCTCCAGAAAAAAATCTGTATGGTAGGTGCATTTGCTACTGGTAAAACAAGCTTAGTAGCTAAATTCGTTTACAGCATATTTTCAGAAAAATATCAAACCACTGTAGGGGTAAAAATTGATAAAAAAACAGTACAAGTAAAAGAACAAGAATTAAGTTTGATTTTGTGGGATTTGTATGGAGAAGATGAATTTCAAAAATTAAGAACTTCTTATTTAAGAGGTTCATCTGGTTATTTGTTAGTAGTGGATGGAACACGAAAAACTACTTTGGAAAAAGCTGTTGAATTACAACAACGAGTTGAAGATAATTTGGGTAAAGTACCTTTTATTTTAGTGTTGAATAAGTGGGATTTACAAGATGAATGGGAGTTAGATTCTACAAATATTGAAAATCTGGAAAACAAGGGATGGATTACGATTAAAACTAGTGCAAAAACTGGATTAAATGTAGAAGAAATTTTTAATATACTTGCTTCTAAAATAATGAAAGGATGAATGCATGGATATCCCTTTCCCTGTTAGTAATTATCTTGTTAATTTTCTGAGAGAAAGTCGTTCTTTAGCATATATTTTTGTAGGTAAAAATGGATGTCTATCTAATTGGGGTGGTAAATTAACTGAATATGGAATAGTCGATTTACAACAGGGAATTGACGCTTGTCAACAAATTTTCTTTCTGGAAGGGCTTTTACCACTTGATGATTTTCCACTGTTTTTACCCTGTATTAAAATCGAACATGGAATTTGTGCGGATGTGCATTTGTTCCCTGAGACAGATGGAGATTGGATTTTACTATTGGATGCAACTTGGGATGAAATGCAAATCTTTAAAGTCCAACAACAAGTCAATTCTTCTCACTTAATGCAGCGCAAATCATAGTAATATTATTTCGGTACGAAATATCTAATATCAGTTATCAGTTATCAGTTATCAGTTAACAGGGAACAATAACTAATCATTAGGACTTGATATAAAATATTAATTCTACGACTGTTTAATTATGAGTGAATCAATAACAGCGGAAATTTTTGCTGCTTTAGATATCTTAGTTCTAGAAAGACTTGATGTTGGTAAATTTAAAATTTCTGGAAATATCCCTAAATGGGTGAGACGATTTTGTCGTCAGATTTTTAAACCAGGAATGGAAATTTTAATTCCTGAACAAGAGTTTCCTTTTTTAGAGAACTTTCTGATTGATGCGGAAGAATATTGGCAAAGAAACGATGAAAAACTTTTAAAATCTGGAATATGGACGGATTTAGACATATCTGGAACTGAATTTCATTTTGAAGCTTCCGCTCTTGTGGCAAATCACAAAAAAATATTACTCGTCGAAAGAATGAGTGATGCTTACACCGAGAAACAAAGTCTAATTCAGCAAGCTAGAGAAAATAAGCTCAATTATCAACATATTCTTAAAGAAAATCAGAAAAAAGAAGTTTTAATTCACTGCATTATACACGATGTTGCCGGACAGTTAAGTGGTATTAATTGTTGTTTGGCTCTACTAGAATTAGAAAATTTAACTGAAAAAGGTAGAGAACGTTTAGAAATCGGTAGAAAGCAAACTATTAAACAAGAAATGCTGATTCGAGAAATATTAAACGCATTTTCTCAAGAAATTCAATCTTTAGAAAGCTTTACAGATGATATTGAAACCGCACCAGATGTTTTAGTATCTGTATTTGATGCCATCGAATCATTCACGCCAACTTTTACACTCAATCAAATGCGTTTACAACTATCCTCCGATATAGATTTAACCGCAGATTGGCGAATAGTTGGTGATAAATCGCGTTTAGATCGGATTTTAGCAAACTTGATCGAAAATGCTTTTCGTCATAGCCCCCCAAACACCACAGTTACGATCAATTTACAACAACAAGAAGATTATATTCTTGTCAGTGTAGAAGATCAAGGAAGTGGTGTTCCAGAAGAAATTGCCGATACTTTATTTCAAAAGTTTACTCAAGGTAAAAAAAAATCTGGTAAATCTGGACTAGGACTTTATTTTTGCAAAATTACAGTAGAACGTTGGGGAGGGCAAATTGGTTTTACCCCTCGCGAAAATGCAGGTTCTCGATTTTGGTTTACTTTATTAAAAGCAGCAACAAGCAATGGGGAGTAATCAGTTATCAGTTATCAGTTATCAGTAAACAGTTATCAGTAATAAATTCTAACTGCAAACTCCTAGCTCCTAACTCCGATACAGACGTAGCAATACGCCCCGTCTCTACAATTCCGGTGGTACTAACTCCTAACTGTCCCAGGTCAACTAACTCCTAACTCCTACTTTATTGAGTGAATAAATATCAACACCACGTCCAAAAGCAAAGCGTAAGGAAGCAGGTAAATTTTTACTTGATAAAGTCATAAAAATAATTACTGAGATTAAAGCGATCGCAAAGTTAAATCCGAATATGTTGCGATAACCAATTTGTTGAGCGACTAAACCAAAAATCGGTCCTGCAAGAGCAACACCAATATCAAAGCCTACCATACATAAACTAAATATTCTTCCTCTTTCTTGAGGATAAGCTCTATCTGTAATCATCGCTGCAATCATCGGAATTATTGTCCCACCACCAATCCCCTCGATTATCGCTGCAAATAAGAAATCCTCTGAACTATTGGCTGTCCATAATAATAATAATGCCAAACTATAACAAACTAAACTCAAAGTGATAAATAATCCCCTACCAAATCGATCACTGGCTCTTCCACAAAATAACCTCGAACAAAAACTGGCGATCGCCACTACGGTGTAAAATAATCCAGGATTTAACTCTGCTTCGGTTGATTTGATAAATAATGGTACAAAGGTATGTAAACTACCAAGAATCAAACCTATAATTAACAAGATAAAAGCCGGAATCCTCACTCTCGGACTAATCAATTTTTTCCAAAATGGACTGTCGTTATCAACTACTTGCTCCTCTACTGGAACTATGGGATTGATAATTGGTATGGTACATAATAATGCCAGACAAGCCAAAACAGTAGATAATATAAATAATGAAGTATAACCAGCAGCTTCCATTAAATAACCACCTAAAGCTGGACCAATTGCTAAACCAACTGGATTAACTAAACTCATATAGCCGATTAATTCGCCACGATTTTCTACTGGTGCAATATCTGCAACTAATGCCAAAAATCCCGTGGAAAAGGCTGCAATACTAATACCGTGGAAAGCCCGTATTACCATTAACAATGGTATTGATTGCACAAAATTGTAGCCCATGGGAGCTATCGCTGCTGATATAATACCGATTATCAACACGATTTTTCGACCGCGTTTATCTGCTATTTGACCTAAAAATGGGCGAAATATCAATAGTCCAATGGCAAAACTACCCATTATTACGCCTATCTGCTGTTTTGTTGCTCCTATATCTTCAATATAAAGCGGTAAAGTTGGCAGTAATGAAGCTAAACTAGCCCAAAATAACAAACCTGCTGCAAATAATGCTAGCAGGTTTCGCCGTACTTGCCTATCTACTGATAATAATACTTTCACGGCAGATGCAATTCTTCTGTGAGGTTTGTGATTTGTAGTTTGTTATGAAGCTCTTAAATCACTTCAAATCGAAAACTACATTTTCTATGTTACATTACTTTACATCTTTTTTATATTCTCTCTAAAATAGTGCTTTTGTACTTTTATTGCTTTATTCTCCGCAAAATTTGCAAAATACAGCGGTTGTGATACAATCAGAGAAAGCTAAAAAAATATTCTTATAATCGGAGCTAAGCAATTTTTTTTGAGGCAGCAATATTCCAATTATGAAAAATAAGCTTTATAAAAATAATAATACCAGAAAAACAGTAAATATAAAATTTTTTTTTCTAAATTTTCAAATTTTTTCAAAAATTGATTATAAAAATTCTTGCATATCTGACAACTTTGTTGTATGGGTTGTTTGATTGAAAATTAGAAAATTAAAATAAAGATAAAGAAGTCCCTACAGATTGTATCCAAAATTATTATACGACAAAAAGTAATCTATATCACGTCGAAAAAACAAGTTAAATTGGTTAGGTTAATGAAAAGATTCGCAATTACAAATGAGAATAACTTCAATAGAGAGAAGAATTGTATTTTTTTGTAACGAAATACTGAAATATATAGTGTATGGATGTTTTATTTATAACTTTCACTTAAGTGGTACAAGTCTTAATAAGAACTAATAATATTTAAGTGGAGTATTTTTACGGAGAAAATGCGGTATGGCTGTGCCTCCCGCATTATTCGCGTCTCAAACATCTCGCTTACGGGTAGATGTGGGACTTCTTGCGATTGAAACATAAATCAGTGAATTAAGAATTGTCTTGATAGATTTGATGTTGTACAACTTCGCGGATGCGGTAAATAGGTCTACCTTGGGATTCGTGGTAAGTACGCATTAATAATTCAGCGAGTAACCCGAAGCAAAATAGCTGTACTCCGGTGACTAAGAGCAACACAGCTAAAATTAATAAAGGGCGATCGCCAATATTTTGACTTAATACTAATTTAGTCCAACTTAGATGAATACTGATTCCGCCACCGGACACCATAAAAATCAAGCCCCATAGTCCAAAAACGTGCATGGGACGGCTGAGGAATTTCTTCATGAATGCAATAGTAAACAAATCCATCATCACTCGGAAAGTACGACCTAAACCGTATTTACTGCGACCAAAACGACGAGGGTGGTGACGGACAGGCATTTCGGTAATTCTGGCACCTTCAATATAAGCTAAAGCAGGAAGAAAACGGTGCAGTTCTCCGTATAAATTCATATCTGCTACAAGTTCGCTACGATAGGCTTTAAGAGAACAACCATAATCATGAATATTCACGCTGGTGATGCGACGAATTAACCAATTGGCAATTTTGGAAGGTAATAAGCGGGTGAGAGCGGCATCTTGACGATTTTTGCGCCAACCACTGACTAAATCGTAACCTTCATTTAACTTTGCCAATAACATCGGGATATCTACGGGGTCATTCTGTAAATCGGCATCTAAAGTTACAATAGATTTGCCCTGTGCATGGAAGAAACCGGCTGCCATTGCCGCAGTTTGACCGTAATTGCGTCGTAAAATGATACTTTTTAGGTCAGTACGAATTTGTGCTTGCTGTTTAAGTAATTGTACAGAACCATCAGTAGAACCGTCATCAACGCAGATAATTTCGTAATTTAAATGACTTGCAATCAAAGTGGATGAAATTGCTTCGAGTAAATGAGGTAAACTTTCCACTTCATTATGAACTGGTACTACCACCGAAACATCGAGAGCGGGAGATATGGCATCTTCCTTAACCGTCAAACTTCCAGAAACAAACCCATTTCTCATCTAAAACCCTCCGTTCATTTATCCTTAGCCTTTATGAAGGGATATAACTGCTTACCACCCTTCCTACACCTCGTAGCTGTTGATAATATGACCGACTAACCTCATCTCCCTGTTCCGAAAGACAATCAATTCCAATACCATTTCGTCCTTGATCTTTTCCAGAACTATGGATATAACAACCATCTCCCAAATAAAGACCTACATGAGTGGCTTTTTGAGGAGTGCCAAAAAAGATTAAATCACCTGGCTCTAAAGAATTTAAATCAAAATTCTCCGCAGTACAAACTTGTTGAACAAAAGCTTCTTGCTGATAAGCATCTCTGGGTAAGCGAATTCCTACCGAAGCAAAAGCCTTTTGCATCAGTCCCGAACAATCATAATTTGGTCCAGTGGTACCACCCCAAAGGTAATAATTTGGTTGTTCCATAGCTTTTTGGGTAAAAGCGATGACTGACGGTAAAAGTTGCTTTATTTGAACTGCGGAAAATGATTTAATTTGTTTTGGTTCAGTCGCTGGAGATAATACGTTTAAATCCTTAATTAACAACCAACCGGGATAATTATCTTCAGATAAGCATACCTTGACTGAAGTTTGATTTAATGTTTCTAGGATTACTTGTAAATATCTGCCTTTTTCGGCTTGAGTTGACAGACTCAGACATTCGGCAGAATCGTAGATATTTAAATCAGCTTCTGTTACATATTCAAAATTTGCTTGCAATTCCTCTTGAGAAACCATAAAACTTTGTAAGTAATAACAACGAAGTTTAAATCAAAATCGGACGGTAACGATGTTTTTCTTTAACCGCGACGAACAACTCGAAACACTTGGTAATAGTATATTAGAAGCTACTTGGGCTGAATTTTCTACGTTAGCTCGTAACCAAATTGCTCTAACTTGGATTATCTATGACCCGCCGGTATCTGTAAATACTGGTGGTGCTTTAACTCCAGATGCTTTTTGGAATCATCCCGTCCGTGGTTTTACTTATCGCGGTGTCGAAACAGTTTATCCGGCTTCTGTAGTCAAATTATTTTATTTGCTCGCGATACATGAATGGCTGGAAAAAGGTATGGTAGAAGATTCCCCAGAGCTACAGCGAGCCATACGCGATATGATTATCGATTCAAGTAACGATGCTACGAGCTTGATTGTTGATGTATTAACGGGGACGACTTCCGGTCCAGAATTATCACCAGGACCATTTGAAACTTGGAAACAGCAACGTCATATTGTCAACCGCTATTTACAATCTTTGGGATGGGAAGAATTACAAACAGTAAATGTTTGTCAGAAAACTTGGGGTGATGGCCCCTACGGACGGGAACGGGCTTTTTACGGACAGTTTTTAGAAAATCGGAATATGTTAACTACTAATGCGATCGCTAGATTATTGCACGGGATTGTGGGTGGGGTTGCAGTTAGTGCAAGTCGTTCTCAAGAAATGATGAATATCATGAAGCGCAGTTTGAACCCCGAAGAGTTACCCCAAGATGTAGAAGAAGACCAAATCACAGGTTTTTCAGGTGGTAGTCTTCCTGTAGAAGCAAAAATTTGGTCAAAAGCCGGTTGGACTTCTCAAGTTCGTCATGATGCAGCTTATATTGAGATACCGGATAAACGTCCTTATGTATTAGTGGTATTTACAGAAGGGAAAGCAAACGCCGTTAGTCGAGAAATTTTACCATTTGTCTCTCAACAGTTTATGCAAGCAGTTTGTAGTATGGAGTAAGAAGATGGGGGGATGGGGGAAAATAAACTGTTAACTCTTAACTCATTCCTCATTACCAAACCCTAGGAATTAGTATGACTCAAGCATTATCAAAACAACAAATATTAACCATTCAAGAATTTTTGGTTCAAAAGCCGGATGGGAATCGCTATGAACTACATAATGGAATAATTATTCAAATCGCCCAACCTTCTGGCAAACATGAAAATGTTACGGGTTTTTTAGGTTTACAAATTGGTATTGAATTTACAACTTCTGCAATTTCTTGGGAAATATATAACCTGTAGCCCATATGGTAAAAACGGTAAGAAAATCCCATGAACTAATAAAACTGATAAAGCGATGCCAATCACTTTCCAATTTTTTCCTAATATTAATGTCAAACTATCAACAGTATCGAAATCTAAAAAAGTATTGGCAATAATTGGAATATTAACTCCCATAAATAAGAACAGAGCAAATAAACTGGTAAATATGACATTCCATCGTAAATCTAAATGAGGTTTTCCCACAGCTACTAATAATTGGGATGCTGCATCTGCAAAAGGCCTGGGAATCGCTGATAAACAAATTAATATTAAAATTGGGATGGCACTTATCCACTGTTGACCAAAAACAATGGGAACGTAAATAGGAGCTAAACTAGCTTGAAACAATACAAAAGGAACAATGATCAAAGCAATAGTTCTGAGACTGTGGAAATAACGATGTTGGAATTCCAGCCATTCTGTACGTGCTGAACATAAATGAGGTAACATTACCGAACTAATAGCATTAATGATACTTAAACTGATTCCCAAACCAGCATTAAACCCAAAAAAGTAGATTCCTAATTCTTCAATGCCGACAAAACGTCCAACTATTAAATAATCTAAATTATTTCTCAACGTTTTCAGCAATCCCACGCCGAGAATATGTTTGCCAAAATTTAATATTTCATCCCAATATACTGTTGTAAATCCTTCACGAGGTCGCCAGGAATGATATTTGTAATATATGATGATTTCTAAGGGAGCAACTATCACAACCGGCAGCGCAAAAGCCCATACTCCCATACCCATAACGGCGAATAGTGCCGTCAATATACCCGAAATAGAGTATTGAACTGTATTGGTAAATGCGATGACTTTAAACCGATTTTCTCTTTGAATTAAAGTTTTATGAATACCGTGAATAGGCCAAATTAAATAAGCTATTCCCGTAATAATAATCGGAAAAATAATCTCTTTACTTTGATAAAACCAAGCAATAGGAAATGCAGCAATCGCTTGAATCATGAATAAACTGGCAAAAATCAACCAGTTTAACCAAAAAGCAGAAATACATAACTGCGGAAGTTCTTTCTCATCAGCTTGAATAATCTTTGCACCGATACCGACATCAGCAAAAGTAATTGCAAACTCTCGCACCGCCAGAATAATCGCTCCCAAACCGTAATCATAGCGAGTTAAATACCTGGCAATGATCACTACTAATCCTAAACGTAAGACTCGATAAAATATCTCAGCCATACCCAGCCAGCCAAGATTACGAATGAACTGGCTAGATACTTTTTTCTTGATGTACCTGGTAATTGGATTTAAGGAATTCACCATTTGTTGATTCGGAAGTTATTAAATTTTGATGTATCGGCTTTCACCGATTAATCAGGATTCTAAAGTATTGGTAACTAAACCTAAAATCCGATTCCGCCCAGCTTTCAATTCATCCAATGCTTTTGAAAGTGAGGGACGAACAGTTTTACCTAATCCTACAACCATCAAAATTCCATCGGCATGAGTCGTTAAAATACTGGTATCTAAACGTCCCAAAATATGGGGACTGTCGTAAACTACTAAATCAAAATCAGCTTGCGAGCGCTTGACAAAATTTTGCATTCTCGGTGAGGAAAATAGCTTTGCTGGATTGCGGGGTATCTCTCCTGCGGTGATTACAAATAAGTTTTCTTCTTGATAAGATTGTCCAATTGCATCGTTTAAATCTAAACCTTGGGAAAGTATTTCGCTTAATCCCTGGGTATTTACCAAACCCAAACTGTGATGTACTTGAGGATTTTGCAAATTAGCATCCACTAACAGCACTCGTAAACCAGCTTCTGCCGCTGTTTTTGCCAAAGTTGTCGCCACAGTAGATTTACCTTCTCCACAAGTAGCTGATGTCACAACTAATGAACAAATATTAGTTTGCTCTCGAAAAGCTTGGATTCTGGTATACAAAGAGTAAAAAGCTTGTGTGTAGGGAGAAGCTTTTTCATATTGATTTTTACCACTACCATTTTGGAGAAGCCAGCGTTCTTCGGTTTCGAGGGTATAAACTAGTTCTTGTTCAGTAGGAGCTAATTTTTTGATTGCTTTTAAATAAGGAATCGTCACTAATAAAGGTAATTTGGCGCTTCGTTTCACTTCTTGGGAATCGTGGAAAACATTCTGAGCATTCTCTAAAAGAAAAGCAACTAAAACACCTAATAGTAAACCTGCAACTCCTCCTAAAATAATATCGAGCTTGCCTTTAGAAGCATCTGCGATGGCGTTACCATTTTTATCTTGGGGTAGCCTTGGAGGCATAATTAATTCCCAAGGAACTTCTTGTTGAGCAGCATCTACCCGTAGTGCTTCTTGTTTACCTAAAAGCTGCTTGAGAGTATCGCTAGCAACTTGTAATTCCCGTTGCAAATTGGCATATCTACCAGCAATTACGGGATATTGTTTGATTTGTTGATTTAATCCGATTAAAGCATCATCGGTAGCTTTCAAGCTCGCTTCTAATAACTGAATCTGGTTTGCAGTTTCAGCCATTGTCTGAATCAGTTGGCGACGAACGGAATTTTGATAAACTCCTACCTGGGGATTCTGTAATTCTTCGGCAACATTTGAACCCAAAGCCAATTGTGCTTCCCGCTTTAATAAAGGTATTAATTTGGCTCGTCGCTCTCGTAAAGACTGCATTACCGGATTAGCATCACTCAAACGCACTGACTCGGTGGCAATTTCCGCTTCTATATCCCTAACTCGCTTGAGTATCTCTTGATATTGTGGTGATTCGCTTAAAGCTGAAGCTGCGATGGCACTATCTTGGGACATTCCCAACTGTTTTTGTAAAGAAGCATAAAGCGACTTGCTTTCTGCGAGTTTTTTCGAGGCTTCTATTTTGGTTGCTTGTAATTGATCGACTCTGTTAAGTAATTGTTCTCCTTGAAGTTCAGGATTAAATAAATTGTAATTCTGCTGAAAAAGCTGCATTTGTCCTTGGAGTGTATTGACTCGTAAGCGCAATTTGGGAATCTGCTGTTCAACAAATTTGATTCCTTGACGTAAATTCGTTTGTTCTTGTTCGAGACTGTATTTTCGATAAGCTTGAGAAACTTTATCTAACACATACAAAACTTGATCGGGATTAGAATTCTTATAGCGAATTTCAATGACTCTGGATTCAATTTCACCTTGAGAAAGTCGGCTAATGTGTAAAGTACCATCTTTAACAGCGCTAGGAACTTTCCCCGAATTGCTACCACCAACCAGTTTACTATAACTAACTCCAGGATATTTAGCCTGTATTTCTTCAACCACAGGTTCAATAATTTTCGGGCTTTTTAAAACTTCTAGCAAAGCCTGATAATCTAAAGCCGTAGTATTGTCTCTTGTAATTTTATTGACATCTTGCTGAAGAGTTTGAGACAGTAAAACTAACAGTTCACTTTCAGAATTTCTTAAAGGTTCAACTAGTAATTGAAATTTGCCTTCATAGGAATGAGTACGAGTAGAACTAAAGTAAGCAGCTCCTGTGGTTGCGATGACTGCGACGCTAGCAATTAAAGCTGCTCGACGACGCAAAATTGAGAAAATGCGACCAAAAGGAATGTTATCTTCTTCCAAATTTTCAGGTCTTTTTAATAACCAATATGGCTCTCTAGATAAAGAATCAGTTTTACTTAGAGACTGCAAATCTTCTTCTGTGATTGGCATTTGTGTTTCCATTCAAAATCCCATTTCCAACAATTTAATATACGTTTTCGGTAGAGAACACAGTTGTAAATGTTGTGTTACTAACCTGCTCGTAAAGATAATTTAAATACTGACTATGGTTATTTCTCACGTATTACTGATTTTTGGCAGCGTCCATAGCATTGTATTAATACAGTAATGAAATTGAGATGTTTAGCTTTAAGGTATTTGCATATTACTACATCTCAATAATTTCTCTGACAGACTAAGACATATCTTGTTTGAAACTTAATAATAGAGGGATAATTTCAACATATTTTGTTGAATTAATCAAAACTTTACTGAAATCGGACTAGCTGATGAAGATTAAGTAAAATCTTGGTTTATTAACATTGCTAAAAAAAGTAAAAACACGCATAATACTTTTAATAATATATTCAGTATATATAAAATGTTCTCTTTGCACCGAACTCTACAACTCATATTTGATATGTCTCCTAAGCTTTTTAAACCTTTAAATCAATAAAAAAATCAAGTAATTAAACATAATTTAAACGTTTAAATCAAATCAAAATCATCTATTGACAAAATCATTTACTTGATTCATTAATTAAAAAACTTCATTAGTTAATTCACTTTAAAAAGCATGAAGTTTAACAATACCTGGAAATTTTAGGTATTTTTATTCATCGAAAAATAATATATTAGGAAATATATTCGGTATGCCAAAGTTACCAAAGCTAACCGAAAAGATATTTGTTGTATTTACTCTTTTTCTTTCTACAAGTGCCTTGATACCTGTACTTATAGAAGGTGGAGGTAGTGGGGGAATAAGTAGTGATCCCTACAGTCCCAAATTCTTTACGGTAATCTATACAATAACTTTCTTGCTAATAACAGTCCATCAGAAAAATTTTGTTCGTGTTGCACAAAAAGATATTTGGATATGGCTATTTTTAGGAATTGTTATAGCCTCAATCTTATGGACTTTTGCACCGGATGTGACTCCACGACGTAGCGGATTACTGTTAGGAACAAGCTTATTTGCTGTATACATGGCAATGCGTTTCACTTTAAGAGAACAATTACAGCTATTAGCAGTGGCTCTAGGCATAGTAATTGTATTCAGCTTTATATTTGCCATTGCGCTACCAAAATATGGCTTAATGACGGTTCAAGAAGGAGGAATTCATGCCGGTGCTTGGCGGGGAATCATGACTCATAAAAATATTTTGGGTAGATTGATGGTTTTCAGCAGCATGGTGTTTTTATTTGTTGCGATGAGTAATCCTATTCGTAATATTAAATATCGCTGGATTCCCTGGGCTGGCTATATTCTTTCCATCGCTTTAATCGTACTTTCAACTTCCAAATCCTCTTTAGTTGTGTTTCTATCTCTAACAGTTATTTTATTTCTTTATAGAAGTTGGCGAAGCAATTACAACCAATTAATACCGTTGATAATTGCATTAATACTGACAGTTGGCAGTATATCTACATTATTGCTAGATAATTTACCAGTTGTAGCTGATGCATTAGGCAGAGATTTAACTCTAACTGGACGCACCAATATATGGAGTGCAATGTTTGATTTAATCAGAGAACGTCCTTGGTTAGGCTATGGATTTAATGCTGTCTGGAGGGATTGGAACAGTGAAATTACAGCTTATCTTTGGCGTACCCTTGCCTGGCAATGTCCATATGGACACAACGGCTTTATGGATTTATTTATAGAGCTAGGAATTGCCGGTTTATCGGTATTTTTATTGAGCTTTATTACTACTTATTTCCGGGGAGTAATGTGGTTGCGAATCACTAAATGTATAGAGGGTATTTGGCCTTTAATATATTTAACTTTCTTAGTGATGTACAACATCAGTGAAAGCACCCTTGTAGAAACTAATAGTATTTTTTGGATAGTCTATGTTTCTACTGTTTTTCCCTTGCTATTGAGTATCCTCTCGCTAAAAACGATCAATATAATAGTTCTTCTTTAATCGAAGAAAAATGGATAAACATGAAAACCTTTCCCGAAAATAACTAACAATATGAAGATGACTTTAGTATGTCATGATATCCCTTATCCTGCTATTCACGGCGGACGGATAGATATGTGGCGGCGAATCAAGGCTTTTGCTCAAATTGGTGTTGAACTACAACTGATATGCTGGTTTGATCGAGTTCCAGATTATGACGAAATAGCCGAAATCAAAAAATATGTTAATTCTACTTATTTGATTCCATTTCAATATAATTTATGTGCTAAAGCTAGCAGAATGTTAAATCTATTCCGCTATCCTTTAGAAGTTACTTCTAGACTTGTTAGGGGGCAACAATTAAATGATTTAATCTCTCAAGTTCGTGCTTTTAAACCTCATGTTGTTTGGTTAGATGGTATTCATGGTGGAGATGTTGCATTTCAATTAAGTCAATATTTTGATATTCCGATAGTTACTCGCTGTCACAACATTGAACATCTGTATTATCAACGATTATTTAATTCTGCAATTGGCACAAGTAAAATTAAAAGATATTTATCAGTTTCTCATTTAGAAAAATATGAAAAATCCTTATTAAACAATAGTCTTTTATTCTATGACATTTCCCCAGAAGATTTAAAATTCTGGAAGTCTCATGGATTTAAAAATGGACGCTATTTACCTCCTTTAATAGAATTTAATAAGTCTCTAAATCTAGATGATAATTACCAAAAAAATCATCATTATTCTCACTATGACGTTGTGTTTTAGGTAATCTATATTCTAATAATAATGTTGCTGGTATTATTTGGTTTTTAACTCAAGTTTTGCCTGAAATTCGCTCTCAATTATCCAATGTAAAAGTATTAATCGCTGGAGCGAAACCGATAAATAAAATTAGACAGCTATGTGAAAATATCGATGGTGTAGATTTAAGTATTAATCCGTCATCTTCCACAGAAATTTATCATTCTGGAAGAGTATTAATTAATCCAGTTTTAACAGGTAGCGGAGTTAGTATTAAATCCTTAGAAATGTTAGTAGCTGGTAAACCGATTGTCTCTACACCCCAAGGAATAGCGGGTTTACCTCTTTCAGTTAAACAGTATTTCAAAATTGCTTCAGATACACAATCTTTTGCCGCAGCAATTGTTAATTTACTCTGCAACATTCAACAAAATCACATTGAGCAAAAACTACTTGAATCACTATTTGGTAATCAAGTTATACATGAAGTCGTATCAGATATTAAATCATTAATCTAAATTTTTTCTATATTTTTAGTTGACTCAATCAATGAAAATTTTGTATCTAACAACGGTTCTTCCCAGTGGAAGAAAAACTGGTGGTGAAATTGCATCTCAATGTTTTATTAACGCTTTAAAATACTCCGGACATCAAGTATTAGTTGTCGGATATCAACGTCCAGATGATATTAATTCCGGAAATGGCGATGAAATTGTAGTTGAACAACGATATATAGAAACAGAAAAATCGAAATATCATCCATTTATCTGGATGGCTTTAAGCATAGGTCAACAGCTTCCTTATTCAGCAGCGAAATATTATTCTAAAACATATTTGACAAAAATCAAAAATCTTTTAGAGGTCAATAGCTACGATATAATTATCATCGATCATGCTCAATTAGGTTGGTTATTACCTTTATTAGATCAAAAGTCTAAAGTTATATTTATTGCTCACAATGTAGAACATCAACTTTATGAAACACAGTTAAAAAATGCCAAAAAATATCTATCAAAATATATATACAAAAGAGAAGCTCGTTTGATAAAAAAGATAGAAGACCATTTAGCTACTTTCTCAAAACAGGTATGGACTTTAACCTCTGATGATTCCAATTACTTTTATACTCAAAATAAAAGTAGTAAAGTGTTTCATCTACCTTCTAGCTGGACAATACCAGCAAAAAATTCAGCAATTAAAAACTATGATATTGGCATCATCGGTAGCTGGACATGGAAAGCAAATAAGTCTGGTTTAGAGTGGTTTTTCCAAGCGGTTTATCCTCATTTACCGACAAATATCTCAATTCATGTTGCTGGCTCTGGTGCAAAATGGTTAATCGAACGATATCCTAATGTCAAATATTGCGGTTTTGTAACCGATGCACAAGCATTTATGGGATTAGCAAAAGTGATTGCGATTCCTTCTATTAGTGGTGGTGGAATTCAAATCAAAACTCTGGATGCTATCGCTTCGGGAAGTCCCATAGTAGCGACAAATGTAGCCATGCGTGGTATCTCTAGCTATCCCTGTGCGATCAAAATAGCCGATGATCCAAAAAGTTTCGCCCGTAGTTTAATGCAGTTATTAGCGTTTAAAAAAGCAGAACAGGAAAAACTGCTTGACAACAGACTTACATGGTCTGTGCTGCGTCGAGAACATTTCTATGACAGTGTAAAGAGTACAATCAGTTCTATGTAAAACAACTATGCTGCTTAACTCATCAATTACCCGTAGTATCTTCAATAGTTTTAAACAGAGTATATGGAGGCTATTTAATATTCCTAAAACCAGCCCAAAATTGAGAAGAATCAAAAAACATATCCTTACCGGCTTGATACTTGGATGCTTGTGTATAAATTTGAGTTTTGGCTTTTTTCACGGGACATTTACAGGTAATAGTTCTGTCGCAGCTACTACCATTGTGCCTCCCTTTTCTACACAAAGTTCTCATATAGTTGATAGTACAGGTAAAGTAGTCTCCCTACGGGGTATTAATTGGTTTGGGATGGAAGTTGAAACCCATGCCCCTCATGGTTTATGGGTAAGAGACTACAAACAAATGCTTCGTCATATTAAAAGCTTAGGTTATAACTTAATTCGCTTACCTTATTCCGTGGAAGCACTGCAATCTTCTAAGATTAGTGGTATAGATTTTTCTATTGGTGCGAACATTGAACTGTATGGAAAGACTCCTCTAGAAGTAATGGATTTAATTATCCAAGAAGCGGGAAAACAGGGATTGCTGATTTTATTAGATAGTCACTGTCTTAAAGATGGACATATTTCAGAACTATGGTATGGAGATGGTTTTACAGAAAAAGATTGGGTAGAGACTTGGATTCTGTTAGCAAAACGCTATAAAAATCAACCCAACGTTATAGGTGCAGATTTGAAAAACGAACCCCATGGTAGTGCTAGTTGGGGAACTGATTATACATCCACAGATTGGCGTTTAGCTGCACAAAAAGCTGGAAATAAGATTCTTCAGGTAAATCCTAACTGGTTGATTGTAGTAGAAGGAGTGGAAAAAAATGTACCCAATCAACGACAGCATGGCTACTTTTGGGGTGCAAATTTAGAGGGTGTTCGGGAATATCCCATACATCTGAAAAAACCTCACAAACTGGTTTATTCTCCTCACGAATACGGTGGTGCAAAAGTCTCCTGGTTTCAAGATGCAGCATTCCCCAAAAATCTTTACCAACGTTGGGAAATCGGATTCCACTATATTGCGACAAAACGCATTGCTCCCATTTTCGTGGGCGAATTTGGTGGATATCATGTTGACAGTAAATCTAAAGAAGGTATCTGGCAGCGAAAGTTTGTCGATTACATCAAACGCAATAATTTGAGTTTCGCTTATTGGTGCTGGAATCCTAATAGTAAAGGTACTGGAGGCATATTACAAGATGACTGGAAAACAGTAAATGCTCCAAAACAAGCACTTTTAAGTAAGCTACTATCTTAATCTCAAATTCTTCAATTCATAGATGCCAATAAACACATTGTATCGATTAACAAAATCTTGTCATCAATATTGTAATAAATCTTGTAATTATGTTAGAAACTATCAAGCAAAAACTGGATTTCCAATCAAAATTTAACTCTAATATCCCAAATTATTCTATTAATTCTCATCAACAACCCCGTGTTTTAATAATATCAATGCGAGGTTTTCATTCTGAAGCTTTTCGCTCTGCGGAATACGAATTTGAAGATGTAATTACTGATTTTGATTACGCCGATTTACTTTCACCAGTATATCTATCTAATTTTAAATCTAAAGTAATAAAAAAAGCGGCTAATTGTGCCGGTTCAACTTTCGGTCAAAGCAAATTATTACACTCTGGCTGTAAAGAATTAATCATAGATAAAGAATATGATTTATTATTCTTTATTTGTCAACATTTTTGGGACATAACCTGTATTAATGCCATCAAAGGATGGCGCGATAAATGTAAAAAAGCAGTATTATGGATAGATGAAATTTGGGCAAAAGAAGTTGAAAATCCTAAAACTGCACTTTGCTTAAAATTAGCAAAAGATTTTGATTATATATTTACCACTCAAAGTAAAAGTGTTGATGCTATAAATCAGTTAGTTAAACGTCCTTGTTATAGTTTGCCTTATGCCGTCGATGCTGTAAAGTTCTGTCCTTATCCACAGCTTCCTCAAAGACATATCGATGTTTATAGTATTGGCCGTCGTTCAGAAATCACACATAAATCTTTACTAGAGCTAACCGAACGAGAAAACTTCCTTTATCTCTACGATTCTCTCAAAGGTTTAGAAATGAGGAATTATCAAGAACATCGAATTTTATATAGTAATTTAATCAAAAGAAGTCGTTATTTCATTGCCAATAAAGCAAAATTTGATAGTGGTAATCAAACAGGGGGACAAGAAGAATTAGGTTCCCGCTTTTTTGAAGGAGCCGCAGCCGGAGCAGTAATGATTGGAACCCCACCAGTTTGTGAAGCTTATAATACACATTTTGACTGGTCTGATGCTGTAATTGAGGTACCTGATAAAACTACTGAATTAGTAAATATCATTGCCGAATTGGATGCACAACCGGAAAGATTGCAAAAAATACGTCAACAAAATCTAATTAACTCATTATTGAGGCATGATTGGGTATATCGTTGGGAAGAAATTTTAAGTAAAGTCGGACTTAATAGCACACCTCAAATGTTAGTTAGAAAAGCTTATTTACAGAATTTAGCTGAAATGATTTCGATAGCATAAATTTAGTCTTTAAGTTTTTATATAGTCTTTTCTAAAAAATAGAACTCTTGGATTACCTCAGTAGGTCATTAAAATAATAGAAGTCGGGTTTTTACTAAAAATCGACTTCTTACTTACTCCCTTCCGGGCAGAAGATTACCGATTAAAAAACCGCAGAGACACTCTTAGCGCAGAGGAAAGAGGTAAAAAGAGAAAGGTAATCTTAGAACGGAATAGGTGTAAAAAAGTTTGGCTATCCTCAACGTCTTTCTTGATATACAAATTAAGTTTTTGTTTCAAAATTAAAAACAAAAAAGGAATATCATCAAATAAATATCTTTTCCATAATCTTTTTGGCTCACATAATAATCTAAATAACCACTCTAATCCAATTTCGCTCATCCATTTTGGCGCTCTTTTGACATTTCCTGCTTCAAAATCAATAGTTGCTCCTAAAGCCATAAATATTTTGATAGAGTTTAATTTATCCTTATATTTGTACAACCATTTTTCTTGTTTTGGCGCACCTAGTCCTATTACTAATACCGTAGCATCTGAATTATTAATTATATCTACTATTTTCTGACATTCCGCTTCATTTTGCTCAAAACCAAAAGGTGGAGAATAAGTGTTAACAACAATCATTCTTCCTATTTTATGATTAATCTTTTTTTGTGCGCGATATGCTACACCTTGAGCAGCACCTAATAAAAATATTTTAATTTCCTCATTGTTTTTATGATAATTACAAAAAGCCGGAAATAAATCAGAACCAGATATTTTTTCTTTAATTGGTGTTCCTAAAAATTTCGATGCGTACATAATTATTTGACTATCACAAATTTTATAATCTCCAAGACTATAAGCTCGAAAAAATTCCGGATCTCTTTGCAGTTTAATGAGATGGTCTACATTTGGCGTGAATATTACTCCTGATTTTAAATTATCAAGCAATTCTTTTCTTGACCAATTATCTATTTCCAAGTTCAAAATCTTAACTCTGTTCATGATAGTTTTTAGTAACTCTAATAACTAGTTTTATATTTTTAAAATTCAAGGTATTGCTCAAGAAAGTTGACTATAGAAGCAATACTATTTTTATAACTTTAATTCCAAAATCAAAAAAATATAGTACCTCTGTAACAGAAAACATAAAATCATTTTTCAGCCAATTAAATTACACGCTGCCTCAAATTAAGTTTAAATTAATTTCATAAAAAATTATTTTTGTTAACAACAATTAAATATAAATACCAATTAAAATTTTCATGAAAATTGGTTTTTATAGCATTGAAAAATAGAAATACAATTAGTTTTTTCATGTATATAAAAACACCAACAAAACCTGCTAAGTATTTTCAAAAAAGCTGATATTAATATTAAATAAAGATACCATAAAACTCTTGCTTAAAATTGCATCTTTATTTATTTTTCATCAAAAATAAATATATTTACCAAATATTTCTGTTGATATAATAAAAATCAAGTACAATAATTATTTTTGTTTTTTTGCATAAGAAGTAGAAGAATTATATGATTTTTCTATAAATAAATAATTAAATTATTTTGACTATAATTGCTACAAAAAAACTAATGTGCGGTTTTGACTTATTTCTGTAAATTGCATTTTCAAAACATTTGATCAATCCATTAGATGAGATCAAAAAATATTGATGGGAGTATCACCCTAACCTAAAAAGTAACCTCTTAATAACTTTTTACTCCGTCAAAAGTGCAGTGTAGGAACCGAAGGGCTGATTCCAAAGCGCGTTCGATGAAAAATCGATTTTCATATATGTATATTATCTTTTTGTCAACCGTTTAACTAAGGATATTACAAAGACTTTAAATGTGGTCAATTTAGATAAATTCTCCCTAATTATGGATGTAGCTGTATTTTTTTTGATGTTAAATGTTCAATATCGCCAAAAATAGATTAGAAATAAGCTAGTCAATATTTAAATGGCTATATTGTTTTAGGAGTGGACGTGAATACCATCTTTGTTCGTAAAAGCGTTTTTTCGCTGTCGTTGGCAACCCTTACATTATTAAGTGGTGGATTGTCTGTCTCTGCTCAAATAGTAGATGACACTGCTGATGGTTCTTTCGTACCATCAATCAACCAAGTTACTTCTGAAAAGGAAAGCGGTGATGTTGAACATTTCAGCCCCAGCTTTTCCGATGCAAATTCTGAACAATCAAATTTGTCAGCTAATCCCGAATTAGTCACATCTAATACGGATAACCAAATACCTCAAAATGCCGCACCTGTTCCTGGAACAACAGTAACTTCATCTGCGGAACTTGCTCGTCATCAACAAACAAGTTTACAATATCCACAAGCAAATCTAAAACCATCTATACCCGCTTCTTCAGATTTAGCCCAAGCAGATATTGATTTTGGTGGTTCTACCCGTGGTGGTTCGAGCTATGTCGGTATTGCCGGAAATATCGGTTTGGGTGGTGATTCGGCTTTAGGGGATGGTAACTTTATGGTTATCAGTAAACTTGGATTGACAGATATTTTGTCGGTGCGTCCTTCAATCGTCCTTGGTAATGATACTGTAATTTTAGTTCCCGTTACCTATGATTTTTCTTTCGAGCAAGTAACAGATCCTTTCCGTGAAAGATTACCTTTTGCTCCTTATGTTGGAGCCGGTTTAGCTTTAGCAACTGGAAATGATTCACAATTATCGTTCTTAATTTCTGGTGGTGTAGACGTACCGCTATCAGATAAATTTACCGCTACAGCAGCTGTTAATGCCGCATTTTTTAATGAAACTGACCTTGGTCTTTCTGTGGGAGTTGGTTATAACTTCAGAGGTTTTAAAACCACTCGATAGATATAGCCCTTTTCGGTTGAGTGCAATAGACTAAAACCTCACCCCCTTCCCCTCTCCTTATGAAGGAGAGGGGTTAAGAGGGCGGGGTGAGGTAAAATTTGTATTTCACCATGAATCAGAAAAGCGCTATATTCCATAACAATAATGGTGCGTTGAAACTTTTGTTTTAACGCACCATTAATTGTATTTGCTTAATTTAGAAACTAATTTGAGTGATTCAAATTTAGTAACGGAGAGAGAGGGATTCGAACCCTCGGTACGACCTTAATCGTACAACAGATTAGCAATCTGCCGCTTTCGACCACTCAGCCATCTCTCCCGGTCTAACAAATATGAATAGTAGCAGATAATAAAGAACAAGTCAATATTTAATTTAAATTTAAGTATAAGTAAAAAAAATTTAAATCCAAAAATTGTATACACACTAGGATAAACTTGATATCCCAGTGCGTTGATGTTCTTTATACCTAAGATATTTGCGATCGCAACCAAGCAAAGGGCAGGGTGCCGATTTTTTTCCACTGTGGTACGTAGGCTCGTTGATTGAACACATCGTAGTCATTGCGTTCAATAACGCTTAAGATGCGACTGTAATGAGTTAAAGCCGCCCAAACTGGTAAACGAGCATCGGGAGAGAGGTAACTAATACCTTTCTCAGCTTGGGCGTAAAATTGCCGCGCTCGTTGAATTTGACATTTCATCAAGGAACGCCACCTATCATCTACTATACCTTTAAGTAAATCTTCCTCAGTGTAATTAAACCGGGCTAAATCTTCTGTGGGAATATAAATTCGCCCTCTTTGGGCATCTTCACCGACATCGCGAAGAATGTTGGTAAGTTGAGATGCGATTCCTAAAGAGATTGCTTCTTCATAGGGAATATAAAGCTGCTTATCACGGTTCCAAGCAGCAGTATTTTGCTCAATATTTACTCCCATCACCGCCGTTGACATTAAACCTACAGTACCGGCTACGCGATAACAGTAAAGATATAAATCATCAAAAGTGGAGTAACGACTGCGGTACAAGTCCATACGCTGACCGGAAATCATATCCCGAAAGGGTTGAATATCCATGGGATAGCGCTTTAATGTATCCGCAAGAGCTACATCAACATTTTCTTGGGGGTGTTGAGCAAAAATGGATTCGAGATGCTGCTCCCATAAATCTAGAGTTTCGGGAGTGGTCATAGCAGCACCAGGACCGTCCACCAATTCATCAGTACGACGACACCAGGCGTAAATTGCCCAAATTGCGCGTCGCTTCGCTGGATTCATCAACAAAGTGCCTAAATAAAAAGTTTTGGCATACTTTGCTGTGATTTGCCGACAAATTTGGTAGGACTCATCTACAGAGACCGACGTTTTCATGCATGGGGGGGAATCAGACAGTTGCAGCATTCGTTGCAGGCTGGATGGAAGGCATTTGCACGCTGGAAGAACTCTTTACTGAAAATGATTTATTCACACCGAGCGCTGTTAGTTTACCAGAAAGTACTGCTCCTTCCATACTTCCTAAAAATGGTTGCATGGTGTAACTTCCACTCAAGAAAAAGTTAGAGATGGGAGTAATTTGCTCTGGACGGTACTCCTGACGACCAGGAATCGCTCTGTAAACTGAGCGCGGTGTTTTTACCACATGATGTTTCAGTAACTTTGCTGGTTCGGACGAGCCGAAGTGCCCAGGAAATAATTTGGACAATTCGGCAAGAGTTACTTGCAATATTTCCGCATCAGATTTATTAATCCAATCTTCGGCCGGTGCCAGAACTAATTCCAGCATAGAACGGTTTGGGTCACTATATTCGCGACAAGTATTACTCATGTCAGCATAAACGCTCAAAAGTGGCGATCGCGAAAATAATAATTGGTCAATATCTGTAAGTTTACGGTCAAACCATAATTGGATGTTAATTACCGGCACGCCTTCTAATCCATCCAGTTTTTGGAAACATTCTATATCCTTCCAAGGTTCTGGTAGCATAACTTTGATCACATCAACCGGCATTGCTGACACATAAGCATCGGCGGTTTCGATATAGTCGGATGCTCCATGCAAACCACGCATCAAAAATCCTTTGACACTACCATCTGGGTTGAGCAAAATTTCTTTCAAAGGCGCATTTATCTTTACTTCCCCACCACCAGCTTGAATATAATCTACCAGTGGTTGACAAAGACGTTCGGTAGGAGAACCATCTAAAAAAGCCATCTTGGAGCCGTCTTTTTGCTTGAGGAAGCGATTAAGAGCGGTTAACAGCACAACGGCTGATATTTCCGAAGGATTAATAAAATTTAACGATTTAGAAGCAGCAATAAAAATATCTTGCTGTACTTCCTCGCTCACTCCTTGAAGCTTAAGCCATTCAGAAAAAGTATATTTATCTGTAGAGTCAACATATTTCTGACCCCGGAGCATAGCCGGAACTAATCCTTTGGCTAACTCAATTTTTTCACCCCAGGTCAACATATCGTTATTTTTCAGAATTGCCACAATCCCATTTAAAGGTGCTGGCAAATTCGGAAAATCAAAGCGACTGTAAGTACCTGGCTTTTCGGGTTGGTTGAAGATCATTGTGTGTTTTTTCCACTGCAAACGGTCTTCAATACCGAGTTCTTTAAGTAATTGCAACATATTGGGATAAGCCCCAAAAAATACGTGCAACCCAGTTTCATACCAGTCGCCGTCATTATCTTTCCACGCTGCTACTAAACCACCCAATACGTCTCGGCTTTCCAAGACTACGGGAGTATGACCTTGATCGATTAGATATTTGGCACAGGAAAGCCCTGCCAAGCCTGCTCCGGCGATAGCTACTCGCATTTACCAAACTTTATTTAATATTTTTCAACATTTCGTAGTTTTCATTATACTTTGCATTCCGTTACATTTTGCATTTCTGATCTTATGGTTTTGCCAAATTTTGCTTGGCGATCGCGCTTATTCACTGTTTCCTCCTTCTAAAGTTTTGACAAAGGGGAACATACTGAGTGGTAAAAAACAATTATCTGGACTGCCTTCACTTACAATGGATTTTTAAATTTCAAATTCAAATTCAAATAAATTAAGACCTAGTGGTCTTTTTGATTAAATTTAAATGTTTGTAGTTGGGATATCCGCCCTTAATTTGAGCGATAAAAGCTGCTAAGCAGCCGTTTCGCGTTCACCCGGAGGGTGAGGTTAACGCAACTACAAACCCATCAGAACTAATGAAAAGCACGAGTAGTAGTTCTTTTCATTAATTTTGATAGGTTTTGTTTCTCTACCGACGTAATGTAGAGACGTTATATGTAACGTCTCTACAAGATTTCTGGTAAAATCCGACTACTAGTAACTTTATATTAATTAACCCATCAGAACTAATGAAAAGGACTAGTAGTAGTTCATTTCATTAATTTTGATGGATTATAGAGACGCATTAGCGAAGCCTGCCCGGAGGGTATAATTTCGCGTCTCTATCTACATTCTTTCAGTAATAAACGAGCTCGGCATCACACACCCTACAAAACTAACTCCTAACTCCGGTGGTACTAACTCCTAAATCCTCCGTATTCCCTATTCCCATCTTTAATTAATACCGATAATCCAAGTTCCTACATAGCGAGTCAACGCTGTTTTATCACCAGGAGATTGAACTAGTAAGTTGAAGTAGAAGGTTCCGGGAAAGTCTGGGTTTTCGACGTTTGATAAAATTAACTCAACGCTTTTTCCTGCGGGAATAGGTTCTTTAGGATAAATTTCAATTACTTTACCTGCTTTATCCCATTTGACTTCGGAGACAGCAACTGTTTTGCCTTTCTTTCCTCCGACTTGAATTTCAACTTTTTTGGTATCGAATTCTCCAGTGTAGTAATCTGGATACGCGATGACAAACTTTTCAACTGCCATATTTAATTTTTTGCCGGGAACTCTTAAACGGTATCTATCCCAGTCGTTTTTTTGTCCGCCAAAGTCTAATCGGTATGATAACTGATTTTCGCTCTTGACACCGCTAAACAAAGTTAATCCTGGTAAACCTTGTGCGGATGTGATGGCTGCTGGCATTCCTGCAAGCAAAAAGCCAGTTACGGCTACAGCAGAAAGTAAACGTCGCATAATAATCACTCCTCTGGCAGAAATTGGTGTATAAAGGCAGTACGAATTTAACGCTCGTAACTAAAACTTTACTACTGAATCCTAAATATTGGACGTAAGTTACTTACAAAAAGTGTCTTCATACGTATAAATATGTAAATTCCGCCTGAATTAATGTTTATTTTGACCTACTAAATAATGATTCTTATTACTGAGGTTGACTACTTTAAGATCCCCGACTTGTTCAAGAATTCGGGGATGTAAATTAGCATGAGTTGTCATATATGATTTAGGATTGCTATATACCTAAATAAGTATTTAGACGCTTTTACTAAATGCATAATTTTTCATCCCAGAAAATTAATTAAAGTTTTAAATTCATCGAATGTAATGAAAATTTGATAGTGTTTACAAATATATAGAACTGTTTCAATAATGAAGTATTTTGTAAAAAAAGTTGAAATATTGAATCGAACAATCATCAACTAAATTACGCTATCTTCAAAAGGACAAGTTTTATTTAATGGAATTAATTTGCTGTTTATTTGCTTGTTATTACCTTCAAAGTTATAGACACCTAAAAGTGAAATTCAATGATGATTGAATTATTCAAGTTTGACAAATTTATAGATACTGATATGAGGAACGATAATTTTGTGTAAGCAAGTAAAATTGGTTTCGAGTCATGCTCAATCCCGAAAAAAAGTTAAAAATTGAGCAGAAAAGTTGGGAAATCGACTTAGGATAAACCATAATTTATTTTTGTTCACAGTCTTCTAGGGTCGAAAATTTTAACTCAGCGGCTTTACAGATCAAAGCCTACTGTTAATATTAGCTATGCCTTACTCAAAGATATTTTCACTTTTTCTAAAAAAATCAGGACTGACGCAATTGTCATCAAATCCTGGGAAGGTGCCGTACTCTCACTTTCATATGCAGTGTACAAGCACCCTACAAAAAAATATGTCAGTAAGTCCTAAAAATAACTAACGATTAATTAGGAGAATTCATGAAAATCGCAGTTGCGAAGGAAATAGAAGCTAGCGAGCGTCGTGTAGCATTAATTCCAGATGTTGTTTCAAAGTTGGTTAAACAAGGTTTCGAGGTATGGATAGAAGCGGGTGCTGGTGAAAAAGCACTATTTAACGATTCTGATTACGAAGCAGCCGGGGCAACAATTATTTCTGATACTGCTTCCTTGTGGGGTGAAGCAGATATCCTACTCAAAGTAAGTCCTCCGCAACAACGAGAAGATGGCAGTTCGGAAGTTGATTTATTGAAGGAAGGAACCGTATTAATGGGGTTTCTCAATCCTTTAGCAAATCCATCGCTGATTGAACAATTAGCACAGCGTAAAGTAACTGCTTTGAGTGTAGAAATGATTCCTCGCAGCACCAGAGCGCAAAGTATGGATGCTTTATCTTCCCAAGCTTCCATTGCAGGTTATAAGGCGGTATTAATCGCTGCGGAAGCCTTACCAAAGTATTTCCCGATGTTGACAACAGCAGCCGGTACAATTGCTCCGGCGAAAGTGTTTGTCATGGGTGCGGGTGTAGCTGGTTTGCAAGCGATAGCAACTGCAAGACGTTTGGGAGCGGTGGTAGAAGCTTTTGATATTCGTCCCGCTGTGAAAGAAGAAGTGCAAAGTTTGGGAGCGAAATTTGTTGAAGTTAAGTTAGATGAAGAAACAGCCACCGCTGGGGGTTACGCTAAAGAAATTTCTGAAGAAAGCAAAAAGCGTACTCAAGAAGCTGTTACCGAGCGGGTAAAAAATGCTGATGTAGTCATTACAACTGCTCAAGTACCGGGTAGAAAAGCGCCTCGATTGGTAACAGAAGAAATGATTGCCCAAATGAAACCCGGTGCAGTGATTGTCGATTTAGCCGCAAATCAAGGGGGAAATGCAGCTTATACCGAACCTGGTGGTAATGTAGTTAAAAACGGTGTGACAATTATTGGTCCGATTAATTTACCTTCATCAGTACCAGTTCACGCTAGTCAATTGTATTCAAAAAATTTAGTTTCACTGATGAATTTACTCGTGAAAGATAAAGCTTTGAATCTTGATTTTACCGACGACATTGTAGATGCTGCTTGCGTTACCCATAACGGTGAAATTCGCAATCAAAGAGTAAAAGATGCTTTACAAGCTTTAACAGTTAATAGTTAACAATGAGCAATTGCAATAATCGATGCAGTTCAGTCTCAAAACCTTACTTCCCAGGCAGGCTCAGCCTAGGAACTAGTAATACTGATAACTGTTTACTGATAACTGTTCACTGATTTTATGGGAGTTTTTTTGAATGACAGAAGCATTAATTGCGGCTTTATTTGTATTTGTTTTGGCTTCTTTTATTGGATTTGAAGTCATTAATAAAGTACCGCCAACTTTACACACACCTTTGATGTCTGGTTCTAATGCAATTTCTGGTATTGCAGTACTGGGGGCAATTGTGGCTGCTGGTGCCAAGGAATCCAATATCTCAGTAATTCTAGGTTTGACTGCGGTGATACTAGCAACTATTAACGTTGTTGGCGGTTTTCTCGTCACAGATAGAATGTTGGAAATGTTCAAGAAGAAAGCCAGTTAAAAGTTAAGAGTTAGGAGTTAGGAGTTAAGAATTAGTTGTAATCAACTCTCAACTGTCAACTGTTAAGAGTTAGGAGTTAAGAGTTAGGAGTTAGGAGTTAAGAATTAGTTGTAATCAACTGTCAACTGTCAACTCTCCACTGTCAACTATCAATTATCAAACAAAAATATGAGCGATTTTCTGCCAACTGGAATTCAGTTAACTTATTTAGTTGCTGCATCTTTGTTTATTCTGGGTTTAAAAAAGTTAGGTTCACCTGCTACCGCACGAAACGGTAATGTGATAGCCGCTGTAGGGATGTTATTAGCCATCGCCGCGACTCTGCTCAATCAGCAGGTGTTGAATTATCAGATGATTCTGTTGGGTTTAGCAATTGGCTCCGCTATCGGGGCTGTTGCTGCTTATACGGTACAGATGACGCAAATGCCCCAATGGTAGGTTTACTCAATGGTTTGGGGGGTTCTGCTTCTGCTTTGGTGGCGGTTGCTGAGTTTTGGCGGTTACTAGAAACTTCTCAACCAATTGGTTTGGATGTAAATATTTCCATGCTGCTTGATGTATTTATCGGTGGTATCACTTTTACAGGTAGTACAATCGCCTTTGCTAAGTTGCAAGGAATTCTCAAAGGTACGCCGATTACTTATCCTTTACAACAGCCTTTCAATATTTTGCTGTTAGTTGCTTATATTGTCGGTAGTGGATTGTTGATTATAAATCCTTACAATTTACCCGTATTTTTAGGGGTAGTTGGCATTTCATTACTGCTAGGTATATTGTTCGTTATCCCCATCGGTGGTGGTGATATGCCGGTAGTAATTTCGCTGTTAAACTCACTTTCTGGTTTGGCTGCGGCTGCTGCTGGTTTTGTGGTGATGAACAATATGTTAATCATCGCTGGTGCATTGGTGGGAGCCAGTGGTTTAATCCTCACACAAATCATGTGTAAGGCAATGAACCGTTCTTTGTTCAGTGTATTATTTAGTGCTTTCGGTACAGATGGTGGTGGTGGTGCTGGTGCTAGTGGTAGCGCAACCGAGCAAGTTGTTCGCAGTATTGATCCCGAAGAAGGTGCGATGATGCTGGGTTATGCTCGTTCTGTGGTAATCGTTCCCGGTTACGGAATGGCTGTTGCTCAAGCACAGCACGGTGTTCGCGAATTAGCTGATCAATTGGAGCGCATGGGTGTAGATGTTAAGTATGCCATTCATCCGGTAGCTGGAAGAATGCCCGGACATATGAATGTGTTACTTGCTGAAGCAAACGTTCCCTACGAACAGCTTTATGATATGGAAGATGTCAATCCCCAATTTGAACAAACTGATGTTGCTTTAATTATTGGGGCAAATGATGTGGTGAATCCGGCCGCTAGAAGTGATAAAAATAGTCCGATTTATGGTATGCCTATTTTAGAAGTCGATCGCGCTAAACAAACGATTGTAATTAAGCGCGGTATGAGTAAAGGTTTTGCAGGTGTTGATAATAGCCTGTTCTATAAAGATAAAACCTCGATGCTTTTTGGTAGTGCTAAAGACATGGTAGGTAAGTTAGTTTCTGAAGTTAAACAGTTGTAGAACTGTAAAATCGTGACGGGGAAATAGATTTTTAAATAATACATAAAAATTAAAAATATCGAAATATCGAAAAATATTTCTCCGTCACTTTCGATTAATATCAAATAATAATGCCAAGACTTTAATTTTAGAAAAGAAAAGAAAAGAAAAGAATATATATTTACATTACACATATTAATCTATTAGTCAATCCCTAAAAATAGTGAAGTTTTTATTTATATTACATGAAGTTTATCTGGATATACATATGAATCCATAGCAATAATTTATACTGGAGTTAATCAGGAGCGCAATATCTGAAGATAGCTTGAATAATTTTGTTTTTTGCTCAACATGATTTTCAACTTATCTTTTTCAGTGTAGAAATGCATTCTCAAAAATTAAATCATATTAGATAATTAGAGTTCCTAAGTAGAAATAATCCGTATTTGTTTTCCCTATCGGCTCGTTTTGTAATTAGTAACTAAATTCTCTATTCTAATTTCTAAATTGAGGGAAATAATTTTTCTGACTTCAAGTCAGGAATCTAAATAATAGACGGCGCTTTAAAGATGTTTTTAAAAATCTGAGAACGTCTAATTTCCCATGAAGCTGAGCGGAAAAAAGTAGAAAAAGAATCTAGTGAGAAAAATTTGGGTACAGCATCAAAGCAGTTGCAACAAACTTTGAATATCCTACAACTTGTAGATCAAAATCACTTTCTAGGGTTTTTCTGTCACTAAATCTTAGGCAATATTTACAATAATTTGGATTACTTAACACATCAGTAATAACTGTGAAGCATACAAACTAGCTTGAGAAATCGGCGAAATTAGCCTTGGTTTACCACATTCCCAAACGCTACAATGAATTACTGCAATGATAAATCTTTCCCGCATCCGTGGCGAATGCGATACAGTAGATTTTCTCACACAACGTCGCCATGTCAACATGGAAATTAGTTACTTTGAAGAAACATCTGCTGTTGCTGATAGACTTAACAAAATCGGTTACTTACTTTATCAACAAGGAAACTATGCTTCTTCAGAAAGTTTCTTACAACAAGCGCTAGAGATTAATTGTAAAATACTTAGCGAACAACATCCCCAGACAGCCGAAAGTTTCCACAATTTAGGACTAATTTACAAATCTCAAAGGCGATACGATACCGCAGAAACTTATTTAAAAAAAGCGCTGCAAATTCGTTCTCAAATCCTTGGAGAGCAACATCCTACCACCGCTGAGAGTGTGAATAGTCTAGCTGCATTATACTGCTGCATGGGGAAGTATCACCAAGCCAAACCTCTTTTTGAACAAGCATTAGAAATCTGTCAAAACAACTTTGGAGAAATGCATCCTCACACGGGTACAACTTTAAATAATTTGGCACAAATGTATCTTTGTCAAGGGTTTACAGTCAAAGCTGAACCGATTTTTCAACAAGCATTAGATATTTGTCTTGCTGTGTTAGGGGAGGAACATCCTTATACGAAGACTGTGGAAAGCAATTTGAGTCGATTGCACAATGGAGAAGGTAAGATAGTTGAGGAATTTAACTAAATTTCAAAAACATCAACAAATATTTGTTTATCTCCTCGTAAACGGCGAACGTTAGGAGAATCATAAAATATCATCAAGCTATTTTTTTCTCCCCAACAGGGATATAATGCTAATCCTTCAGCATGATCGGAACCAATGGTAAAAGGTAAGTCAAATAAAGGAAACAAGCTATCCTTATCCTGTTTGTGAATGTTATCACTATTACTGGAATTATTAACCGCATTTTTCCAGCGAAATACCTCCATTTCCCCTTCTAAAGCCATCGTCGGTCCTGCTAAAATAATCAAATCTGAATCTTGTAAACATAATTCTCGTATTCCCAAACCATTCAAATCGAGAAAATGCTTTTTGTATTTTCTTCCTTCGTCGGTGATTTCTTCCAGCACGAGAACACCAGGTTCGGATTCTGTGATCTGTATTTCTAAAATTACAGCTAATCCCCGTAATACAGGTCCTCGCAATCCTAAAAACAACCGATTATTACTTGCTACCGCTAAACCTTCAACATCCAAACCATTATCTTTAGAAGGTATTCTTGCCGTAATAAATGGTTGTAAATGTACGTCTTCTTTTAAGACTTCAAATAACAAATTACGTTCGTCGATTTTCTGTAAACAAGCTGCTGTTTTAGTTTCTCCTTCAACAGGAACATAAGATTTAATTAATTCACCATTAATCACAGGAATTCTTGCTAAAATAAAACGATTTAAGTCAGTAGTAATAGTGGCAAGTCTTGCTAAATCGGTTTGCAAATCTTTGCCTTTGGGTTTCTTTCTTTTGGTACTGTGAGAACCAGTCAACCACAGATAACCACCACTAAAATCCATTCCTTCAATATCAATTTCATCATCATCAAATAAGTCTAGATAATCCTTTAACAAAAACCGTTGATGTTTACCATAATAATGACAATCGATAGGAGAAAGACGCTCAACCCCAACCATTTCATCAGAACCAACCCACAGACTACCATCATCACTAAAAGTCCCAGCAGAAATATCGCTGATGATATCGCTAGCATTCTGCTCGAAATCCAGTAAAACGCGAGTTAATAAAAAATATTCTAGTTGTGACATAATGCTTTTTGTATTTAAGATACTTTCACAAATTTTATCACTAATAAACATCATCTCATGACTAGCTTCAAGAATTATTACGAATCAGAGTAATTGGAATTATGGAATTATCTATTTGTAAACGCAGAGGCACGCAAAGGAAGCGCCGAGGAACTCAGAGTTTTTTTAATTATCCAATTATCTCGTGAGGAATTACTTGTAAAATTTAGATAGTAATAAGGTTAAGAAACAATCTATAATTTTAATATGCAAACAATTCAAAAATCCGCAAAAAAAGCTTGGGCTAAAGCTTTAGAAAAACCCGCGACGGAATTTCCTTTAACTCCACTATCAATAATTGATGGTGAAATTCCCGCAAGTCTAAATGGTACCCTTTATCGTAACGGACCAGGAAGGTTGCAGCGTGGTGGAATTTCTGTAGGACACTGGTTTGATGGGGATGGTGCAATTCTGGCGGTACATTTGACGGGGAATAACCCATCAGCGGTTTATCGTTATGTACAAACTCAGGAATTTAAACAAGAAGCGAGTGCAGGTAAATTGCTCTACGGTAATTATGGGATGAAAGCACCGGGAGCAATTTGGAATCAGTGGTTAAAACCAATTAAAAATGCGGCAAATACTTCGGTTTTAGCGCTACCTGATAAACTTTTAGCATTATGGGAAGGTGATAACCCCCACGCACTTGATTTAGAGAATCTCGATACTTTTGGCAAAGATAATTTAGGCGGATTGGATAATGGTTTAGCATATTCTGCACATCCGAAAGTTGATTCTCAAACAGGAGAAATTTTTAATTTTGGGATTTCACCTGGATTAAATGCAACTCTTAATATTTATAAAAGTGATGCTACAGGAAAGATTATCAAAAAAGCAGCACATCAAATTGATGGTGTACCTTTAGTACATGATTTTGTGTTAGCAGGAGAATATTTAATCTTTTTTATTCCTCCAGTGCGGTTAAATTTATTGATGCCAGCAATAGGATTGAGTTGCTATAGTGATGCCTTAGAATGGCAACCAAGTCAAGGAACTCAAATTTTAGTTATTGACCGTAATACTTTAGATATTATCAGCCGTAGTGAAACAGAATCTTGGTTTCAATGGCATTTTTCTAATGGTTACGTAGATAATAGTGGCGCAGTCATTGTTGATATCGCTAGTTATCAAGACTTTCAAACTAATCAATATCTTAAAGAACTTGCAACAGGTGAAACTCATACTGCGGCAAAAAGTAGCTTAACGCGAATAAAATTAAATCCGCAAACTGGTAAAGTTAGTAATATAGAAGCATTATTTGATAGACATTGTGAATTTCCCATTGTACCGCAGCAAAATGTCGGAAAATATTCCCGATATACCTATATTTCTACAGTTAAGGAAGGTACAGATATTAGTCAAGAAATATTAAATAGAATTGCTTGCTTTGACCATCAAACTAATACTTTGATAGAAGCAAACTTTGAAGATAATCTCTATCCTTCCGAACCAATTTATGCACAAGGTTGGATTTTAACAGTTGTGTATGATGGTAATTCTGATAATAGTCAAATATGGATATTTGATGCTGATAATTTAGATAAACAACCTGTTTGTAAATTGAGTTTACCCAGCGTCATTCCTCCCGGTTTTCACGGTACTTGGAAAGACGGTTGAATAATAATGTAAAAACCTTGCATTACAACCTCTTATTTGATTTTATTGTTGCAACTGCATAAGTTGAAAACCCTGGTATCTAGTAATTCCTATGGAATTAGTGAGAAAAAACTATCATGTCAGAACCAATTTACTCAGGTGATCCGAACAAACCTTACATTGCTCTCACTTTCGACGACGGACCCTATGAAATAACCCGAAAACTGCTTGATGTACTCCGCAAACACGACATTAAAGCCACTTTTTTTTGCATTGCTCCACGTATTCTAGAGCTTCCCGAAATTGTCCAGCAGACCTATAAAGAAGGTCATCTGATCGCAAATCATTCTAATGATAATCAAAGTCTTCGGACGTTGGATGATAATACAATTATCAATAAATTACGCGATACTAACGAAGTAATTAAACAAGTAACCGGGTATACCGCCAAATATTTTCGTCCCCCGATGGGTGAACCTCCTTTTGGGGATAACAGAGGTGACGATCGCAACCGAGTAACTAAATTAGCAGAAACTCTTGGACTAGCTCATATTCACTGGTCAGATGGTGGTGATACGAAAGATTGGGAAAGTCCTGGAGTAGACTCAATTGTTAAAACTTTGCTATCTGCTAAAAATGGTTCGATTATTCTGTGTCACGATTTACCTGGGGAGGGGAACAAACCACGGGGAGAGGATACAGTCAAAGCAGTTGATATTGCTATTCCCCAACTAAAACAACGAGGACTGAGTTTTGTCACTATTGAACAACTCCTATCGTCTACACCACAACCTCCTCAGCGAAAATGTCCGCCAAATTCTCAAATTTACGAAGTACAATCTGGTGACGATTTATCAAAGATAGCCGAAAAATTTTACCGAGATGGCAGCGAACAATCCTGGAGGAAAATTTATGAAGCGAATAAAGATTTGATTAGCGTACCTGAACAAATTGAACCGGGATGGAAGCTTTGTATTCCTCAATAAATGATTTAGGTTAGGTAACTGTAGAAGTTTAAATTCACCCCATCTTAGAAGTCCGAGTAAAGTGGGGGTGAAACGAAGATGTCGGAACTGGTTAATACAAAATTATTGCACTTTCGCCAATTTCACTAAGTTTAAGGGATAATCTCTTTGAGGGTAAAATCAACCCAAATCACTCCCACATCTCGATTGCTGGATTTTTGAGCCAAGTCTTGACCTATTTTTTGCGGAATTGGTTGAGGTAGCTGCTCCCACCAGGGCTTATCGCTTTTGTAACCAATCTGGAACATTACCGAGTTTGTACCAAAGTAATCGGCAAAATCGATCATTTCATTCAAAAATTCTTCGTAACTGGAGAATTTCTGAGTATCATCAATAAAGATAATATCGCCCCGGTAAGTAGGGGGTAGTTGAAATTTATCATAGTGCTTGAGAAAAAGTTGATAGCTATGATTGTATGATTTTACTTTCTCTTCCCAAACTTTCGCCAGTTCGTCTGTGACTGGTTCATTTTTACAGCCATCGCATTTGCTCCGATACCACTCTACATCAACACCAAACCCGATGATACTTGGATGATGTCCATACTGTTGGAAGGTTGCGTCAATTAGAAGCCCAATATCAGCAAAGCCCGATTCAACTTGTAAAAAAACTTGAATTCCCTGGCTATCAAAATAACTAAAATACTTTTCGTACTTATCTTCCTCTGAAAAACGAATTTTTCCATTATCATCATTATACTTGCCAGCAGGATTTGGGAAACCCATTTTCATACCGCTATTTGTATCATCGAAAATAATTTCTCCAATTCCCCAGACAGCTACTGGAATGGAACCGGAGAAGTATCCAGTCATAGTTTTCATAGCTTTATTCCAATATTCTGGTTGAGGAAACGGCTCTATTCCGTAGGGGGATGAACGTACACCTGTCCACTTAATATTTGAAACACTAGACATTTTCTCTTCTCCAAGTGCAGTAAATCAAATTACATCAGATAAATAGTTGCAAACTCTTTGTTCTGATGCACTTTAATCAATTTGAGCATTCAATTAACGTCAGTTCGATGTGGACTTCTCCAGAACTGTTCCTACAACAAAGAAGTTGTCAAACTTTGATTTTTTGTGGGTTTAGAAGTCGGGTTTTGATCAAGATTGTCTGGTACTGCGGTTAGAAGATCGTAAACACCCGACTTCTGCAATCGCTGTCAAATTCACCTTCAATTACACAGATAGCGATCGCTCTGACTAACCCCAGAATTGTTCTTCAGATAATCACCAGCCCAATCACAACCTAACTTAAGTAGCTCATCTAAACTTAAATCTTGCTGAATATTCCACAAAATCACACTTTTGTCACGACTCCCTGAGAGAAGCGTTTTACCATCGCGGCTAAAACTGATACTTGAAACTTCATCCTTATGCAAATCCAGGTTTTTTTGCAAAGTACCATCTTGCTTCCAAAGTTTTACTGTTCCATTCTCACTAGCTGTGGCAATCGTATTACCTTGAGGGTTAAAAATGACTTTTTTGACTTTACTACCTTTACCCTCAACTAGTATAGTTTTTTGCAAAATACCATCTCGCTTCCAGAGTTTAACTGTTCCGTCTTCACTTGCTGTGGCAATTATTTTACTATCGGGACTAATTGCAACTCCGTAAACTTCCCCATCATGTACATTTATGTTGTTTACCAAAGTACCATCTGGCTTCCATAATTTCACTGTACCGTCTTTACTAGCTGAAGCAATCAATTGTTGGTCATCACTGAAACTTACATCCCAAACCCGACTACTATGACCTCGGAGAGTGTTCTGTGAGATAATTTTCTTCAACGTGCCGTCAAGTTCCCACAGTTTCACGGTTGCATCGTCACCCGCAGCTATAATCATTTTGCCATCTGGACTAAAAGCAACTCTGCGAAACGCATCATGTTTATTAACTTCATTTAAATCTTGAAGCCATGTACCATCTTGCTTCCAAAGCTTCACCATTCCTTCCCCACCAGCAGAGGCAATTATTTGACTGTCGGGGCTAAAAGTAACTGCAAAAACCCGATCGCTATGTCCTTCGAGTATTTTCAATAAATTTCCATGTTTATCCCACAGTTTGACTTTCTTGTCCCCATCTGCTGTAGCAATGAATGTACCGTCTGGACTGATGGAAACTCCGTAAACAGAACTGCTAAATCCAGAGAGAGTTTTTAGTGATGTGCCATCAAGTTTCCAGAGTTTAACCGTTTTATCTTCACTAGCGGAGGCAATTATATTACCTTGAGGGCTGAAAGCAACACCGTGAACTTCACCATTATGTCCGAAAAAGGTGTGTAATAAAATACCGTTTGACTGCCAAATTTTTACGGTTGCGTCATCACTGACTGAGGCAATGATTTTACTATCGGGGCTAAAAGCCACTCCTCTAACCGCAGCACTATGTCCTTCAAATGTTTTGAGCAATTTACCGTCGCTGACTCGCCAAAGTTTTACAGTTTTGTCGTCAGCAGATGTAGCAATGATTTTGCCATCGGGGCTGAAAGCTACTTTGTAAACCTCACCTTTTTCCTTATTTACTTCTAAGATTCTTTGCAAGCTGCCATCAAGTTTCCAAAGTTGAACTGTCCCATCCCAACCTCCGGAGGCAATGATTTTGCCATCGGGGCTGAAAGCTATTGTCGTCTGTTGACGAACATCTCCATCTGGAATTATGGTTTTTAGCAATGCGCCATCAAGCTTCCAGATTTTAACTGTTCCATCCCAACTTGCTGATGCAATCAACTTACCGTTGGGACTGATAGTAACTCCTTTAACTGCATCTGTATGACCTGGGATTGTTTTAAATAATCTACCGTCTTGGTTCCAGAGTTTGATAGTCTTATCCTCACCACCTGATGCAATTATTTGACCATCGTGACTAAAAGCAACTGCATAAACCTGAGCATCATGCCCTTCGAGTGTTTTCAATAGCTTGCCATCTGGGTACCAAAGTTTGACAGTGTTATCCTGGCTTGCAGTGGCAATTATGGTACCTTGAGGACTGATTGCAACTGCGTCAACTGAACCCTTATGACCTAACAAACGGTTGTACTCTTTAATGTTGTAAAGCATATTTTGTAGCGCTTTGACAACCGTTGTCTGCGTATCTGCTTCTACCCAAGATAATTTCAATCCTTTGCATTGTTGCCCTGCCCTTATTGCTGCTGTCAGTCCCTGCAACTGTTGATTTGAGCTTAAATACGCTTGGGAAGATGCACTCAGAGCCTTAATCTCATTATTTACTGAATTCTGCCATTGCCACCAAGCCACTCCAGCCAAACTCGACGCCAACAGTAAACCAATAGACAATCCCCAAATCGTTAATTTTCGCCTGTTCTTTTGGATTTTAATTGTGCGATCGCGTAGTTCCACACTCAACCCAATAAAACTCCTCTCCACAGGACTCAATTCTATAAAGCGTTTACTCTGCCAATCTTGTGCTTCTACAAGTGGCTTTCCTCTGAAGAGCGCTCCTTGATCACAACCACTACTCTCCCAATTACGCATTGCTGAACGCAACTGTTCTTGCCAATGACGAAAATCTCGGTCTAATTGCATCCACAAATTGAGTTGCAGCCAATTTTGAATCAGCGCTTCATGGACAATTTCTACGGTTTCCCAGCCAGTTTTCTCATCTCTTCCTGTGACTACTAAACGAGCATTAGCTAAGCGAGTTACCAAATCCCAATTTTCTTCACCCACTTCCTTGCGAGTAGCAACACGACGGGTATCTTCTGTCCCTTGTCCTGGATATACTAATTGAATAAAAATCCGCTGCGTTCTTTCTTTTTCCTCAAAATTCAGTTGATTATATACTTGATCGGCATAACGAGCTAATGCTGCTTCTACTCCACCAATTTCATCGTAAGCAGCATGAGTTAACTGGGCATCCTGCTGTTTTTCCCACAGTTGAGTCAAAGCAAACTCTAATAAGGGTAAATCCCCTGGTTCTCTACTCACCGCAGAAATAATACGTTCTGTTAATCCCTCTTCAATTCTTACCCCCAACAACTTAGCAGGCTTTTCTACCACCGCTTGCAGTTCTTCGTCCGTCATCGGAGCCAGTTTTAAATCTGCATACTGCAAAGCATCAGCGAAAGGACGATAAGACAAAGCAAGTCCTAAAAAATCTGCCCTGAGAGTGATGACAAAACTAAAATTAGGACAATTATTAATTACTTCTAGTAATCTATCCAAGAAGGCTTTACGTTCTGGTGAGTTTCGACAAAGAGTATAAAGTTCTTCAAATTGGTCTGCGACTAACAATAAACGTTGTTGAGGACTTTCAAATAGAATATCATCCACCACATCGAGTAGGTAATTTTGGCAGTTTTGCAAGTCCGTGGCAAGATTTCTAATTTCCTGCAATCGTTGAGTGCGATGATGATTGTCAGCTTGTTTGTGTGAAATAATCGCAGTTGCAAGATTAAACAAAGGTCTTGAACCCGGACGAAAATCAAGAATATGCCATTCTCCAGTATCCCGCAGATGCTTCACCAAACCAGCAAACACCACACTAGATTTACCACTACCACTAGAACCAATCACCGCAACCAAAGGTTGATTTTGTACTGCATTTAGCAACATCTGGGTGAAGGTTTCCCGTCCAAAAAAGAACTGTGCATCAACTTCGCGAAAACTGAACAAACCGCGATATGGACTAATTTTACTAGGACGACGACCTAAATCTAACCAATTTAATGGATTTGTACTGGGATTTTGACAAATTACAGGCAACCAAGAAGCAGCAGGAAATTCATTTTCTAATCCTTGTAGTTTTCTGCGTGCAAGTTTTACTGCTAAATATAAAGAAAATTTTTCAATCGCAAAAAATTCGAGAAAATACTCAAAAAACTTTTGAGCAACCAGATTTGGTACTGGTTCCCGCATCACAATAACTGTAGGGATATGCAATAAAAGTAATTGATCTGCCAATCCCAAACCATCACAGGAATTAAATATTGCTAATTTTAAACCTTTTTCAATTGCTTGTTTAAGGGCTTCTTCTAACTGTTCAATAGTTAAACTATTGTTGTTATCCTTATCATTAATATAAATTCGCCCGGTTTTTCCTTCTGTTTGACTATGACCTGCAAAAAAGAGAATATCCCAACCTTGAGAATCCCAAAGATAGTTATTAAATATAGTCCGTGAAGGTTGAACAAGAAACTCAACTTCTGCATCTTTTAAGCTTTCTAAAAATCTGGTTTCTGCTTCCAAATTAATACCTTGACTATTCCCTAAAACTGCTAAAATTCTCACTTTTTGTCTGGGGAATTTTGACTGTTTTGAGTTTGCGATCCGTTGATATTCCAGTTGAGAAAGAGCAATTGCCGAATCAGGATAATCATCAAAAAAATCCCAGCAATGCCAAGGTAATCGTCGTAGTAATATATTATTAGTTTCAATAATTACTTGTATTTCTTCTGTTGAGTTTAATGCCGATCGCAGTTTGCGATCAATGTTGAGAAAATCTACAGATTTTAGCCAATCATTTAGAGATATTTGTAATTTTTGACTTAACTGATTAAAATCGATATCCGAAACATTAGTAATACCAGCGGCATCAATTTCTATTTCGTCATCTTCATCCATTGAACGTGAAGGCAGACGATTACACAAGGTTTGATAACCCATCTGCCAATTTTGATACAGTGTAATTATTTCGACTGCTGGAGCTAAGGAAGCTACAAATTTTTCTGGAAGAGGATTACCTACTTCCCATAATTGAGCAGTTACTTGCTTAAATCCTTGTTCCAAGTCACCATATCCCAGATTGATGACAACTAATTTACTCATGTAAATGCTTACCTATTAAAAGCAAAAAGATGATGTAGAAACTTACGCAGAATAATGGCTCTTTAATGTAAATCTACCATCGGATTATTGTTAATTTCGGATGATTGATTAATCTCCATCTGCGATAATGCAGAACAAAAGGCATATTCTTCTGAAGGGCAGACAAGCAAGACAGAAGCGGGAAAAGCCAGATTTAACTTTGGTTATCGCCGGATTTTTGCATAAGTTGAAAACGTTGATATTTACTCATGACTCATTTCATCGTCTTTCCCCGACTCTATTCCCGATTTCCCTACATATCGCAAAAACCGAGGTGTAACCGTGGAGAAAAGTACTAGCACCAACCGGGCCAATTTCACCTCCACAGAAAAATCCTCCCACAGGTATATCTTTGATATAACGCCGAAATAATGTAGAATCAAAATTAGGCTTTCGATAAAGTCCTTGACCTCTACCCAAACAGGAAAACATTAAAGCACCCACAGGTGATGGATCTGAAGTTTTTTCTTCTCGATATTTTTTGAGCAAAAATTCTAAATCTTGGGCGGAAGTTTGAGCGTCACGCAGGTGAAATTGTATTGTTTGTCCGGGACGCAGGTAATCACCAACTGCGATCGCACCAGTTGTTGGATCTACTCCCAAAATATTACGAATTAAAAAGTCTCCTGGATGTAAATCTTGTTTAAATTCATCCATCGCTACACCCACGAACAAAGAATTTTGAGCGAGGATTTTTTCTTCTTCACTTAAACTCGCAATCAAATCACGCAACAAAATCAATGGCACTTGTTCGTCAAGTTCTAAAATTATATTGCGATCGCACTTGCTAATTTGGTACGGAATACCAATTGGACGACAACCTTGAGCGACAATTGGATCTAATTTAATATTGCCAGCTAAAGCTATTCCTACAGTACCCTGATGATAAAGCTTATTGTTACAGAATAAAGCAATATTATTTCCCATCCCACCACCGCTTGCTTGTCCTCCGACGGTGACAGAACCAGGATAAGCAAAGTCTAAACCCTTTAGCAAGTCATTGATACCACTTGCGAAGTTGCTTGAAAGTAAAATAAATTGGGGCGTAGGGTTCGGTGGTAAACCAATTAAATCGATCCAAGCATCCGGTGAACTGTCTAAATCCGGTAACTCTTCAGCAACAATATGAAACGGACGAATATTTACCGATGGTAAACAGGCTAAAGTCAGCGATAAACCCGCTTGTGCTTCCAATTCTTGAGCTTGCCCCCAACCATTTGTACCCACAATACCATCTCCACTACAGCCAATTAATACGGGTACATTTAGTTGCTGTGCAAGTAAAGGCAAGAGTCGTGAATACTCACTTGTAAAAGCAGACGAGATGAACACTAGTCCTAAATTTGGTTTTGCCGATAACTTAATTAAAGCTTCTTCTACAACTTCAGAAATTGCTGCTTCCAGAGAAGGGCGGGTTGACAAGACGTTTATCCACTGCATTTTATCTACCATGAATTTAATAAAAATTGTTATATTTTGATGTTTTGAGGAATCATACTTTTGATTTTGATTTTGATTTATATTTCTCTTCTATGCCCAGGAACCTTAACTGCATCTTACAATAATTGACTGTTTCGGTGGATTTATTCGGAAACTGGGTATGAAAACTTAGCAAAAATCTTCAAAATCTTAAAAGTTTAAGTTGGAGGCTCCATAGATCAGAATATTCGCGGTATTTTGATAGTGCCGCTTGACTACATCGCCTTTACTAACGCACAAAGGTAGGTAAAATGATTAATACCGTCAAACTGTCTTTGCCAAACTTTTTCTATACTTGTATTAAGAACCGTCTAACACAATAAAAGCCATGAGCGATATCAAAGATAAAATCCAAGAAGAACTCCAAGAAGCTCGCGCTGTTTGCGATACTTCAGGAAGCAACTCCGCAGAGTGCGCTGCTGCTTGGGATGCAGTAGAAGAATTACAAGCAGAAGCTTCTCACCAACGTCAATCTAAGCCCAAAAACTCCTTAGAGAAGTACTGTGATGAAAACCCTGAAGCTGATGAGTGCAGAGTTTACGACGACTAAAAATTAAGTTCGTCATTAATGTATATTTCTTTTCCCACTCAAGCAACCAGATTGCTCCTCATGCTTTAGATAATCGTTTTAAACTCACAAAAGTTTGAAATCTCATTGCTCATGCAATTTTATCCCCCATAAATCAGCATGAGGAACTAGCGACTTGGGATAGTCAGGGTGAGTTTTTTAGCTCTCCCTGAACTTGGGAGGAATCAAGCTTTTCATTTTGTAGCAAATTCATGTTACAGACAAACTCGATTGTGGAAGCAAGTAACCCACAGATGACAATTGCCGGATCAAATCTTTATAATCAATTCCTCAAAATACTCACAATATTTTAGATACTTGACTTTTAAATATTGGCTTTCTTGGTTAAAGTCTTAAATTGTATATAGTGAATAATTATGAATGATATTTGGTTTCGCCCGTTAGTTTGGATGGACTACCGTTTGGCGGTTTTATTTACGGTGTTGATTCCTTTAGTGTTACTGATTTGGGCATTCGTTGAAAAAGCTGAAGCAATCCAACGTCTATTGACTATTTATTGGCGAGTCTCAAGTTTACTTGCAATTACAGTTTATTTGATGATTGGTGGTTTTGGTGTCAGCTTTATTTCATCTTTAATGGCGCGTATCTTGATCCCAATTGCCTTATGGTTCTGGATAGACTTAAATGATGAGATTCAGTACGGTTCCGAGGGAGCATTAAAATTTGTTTTTACCTCTTGGCGTTGGGCTACAACCATTTATTGTATTTTAGGAGCGCTTGTAACCATTCCATTCCTAGGTTGTGCTTTTTCGGAAACGGTTCTCCAGTCTTCTTACTGCAAAGTTTGGTTGGAAGCACCATTATTATTCAAAGAGTATTTCCATCCCAACATTAATACCGGATTATTAGGCTTTCTAGGTATCATTGGCTTAGTTTTTTACGTTCTTTGCCTAATCTATTTTGTAGCCGTCAAACTCGGCAAGCAAGGACGTTCTGCTGCACCGCAGTAGGAGAGATGGGGGACAGTTGACCTGGGACAGTTGACCTGGGACAGTGGTTATTAGAAAAACAACCATCAACCAACCAGCAACCACTAACCACTAACAACCACCAACTCCTCAACCAACCACCAACCACTAACAACCACCAACGAACAACTAACCACCAACCACCAACTCCTAACTCCTCACTCCTAACTCCTAACTCCTCACTCCTCACTCCTCACAATTTCCATGAATAGTCCAATTAATAAACGACTTGAACAATACACGACTAAACGTCCTCAAGAAGTCTTACTTGTAACGGTGGAAATAAACGGTGAACGAGACGAAGTTGCTATTTTTAAAGGCTTTTCTAGTTCTTTAATGCGTCCAACTGCTTTCGATCCTGATGTTCCCGTCATACCCCAACAAGCAAATATTATTAGTATTGACCGTTTAAAAAGTCCTTATAATCCAGACTCACCTCAATATATCGAGCAAGGACTTTCTATAGAACAGATGCAAACCTTACTCGCACAAGCCAACGTGTAAAAAAATTAAAATTCTTTAGGTAAATTGAAAATTTATACTTATATATTATATTTATATTATATTGATGTTTATACAAGAGATAATACCCCTCTTATGGGTTGATATATTACACAAAATGTCTTATGGAAAATATGACCGTTCTTTGTCTAATTTTCGTCTGTTTTTAATTGATTTGCCTCAAAAACTAAGCTATCGCTAGATAATACAACCATAATGAACTTCAAAAAATTGGATTCTTTGCAAAAAAAACAAAGTTTCTTTGACGCAAAATGACCAACTTATGGTAAGTTAATAAAAATAAACATAAGAAATCCAAATAAATAAATATATCTTTTTGGAGCCAGTTTAAGGTAACTTTTTAATCTTAATAGCATTAACAGATATAAGAATTACAGCAGGCGCATATATCGATTTTGCGTTTGATGTGAAAGTAGTTAAAAAACCTTGCTTGAATACAGCTAGCCCTTGTGGTATTTAGCCAAATCGGAAGCTATCGTAAATCCTTACTCTTCTAATTTCCCCATTATGAACACAGCGGTGAGTCTACTAAGTAAAGATGCTCCTCAAGCTCAAAAAGTAGAATCGAAAAAGCAAATTAATCGTCAAATGATTGCGATTCTCGACTTTGGTTCTCAGTATTCCGAACTAATTGCTCGTAGAATCCGCGAAACTCAAGTATATTCCGAAGTTATTTCCTATCGCACCACAGCCGAGCAGCTTCGTCAACTTAATCCTAAAGGAATCATTCTTTCAGGTGGACCGAGTTCGGTTTATGATGTCAAAGCTCCCCATTGCGATCCCGAAATATGGCATTTGGGAATCCCGATTTTGGGTGTCTGCTACGGTATGCAGCTGATGGTGCAGCAACTCGGTGGAGAAGTTAAAAAATCCGAACGCGGTGAGTATGGTAAAGCCGCTTTGTATATAGACGACGCGACAAACTTGCTTACCAGCGTTGAAGATGGTACTACCATGTGGATGAGTCATGGTGATTCGGTAATTAAAATGCCTCCCGGATTTGAATTATTAGCCCATACAGCGAATACTCCTTGTGCGGCGATCGCAAATCATGAGAAGAAACTTTACGGTGTGCAGTTTCATCCAGAAGTAGTGCATTCTGTGGGTGGATTCTCGTTAATCCGTAATTTTGTTTATCAAATCTGTGAAAGCGAACCTACCTGGACAACCGATGCTTTTGTAGAAGAAGCCATTAGAGAAATTCGCGCTAAAGTTGGTGACAAGCGAGTATTGTTAGCACTCAGCGGAGGAGTTGACTCTTCGACACTGGCATTTTTGCTACATAAAGCCATTGGAGATCAATTAACTTGCGTTTTCATCGACCAAGGCTTTATGCGGAAGTTAGAACCGGAACGCTTGCTCAAATTATTCTCAGAACAGTTTCACATCCCGGTTGAATATGTGAACGCTCGCGAACACTTTATTAAAGCCTTAGATGGAATCACCGATCCAGAAGAAAAGCGACGTATCATTGGACGTGAATTTATCCACGCATTTGAAGAAACATCCAAAAAGCTTGGTCCTTTTGATTATTTAGCCCAAGGAACCTTATATCCCGACGTAATTGAATCAGCAGATACCAATGTTGATCCCCAAACTGGAGAACGAGTAGCAGTCAAAATTAAGAGCCATCACAATGTTGGTGGTTTACCCAAAGACTTGCGTTTCAAATTAGTAGAACCTCTACGAAAACTTTTTAAAGATGAAGTTCGTAAGGTAGGACTTTGCGTCGGTTTACCAGAAGAAATTGTCCAACGTCATCCTTTTCCTGGTCCAGGTTTAGCTATTCGTATTATTGGGGAAGTCACCGCCGAACGGTTAAATATTTTACGAGACGCTGATTTAATTGTGCGTCAAGAGATTAACCGTAATAATCTGTATAACAAATACTGGCAAGCCTTCGCTGTACTATTACCAGTCAGGAGCGTAGGTGTTATGGGCGACCAAAGGACTTATGCTTATCCAGTAGTATTACGGATAGTTACCAGTGAAGATGGAATGACCGCAGATTGGGCGCGGGTACCTTACGATATACTCGAAGTTATTTCTAATCGGATTGTAAATGAAGTTAAAGGTGTGAATAGAGTTGTGCTTGATATTACATCTAAGCCACCTGGAACTATTGAATGGGAGTAATTAATAAGAGTTAGGAGTTAGGAGTTAGGAGTTAAGAGTTAGGAGTTAAGAGTTAGGAGTTAGGAGTTAGGAGTTAGGAGTTAGGAGTTAGGAGTTAGGAGTTAGGA
>JAAUSO010000325.1 GCA_012033205.1 Richelia sp. SL_2_1 | reverse complement strand
TAAATTTTAAACCAATATTAATACTATTGCGATAAAAAGATTCCGGCAAAAGAACAAGCGCGAACCTTTTTTAATTCCCGCTCCTTTAATAGCTACAGGTGCGTGTTCTCGACTCGAACCACAGCCAAAATTACGCCCCGCTTCGATAATTTCGTATTCTAAAAGTTTATCTTTACCAATTAAATGTTCAAAAGCATAATGCTTTAAATGTTCGGGGTCTGTAGTGGTACAGTGGTTAAATGGAATAATATCATCAGTATTGATATCGTCTCCGAGATGTAGAGTTTTAGTTGATTCATGATGATTGATATGGGGCTTACGCAACAGAACATGAAAATATGAACCACAGATACGCAAAGAACACCGAGATAAAAGGGTTTGAGAGAGTTTTTGCGTAAGTTCTATGATAATTGATCATTGATCATTGATAATTGATTAAATACTGACGATATAAATCGCAACTCAACATTACATTATCTCCTTGCAATTTGATGAAACCAATACTTTGTAATTTAAACTTAGTTACAGTTGATAATTCAACCAAATTATTACTAATTATATCTTTCATTACATCTGCTAAATCCGGCTGTTGCGTCAGAATTAAACTTTGACGGCGTAAATGGTCTGTATAAATACTGTTCGCACTAGTTGCATTTTCTAATATTTGAGTTAAAGTAACATTTTCACTCGCTATCTGATAGAGAGTAAGACGAATTAAAAATGGATGTCCACCCACCAACATCATGATTTTTTCAACATCGGTATCATTCCAATTCAATTGATGTCTTTGAGCTAAATCTAAAATTTGCTCGCGATTAAATTCCGGTAACTCTACAGAAAATCCGACATTAAATGGTGATTGGTTAATATCAAGAGGAACATACACTTCTGTAGAATGTACAATTAGTAACCGCAGCTTTTTCCAAATTTCTCTGCGTTTACCTTCTTCATGTAAAGCCCGTAATAAACCAAAAAATCTCGATAAATTTCTGGATATTCAAATACTTTATCAACTTCATCTAAACCAAGCGTTAGCGGTTTATCGATAGTTGGTAATAGATATTCCTCAAAATAAGCTTTACAAGCCATACTGCTACCGACAATTTCAGCTAAATCCCAATATTCGTTAATTTTATTAGGAATATTTAGAGCTAAACTGATGCTGGCACAAAACCAACGTAAAAACTTATCTGAATTAACAAAAATTTGCTGTGCTGCAAGTTGAAAATCTAATGTTACAGTACTATCTCCTTGTCGATTTAGACTTATTAATAATTCTCGTTAAAAGCGAAGTTTTTCCCATTTGCCTGGGTGCTTTGATTCTAATTAAAGTACCGGGTTTACCAATTTGTTCGTAACATCGTTCTTCTATTGGAATTCTTTTGACATAAAATGGCGAATTCAACGGTACTAATCCCGATGGATGTTCTAAATATTCATTATTTGAATCCGATATTGTACGTATTACAGATAACATTCCAGTTTCTACCGTTAAATCGGCAATATCTTGCCATTCCAAACTTAAAGCCCGACAAATTTCTCTAAAATTCAAGTAATCTACAGGTTTACCATTGAGAAAACTGCTGATAGTAGATTGAGAAATTTGTAAATACTCAGCTAAATCAGTTTGACGAATATAACCATTACGAGGTAGAGCAGACTTTACCTGAGATATAAATTCAGAACGTACTTTAACTGAGCGTGGCATTTTTGACCTCTCTCCTGCAAGGAAAGAAACTTTAGTTATTACTGTTGGGGGTTAGGTTTGTTTGTATTAGACTCAAGCGAGAACCACTATACACAATCTCGCTACAAAGTCGATACGTACTCGATATACTCCTATGTGAACTCAATTGTCGTCAAGGTTAAATGGGATTAGTAGAGTATTACTAGCGACCAAGATGGTCGCACTACTATTTAACTTTAACTGAAAATCCTTACTGATTACTTAATTATGAAATTTGCCTTCTCGATACCTTCTATAATTGCTCATACATCATCTATTTTGCTAGTAGGTTTTTCGCTATCATTGATTACACCAATCCTAGCTTCCGATAATCCTGATGAGTGCAAAACTCCTAAGCCACCACAACTTAATACAGTAGCTGACTTTATAAGCATGGGACTCTTTCAGATGGAGTGCGAAAAAGACTCCCAAGCTGCAATTTCTTCTTACACGCAAGCAATTAAGCTGAATCCTAAAGTAACAGCTCCCTACTATCAACGTGCAAATGCCTACTTTCAAATTGGGAATTACAAAGCAGCAGTCAAGGATTATACCGAAGTAATTAATAAAAATACAGGTAGATTGGATTCAAGTGACGTTGCATATTGGAACAGAGCTAGAGCTTATGAAAAATTAGGTGAAAAACGAAAAGCAATTTCAGATTGGACTCAAGTAATTAGTAAAAGTCAGAAGTCTGCTGAAGCTTACATACGCAGAGCAAGTATGTATCGGGATTTAGGAGATAAAAATAATGCTATTCAAGATTATAAAGTAGCAGATAAAATCTTACAGCAAGAGTTAAATGGGGTTTTCGGTAATGGTGGTATGGACTCCATGTATCAAGAAATGTTAGATCAAGTTAGAACTGAATTATCGCAACTAGGAGTATCACTTCCAGAACCTAATCTTACCACTGCCAAGATTTTGAAATCAATCGCAGAAATCGAAGTTCAACGAGCATTAAATTCAGCAATGTACAATCCTCAACACCCAATTATTGTTAAATTTGACGCTCAACTTCAGGACTTATACGAACAACTTGAAAGCACTCAACCGCAACCAGATAAAATCACAGCAAAAGCCCTGATAAATAATGCTGCATATGAAAAAATGGGAAGTTTGATTAAAGAGCGATCGCAACTCACAACAAAGTATAATCTAGTTCATCCAGAAATCGTATTAGTTGATAATCAAGTAAAGCAATTACAAGCATTAATTAGCCGTAATAAGATATAGCTCGGTCTTTTTGTAGGGTGTGTGACGCTTTTATAAATATTGTACGTAGCGATAAGACTTGTACCGTCACGCACCATCAATAATCTAAAACGCCTAATTAAAATGGTAGGTTACACTGTCGCTAAAGCACGCTACAAATAATTAACCAAACATTAAATGAATGAACAACAATTTTTGCTACAAAGTTGGTGGAAGTCTCACAGAAGATGCTCCTAGTTATGTAGTGAGACAAGCAGATTTTGACCTTTACAAAGAATTAAAAGCAGGCAACTTTTGCTATATTTTTAATTCTCGACAAATGGGTAAAACCAGCTTACAAGTTCGCGCCATCAAAGGATTGCAAGCTGAAGGAATCGCTTGTACAACAATTGATATTTCTGGACGTGGTAGTAAAGATATAAATCCAGAACAATGGTATGCAGGAATTGTTTACACTTTGGTAGCTAATTTTGGTATAGCTAATCCCAGCGAGTTTATTAGAACATCTTGGAAGAAAAATTCCGAACTATCTCCCTTACAGCGTTTGGATATATTTATTGAAGAAATATTATTAGAAAAAATCAAATCTAAAATAGTTATCTTTATTGATGAAATCGATAGTATTTTAAGTTTAAATTTTCCCTGCGATGACTTTTTCTCTTGGATTAGAAGCTGCTATGAGAAACGTAATCTTAATAAAGAGTTTAATCGGCTTACTTTTGTACTTTTAGGAGTTGCAACACCAAGCGATTTAATCGCTGATAAAGTTAGAACACCTTTTAATATTGGTAGTGCGATTCAAGTTAATGGTTTTCAAATAGATGAGATTACACCTTTAGCAGCAGGATTGAAAGAAATTGAAAATCCCCAAGCTGTTTTACAAGAAGTTTTAGATTGGACTGGAGGACAACCATTACTTACACAGAAATTATGCGATTTATTAGCAAGTTTTCCGCAATTAACAAGTCATGATGTAGAAAATATTGTTAGACAAGAAATAATTGAAAATTGGGAATCTCAAGATGAACCACCACATTTAAAAACTATCAAAGATAGAATTTTGAGGAGCAAACATAATACAGGTGCATTACTTGGTTGTATCAGAAAATTTTACAATTAGGACGAATACCTGCCGAAGATAGTCCAGAACAAATAGAGTTACGTTTATCTGGATTAGTCGTAGAACAGCAGGGATATTTAAGAGTTTATAACCGCATTTATGCAAGTGTTTTTGATTTGAATTGGGTAGAAAAAGCACTTATGAATTTAAGACCATATTCGGAAGCATTATCAGCTTGGGTTGCTGCAAACTGTCAAGATGATTCTAGATTGTTGCGTGGTAAAGCATTGAAAGACGCTGAATATTTGGGCATGTAGGATA
>JAAUSO010000324.1 GCA_012033205.1 Richelia sp. SL_2_1 | reverse complement strand
GATTGGGCGATGACACAATATAATTTGGGGGAATGCCTACAGGGAGAGAATAAAAGGGGATAAAGCAGACAATATTGAACAAGCCATTAATTGTTATCAAGATGCTTTAATTGTTTACACCCGCAACGACTTCCCTCAAGACAATGCAGACACTTTATTTAATTTGGGGTTAACTTACCAAGACGCAAAACGCTTCAACGAAGCTTACACAACTTTTGAACAAGCCATTGAGACTGTAGAATCTTTACGTGGTGAAATCGTTTCTGGCGATGAAACTAAACGCAAGCAAGCAGAAGAATGGAACAAACTTTATCACAACATGGTAAAAGTGTGTCTGCAATTAAAAGAAGACACCAAGGCAATAGAATATATTGAGCGTAGTAAAACTCGAAATTTAACGGAACTTCTTGCCATTAAAGATATATATCCTGCGGGAGATATTCCAGAAAATGTAATAAGCAAACTACGACAACTAAGACAAGATATTGATATAGAAAAACGCCGACTTGCTGCTGAAGAAAAACCCGATTCCACCCATATAAATAAACTTCGTCAGCGCTTCAACGAACTGTTTCCTTATAAGCCAATTCAGTTTGAGGAAATCAAAAAGCTATTAGATAAAGAAACAGCGATTATCCAATTCTACATATTTGATGATTGTTTTAAGGTTTTTATTATTACTTGCGACAATGATCAACCTATAATTTGGCACTCTCAAGCTGAGAGTTTAGAAAAACTTTTACATTGGACTAAAAAATATTTGGTACTTTACTATGAAGACAAAACAGTGGATTGTTCAATTAACCAATCAACTCACTGAACTAGCTTCAATTTTACAGATTGATCAAATTGTCTCCCTTGTACCGTCTCATTGCAAAAAGGTAATTTTAGTTCCCCATCTTGATTTACACCTATTACCCCTCCATGTTTTACCTTTATCATCTGGGAAATATTTAATTGATAAGTTCTCAGATGGTGTGAGTTACGCACCCAGTTGCCAACTGTTGCAGTATGCACAACAAAAATTACAAAAACCTCGACAATCACGTCACCTTTTCGCAATTCAAAACCCTATCGAAGATTTACCGTTTACTGATATCGAAGTTGAAACAATAGCTGCAAACTTTAAAAGTCACTACATCATCAAACAAAATGCTGCTACAAAATTTTCTTTGTCACAACAACCCAATGCCAATCATCTTAATGATGCATATTTACTTCACTTTTCTTGTCATGGTTATTTTAATCGAGAATCATCGTTAAAATCAGCTTTGATATTAGCGAATGCTAGAATTTCTCCCATTCCTGCTGATGCTGATTCATCACGGTTTTTAAAAGTTTCTGATAACGTAGCAATTGATTTAGAGAAATGCCTCACATTGGAAGATATCTTCCAATTAAACTTAGGAAATTGTCGTCTTGTCGTCCTTTCAGCTTGTGAAACTGGTTTAACTAATTTAGGAAATACTGATGAATACATTGGTTTACCAAGTGGATTTATCCGTGCTGGTAGCCCTAGTGTAGTTAGCAGTTTGTGGAATGTAAGTGATATTTCTACAGCTTTATTAATGATTAAATTTTATGAAAATCTACAAAATCTTGATGTTCCACTTGCTCTCAAAGAAGCCCAAACTTGGCTGCGAAACGCGACAAAACAGGAATTAGAGGAGTGGGCAAGTAACAAATTTCATAATCCCGAACACATAGTACAATTACAGTCCTCTTTATTCCGTAAACCTCCTAACAGTAAACCTTTTGAGTCACCTTATTATTGGGCTGCATTCTGTGCAATTGGTAAATAATCTAAAAATGGAGTCAAATTATGTCATCTTTTTCTGAACAAAATATTAAAGCTTTTATTGAACTCTTAAACAATCAACCGTCACTTTTTTCTTGTCAAGAACTTGAAGAATTAGAAAAGGAAGTTGCTTCATTGAAAGATGATATAGAAGAACTCTCAAAGTTTATTTCTGCTTGGTATCTACAACGTCCTACAATCCGGGATGCTCAATATACAATTCTAAAACCTGATGATTCACAAGAAAAATTAATCCCAATTGATCCAGCAAGATTAATCCCAAATGATTCACAAGAAAAATTATCCCCAAATAATGGTGGTTTTACAAAGCCTCAAAACAATTCAGATATAAACAAAAAACTGCTTGAAAATTCTATTAAAAAAGCTTCTGATTCTATTAGTAATAATCCAAAAGAACAAGATTAACAATGTATAAAAAAGAATTTGAAAGTAAACTTCGCAAATTAACATTGACTCTCTTCGCATTTCATCTGCGTAACGAATTAACTCAAAGTGACAAACCAGAGGAAGATGCTAATTTAATTTGGGAATGGTGTGAGAATTTAGGCAAAGACCTAAATATAAAAGAACTCGAAGGCTTTAAAGATAAACTAAGAAAACACAATGATGAAATTGGCTTACCAGCAACTCAAGATTACCCAGACAGTGACTATTTAGAATTATTAAAAGAACCAGGTTTGATTAGTTTTTCGATTCCAAATATTCAACACCAAATAAAAGGTGCAGTCTATCCTTTACAAATCCATGATATAAATGCTCTCGACATTAGTCTTAGCTCTACATCTGATGCTGTTAAGTTAGCAGATTTAAACGAATTAAATCCAAAATATTTTTCACTACCTAAAAATATTAAATCCTCTTTAAAAGATAATTTTCTAGGACAAACCTTGTTGCTTTTTGCCCAACCTGTGGATACAATCAAAGATTATCAAACATTAGCAAAGGAATGCCTGGAAGTATTAGTTCCAGAAATAGAAATAAAAAAAGATTTTTTATCATCCGGATTTTTTTTCGGTAGCCCTATATTTGAGTATGATAACGGTCAAGAAGAACCTGGTAAAAGTATACATATATTAATTTGGTTTAACAGCGTATTTGTTACTGAAAATTTAGCGGAGACAAACTCATATTATCAACCTTTAATTTATTTGTTATGTTATCGGAGTAAAATTCTATTTGCTTATTCAGAATCTCGTAAATCCTATCAAGAAGCAAAAGAACTTTATCAAACATTAAAAGAGACTGTTGAAAGTATTAAAAAACTACCCAAAGAATCAAACGAAAGATTACAAAAATTCAATAATATACTCAGAAATTTAAGTTTTCAAGCATTTGATTATACTCGTCACTTGCGAGACTTAGAAATTCAAAATGCTACTATAGAAACGAATTGTAAAAACTATAAAATTGTTTTACAAGAATTACAAAAAATAAGTCTTAAAGATAGAGACAATTTACAATTTTTACAAGAATTTTTAAATCATGCTCTTAATAAATTAGCAGAGCAAATTAAAGTAGACCTATCTTATCTCACCACAGGCAGAGAACTATATAGTGAAATTATAAACTCTATCCGGGGTATTGTAGAAATCGAACAAGCAGAATTAGAGGCAGAAAAAATAAAACTAAATGCAAAAAAAGCAGAACACGATAAGTCTTTGGAGCGTACTATCCAGGTAGTCGGTGTGGGATTAGGTAGTGGTGCGATCGCTGCTGCTTCAATTTCAGCACATATTGACAAGCCCTTCAAACCTCTTAACCCCGATCATCCAGTTCATCCGATGGTATCTTCTTTACTTTGGAGTGTTCTGGCTACCATTGCTGCGGGGTTGTTAACATGGCTGTGGACTAAGAGAAATCTCAATAATTAAAATACATCTTCATCATCCAAAGTAAGTATAAAGGGAAAAGGGATTACTGTTTTTGAAAAATCCTTGTATTTCAACTCCCCAAGCTTTTCAAAACTGCGATAGGCGAAGCCGATGCCTAAAGGCACGTCGCTGCTGCTTGCATATCTGGCGAATATAATCTGGAGGTGCGATGGTCGCTTCGCGTTTGCGTCAGCGTGTCTTTAGACAAACCGTCAAAGGCATCGCACACAGACATTAAATGCCATAATCTTTAGATTTAACAACTACAACTTTATTCCTAATAACTGTAAAATTTCCTTTACTGGCGATTTCTGTGACTCCAGTTGTTGCACTTGGGATAATATCTGTTTGGAAATATAAGTGCTTTTATAAACTGTTTTTTCACCACTTTTTAGCTGCCAATCATACCAAGCCTGTTGGTATTGTTTACCGCTTTTCTTAGTAATAGTTCTCCAGTGTATTCTGCCCGTACCTTCGCCGCAGCTTCTTCGAGTAGTACTACTGGTTGGCTCAACAGGTAGTACTGATGATGGCTGTTTTTTCTAATTGAGTACCTACTGGGTTGGCTCAACAGGAGTACTCGAACTGGTCGGACTGTTTTTCGTAAATTGAGTACCATACTGGTTGGAGCTCAACAGG
>JAAUSO010000099.1 GCA_012033205.1 Richelia sp. SL_2_1 | reverse complement strand
TTTTAGTTTGTGAACGCAATTCTCGATAATTTATAACCGTTGACAGTTGACAGTTAAAAGTTGACTGTTATTTTTTTTATTTTCTAATTATTATTACTAAATAAAGCTACCATAAATTAACTGTTATTTTTCCCTCATTTCTAACTATTATTATTAAATATAAATACTATTAATCAAAATCCAATAAAAAATAAATCCTTCAATAGTCATAGTTTTTATAATTGATGTTATGTTATATTAATAATGTCTTATAATCTACAGAAATATGTAGTCAAATGATTAGCGAAGAGACTCTTGCTAAGGAATATATTCGAGTCATCAATGAGTATTATCCAAGAGTAGGAGAAGTCCTTGATGGCTGTTATGTGAAAGTAATCACAACTTACTGGGGACGACCTCCTAAACGTTTACGACACTTAGGGATTTATTGTCCAGAAGACATCATATGTTATGTACAAAGTCATAAACAAATACTAATGGATGTTGCGGAAAATATGGGATTAGTCCAGGTTGTATTTCGCAATGCTTCACGTTTACTGCGTGATCCAATGTCAAAGATCAAAGAATCCGATCCGCGTATGTGGCTGGATTTACAATGGGTTTCTAAATAGAATAATTTGGTGTTGAAAATTGTACTTCAGGGTAATGGTAATAGTAAATTATTCCTTGATCAATTAATAATTGGCGAGTATTGGCGATATTGTGTCTATCAAATGACCCGATTTATTCGCTAGGAATAATTATCTCTCTAACTCAAAACCGTTTTCAACTGAACGTAAAACCAAGAGTTTATTGCCCAATTAACCTAACTCAGATTAGATACAAAGGGCTTGTATTATTATGAATAAATCCTTCATTCATGCGGATGATTTACCACCGAATGAGGTAACAAAAAGCGACAAAATGTTACTTCTAGAATTAGAAAGAAGTACCGGCAAATGTTTCTACGAAACTTGTGACGGTATTACCCAAGCATTACTATCAAATTGTTTTTGGTATCTCACCATTGACACAGAATATCTAACATTAGTAATTCACTGTCCAGATATCATAACTTACTGGCATATAGTGAGCAATATTGTGCAATTAGGCATGAAACTTCAACCCCTTGCTTCCAGTGCGATAATTCGAGTAAATCCCCCTCCTGGTAAAGCAACATCCTTTGAAATTGGTGTCGATGAAGTATCAGCTTTCCGGGATTGGTTGTGATTTTGGTTGTGATTTTGGCTGTAAATATTCCGAACAAGAAATCGCTTTTCCTCCCGAAGCTTGATCAACCATTTCTTGCAAACGAGACTGCCCAAAGCGTCCAATAGTTAACAAATTCTCCGACTCTCCAGCAAACATTTCATCTAAGTCGTTCATTGCTAAAGCTGCGATATATCCAGCTTCTTGTACCAATTTTCTCACTCGCTCGTCATTTTTACCAGTAGGATAGGTAAAGTAGCGGATTGATTTACCCAAATTGTTCTCTAGTAATTCCTTAGACTCTACTATTTCTGGAACAAGTTCTTCATCAGATAACTTAGTTAAATCTGGTGGATGAGTTTTACTATGAGCGGCTATAGTTACCAAAGAGTCAGCAGCCATAATTTTCAGTTGCTCCCATGTGACATGGGAGCGACCTGTATTAATTCCCATATTTTTAGTATAAACTGAGAAAATTGCCGGATAGTTGTACTTTTTAAGTAATGGATAAACGTATTCATAATGACCACCATAACCATCATCAAATGAAAGTAAAATCGGCTTTTCTGGTAATGGACTTCCGGTACGTAAATGAATAATTAATTGGTCTAAACTAATGGGAGTTACACCTTTAGATTTGATTAATTCAAAATGAGATTCTAATTCTTCTGGGGTAACATCAAAAAATACTTCTTTTTTCGGCAAAATATCATGATACATTGCTATCGGGACTTTAGCTTTTCTCGCTTCACTGTTAATTTCTGGTAAAATTACAGCATCCAATGAAAGAGGAATATCAGCATCAGTTTGTGTTTTTACCAACACTTTTTGTTGAGATAAACTTTCCTCATTCCAAGGCTGTAAATTTCTATCTACAGTTTGATATTTTTGACAAAATTGCTCTAAATTCAAAGGAGATATTGTTTTTTCTAGAGAAACTGGAGAATCACTTTTATTTTCGCTTTTAGAATAAAAATTTAAAGCTAATAAACCAGTAGAAATTACAATAATACCCCCAATTAAAGGAATAAATTTGAGGAAATTATTTGATTTGGGCTGCATGGAAGTTAATATGAGTATTTTGTATTATTAATTAATTAATGATTAGATATGCACCACCTGGCGATTGAAATCGCGGCTACACAAGCAAAACCCGCCTGCGCGGGTTGAAGAAATTTATTTTAATAGCTAGATACAAAAAGATTAAATATAAAACTTATCTAATGCAAGTCTATAAAATACAAATATAAAGGTCAAAGGTCAAAGGTTACAGGTCAAAGGTGATAAATTGGTAATCAGGAACTGTCAACTGTCAACTAATTGACGGATATAACTTATCGCCACTAGTGGAATCAAATAAAAATAATTTTTGCAAATCTAATTGTAAATTCAATTTATCACCAGGACTTAAACGGATATTTCCACTGGTTTGCACGTTTAATATTATTCCAGTACCGAGTACTGTGACGCGAATCAAGGTTTCTCTGCCCAATGGTTCGACTAATTTCACTTCTACTTGTAAAACCTCCCCTTGAGATTGATTCTGAATTTGGATATCTTCTGGACGAATACCTAAATCAAAAGTTTGTCCTTCTGGTAAACGTAATTTCTCTTTTAAATCACTGGGAATAGTTAAAATTTGTCCGTTGATATCAAAACCTGCAGCGGTATACTTCGCCGGTATAATATTCATTGGTGGATTTCCTAAAAAAGTTGCCACCATCCGGTTAACGGGATGAGCGTAAATACTTTGTGGCTCGCCAATTTGCTGAATACGTCCGCCACTCAACACTACAATTTTATCCGCTAAGGTCATTGCTTCCACTTGGTCATGGGTGACATATACCGTAGTAATACCAATATCTTGATGTAGTTCTTTCAACTCAGCCCGCGTATCATCTCGTAACTGTGCATCTAAATTTGACAACGGTTCATCTAGTAAAAATACTTGGGGTTGACGAGCGATCGCCCTTCCTAAAGCTACCCGTTGTTGTTGTCCCCCGGAAAGTTGTTTGGGTTTACGATCGAGTAGATGTTCCAAGGATAGCGATCGCGCAACAGTATCGACTCTTTCTCGAATCAATTTAGAGTCAAATTTCCGCATTTTCAGCCCAAAAGCGATATTTTCCGCGACACTCATATGGGGGTACAAGGCATAATTTTGAAACACCATCGCCACATCTCGCGCTCTTGCAGGGACATTATTCATCAACTTATCCCCAATAAAAAGTTTACCGGATGTAGCAGATTCTAAACCCGCAATAGTTCGTAAAATAGTAGACTTCCCGCATCCCGAAGGACCTACCAAAACCCAAAACTCACCATCAGGAATAGTGAATGTAATGTCATCGATAGCCGTGACGTTGTTAAATTTACGTTTGATACTTTCTAAAGTAACGTTTGCCATGTGAATTTTAGATTTTAGATTTTAGATTTTGGATTGGGATTTAAGAAAGTTATTCAAGTAATTCTATAAATTCATCCTTAGATATTTCAGCATCTCGCAAAATTTTACGTAACAATCCTTTACCAAGAGTTTTCCCAGCATGAATTGGTATTGTCACTACTCGTCCATCAGTATGTTGCATACGCACGTGACTACCTTTTTGCCGTACTATTTCAAAGCCAGTTTTTTCTAAAGCATGAATAACAGCATCACCTGTTAAAACTGGTAATTTGGGCATTAAATTACTACCTTTTGAATCCCGACAAATTCGGAGATTTTTTCATTATTCTCTTCTAAACAAAGTTCTATAACTTCTTTAATGTTTTCCATCAACTCATCAATTGTTTCTCCTTGAGAATAACAAGCTTTGAGTTGCGGAACTTCTCCGATATAATATCCATCTTCATCCCGCTCAATAATTACATAGAATTCTTGCTTACCTGTATTTATCATTATTCCTCATTTCTGATACCATTTTGCTGAATTATCAATACTGAACGAAACATTGAAAGACATTAATTTTCAATCTAAAATCCAAAATCTCAAACTTGTGCTGAGCTTGTCGAAGTATCCAAAATTCTAGTTACTTTTCCCAAGCCGGATGAGACAACAAAGAGGAAATTGCTCTGACTCCACGCAATTGATTTGACAAAGGTAAATGACCTTTAGGTGCATCCAAATTCCAGATAAATTCATTGGGATAGCGTGTCCAGTTATTCCCATTTTTCCAACCAATTTTTACCCAGAGATTTTCCCAATTTTTCCTCAAACCCAACCAAATTTCCCGCTGTATGGAAAAGCCGAATTTACCTTGAGAATGAATTAACCACAAATTATTAATTGTTTGTAAATCAGTAACGGGAAATTTTTCTACTTCGGTAAAATACAGCCATTTTCTTTTTAACGCTTCTTCTCCGGAAAGTTCACACATCTTTTGTAGTGTCAAACGGTCAGCTTCTTGAAAATCTTGGTTTGCTAATAATTTTTGCAGTTGGGTGTAATCGATATTGCAATCCGATTTTAGTGGTACAATTCCTTGGGGAAAATTAATTTGTAAAAATTCTTTAGTTTCGGTAAAATTCGATTGATAAAGAATTTGATAGACCTTACCGTCTACTAAATTTGCTGCAACATCCCGACGCTTCGATAAAAACTCCATCAGCACTTTTAATCCTTCTATTCCAGAAATCGCCAGTTTTTCCACTAATTCCTGCTGGTTTTTTTCAGACCCTGCGATTAACTGCATCAGAAGAAAGTCGAAATCGCTGTTACTAGTGCTGTTTTGAATCATTGGGTCTGTCATGCTTTTTGTCGTGAAACGCAATTCAATTAATAATGAAGAAGTTTTAGGGTTAGAAACGGCTATTTTTATTCTTCAAAGACAGTTTTGGACTGATAGCCATTTTAAGGAGGAATAATCGCACCTCTTTAAAAAATATTGTGCTGCTATAGCTTACCTGTATCTTTCCCTTCTAGTAAAATATTTTCTCACGAACTGATAAATTATGCTCATAACTTTTTCCAGCCTAGCTTTTTGTTGAGCTATTTGACAATTTTGCTGTATATTCAAGAAATGCACCTCTACATGATTGCAGTAACACAGAATTTAAAAATTTCATTAAAAATTTCCTCAAAAATTGCATCTTAGTTTAATAAAAGCAAGATCAAACAAAATTTGCTAGTCTTTCTAACTCTAAATTTTCTTTTCAGGTAGAAATTGACTAAGCTAAAAATCTTGTTGTTTAATCCCAAAGGAGTGTGTCATGTACGAAAAAATTAAACCCCCCACAAGCGGAGAAAAGATTACTTTTGTCAACGGTGAACCACAAGTTCCCGATAACCCCATTATTCCTTTTATTCGCGGTGATGGTACGGGTATTGATATTTGGCCCGCTACGCAAAAAGTTTTGGATGCTGCTGTCTCCAAGGCTTATGACGGTAAGCGGAAAATTAGCTGGTTTAAAGTTTACGCTGGTGATGAAGCTTGCGATTTATACGGTACTTATCAGTATTTACCCGAAGATACTTTGACGGCAATTAAAGAGTATGGTGTTGCGATTAAAGGTCCTTTGACAACTCCCATCGGTGGGGGAATTCGTTCATTAAATGTAGCTTTACGACAAATTTTTCAACTTTATGCCTGTGTACGTCCTTGTCGTTACTACGCCGGTACTCCTTCTCCTCACAAAAATCCGGAAAAACTCGATGTGATAGTTTATCGCGAAAATACTGAGGATATTTATCTGGGAATTGAGTGGAAACAAGGTGATGAAATTGCCAATAAACTGATTAAATTGCTCAACGAAGAATTGATTCCCGCAACTCCCGAACATGGTAAAAAGCAAATTCCTCTCGATTCTGGGATTGGAATTAAACCCATCAGTAAAACTGGTTCCCAGCGTTTGGTACGTCGTGCCATCAAACAAGCTTTACAGTTGCCCAAGGAAAAGCAGCAGGTGACTTTAGTGCATAAGGGCAACATTATGAAGTATACCGAGGGTGCTTTCCGGGATTGGGGTTACGAATTGGTAACTTCAGAATTTCGTGACGAATGCGTTACCGAACGGGAATCTTGGATTTTAGGCAACAAGGAAAATAAATCTGATATTTCTTCTGAAGAAAATGCTCGGATGATTGATCCCGGTTACGATTCCCTGACACAAGATAAGAAAGAGCAAATTGTCAAGGAAGTTGAAACAGTTCTTAACTCAATTTGGGAAACTCATGGTAACGGTAAGTGGAAAGAGAAAATTATGGTTAATGACCGCATTGCCGATAGTATTTTCCAACAAATTCAAACCCGTCCCGATGAGTATTCAATTTTGGCAACAATGAACCTCAACGGTGATTATTTATCAGATGCTGCTGCCGCTATCGTTGGAGGGTTAGGAATGGGGCCAGGAGCGAATATTGGCGACGATGCAGCGATATTTGAAGCAACTCACGGTACAGCACCCAAACACGCTGGTTTAGACCGAATTAACCCCGGTTCTGTGATATTATCCGGTGTCATGATGTTGGAATTCATGGGTTGGCAAGAAGCAGCAGATTTAATTAAGCAAGGTTTGGGTATTGCGATCGCCAATCAACAAGTTACCTACGATTTAGCCAGATTAATGGAACCGAAAGTTGAACCTTTGAAATGTTCCGAGTTTGCTGAAGCGATTATTAAAAGGTTTTAGAAGAGTTAGGAATTAAGAGTTAGGAGTTAGGAGTTAAACATTTGTAGGGTGTGTTATTGCCTAAGCACGTAACGCACCTTTTTTCAAGCTTCGCAGCTTATAGATGCTGTCGGATAATAAAAATAGTGGCTAAATTTTCGCGGTGTATTTACCATGAATATAGTAGGATTACCAACAATGGAACAGTTAAAAACTTGTTTTGTTCTTAGTGCTTCTATAACTAGTATGTATCAAACAATTAGTCTTATTCGGATAGATGAAAGGACAAAAAGAGTTTATTTTCTGGCTGGAGAAGAAATCGAATTATTAATTTTAGAAAACGGTGAGTGGAGGTTTGTAGAATGAGTACTCCAGATTTTGACTCAATGAGTAGAAAAGAGTTACGTCAATATATGTTAGAGCATCGAGATGATAATACAGCTTTTGAATTTTATTTAGACAAGTTTTCAAATCCAAATAGTCCGATTTATCCAGCACCTCAATCTTTAGAAGATATGAGCTATTTACAAAAAATTATTCGACAACATATACCAGAAGAATAGGTTGTTTTTTGAAGTGTGTTACGCCAAAGTGTAACGCACTTTTTCTTGATATAATTTTTGATATTTTTCTCATGTTTAATAAATATGGACTTACACAACTTGCGCATTTTTTATTTATTGTAGGGTGTGTGAAATTTAGAGTGATTTTGTACATAAATATAGCGGTTTCAATTGGGTGCAATACAAATAAAATTGGTTAAAAAAAATCGGGCGGACAAGGATATCCACCCCACAAGAATATATTTTACTCAACCGAAAACCGCTATATAACGCTTGTGGTATCACGCACCAATCTGGTATTGTGACAGTAATTATGCTGCCGCGTCACGCAATGCCTACGGGAAGTTTGGTTAGCCGCTAACGTAATTCTTGAAATAATATGAAATTAAAAAAAAAACTTGAGAGTATAAAATGAAAAGATATCATTACGAAATTATTGTAGACCTTGAAACTTTAAATGATAGTAAATTAGGAAGTCATATGTTTGATGAAACATCTTGTATCACTATAAATTTTAGTACCAACAATAGATTAGTTAAAGATGAGTTAATTGATATTCAGTCTAATGATTGTTTAATCAATTTACAAATTACAAAAATAGTCAGAAAAGGAGGATACCTTAATGAATACAATGATTTAGAAGAGATGGATTTTATTGTTTCTTTTGCTCAAACAAATAGACCAAAAAATACAACTGATGAAGTTTGGTTTTTTTGTGAAGCCAATGCTCTGAAAAAATTTTAATCAACAACACTTCACTCAAATCTTGGGGAAAAAGAGATATCAAGATTCAAAAACAAACTTAATCGTAAATACTTCTTTCCTAATTAATAAAAAATCAAGGATGAAGATTACCAACCGTTAACTTCATCCTTGATATTTATTCACTTAAAATTGATTCCTCAACGGAACATACTGCTGACAGAACTATCTTCGTGAATTCGCCAAATAGTTTCTCCGAAAAGATTAGCTACTGAAAGTGTTACTAATTGAGGAAAGCGTTTACTCTCATCTAAAGGAATTGTATTAGTCACAATCACTTCTTCAAATAAACCGCTAGCAAGCCTTTCAATTGCCGGAGGAGAGAAGACAGGATGTGTTGCACAAGCATATACCTGACGCGCTCCTTCTTCACGCAGTAAACGCGCTCCTTGAGAGATAGTTCCAGCAGTATCAATCATGTCATCTACCATGATGGCTGTTTTACCTTCAACGTCACCAATCACGTTCAAGACTTCAGCGACGTTGTGAGCTTGACGACGTTTATCAATAATTGCCAAAGGTGCATCATTCAGCTTTTTCGCAAATGACCTAGCTCTGGCAACACCACCCACATCCGGGGAAACAACGACAATATCGGACAAGTTTTTACTTGCCAAATATTCCAGAATTACTGGTACGCTGTAAACATGGTCTAAGGGGATATCGAAATAACCCTGTATTTGTGCCGAATGTAAATCCATTGCCAAAATCCGGTTGGCACCTGCTTCGGTGATTAAATTCGCTACCAGTTTGGCTGTAATTGACTCTCTTCCTGCCGTTTTTCGATCGGCACGAGCGTAGCCATAATAGGGAATTACTGCTGTTATCTGCCGCGCAGATGCTCGACGACAAGCATCAATCATGACTAACAATTCCATCAAATTGTCGTTCACCGGATGACAAGAGGGCTGAATTAAATAAACATCGCAGCCCCGAATCGATTCTTGTATTTGCACGTAAATTTCGCCATCCGCGAATCTTTTACGAATCATTGGTCCCAAATCCATACCCAAATAACGGGCAATTTCTTGAGATAATGGTACATTAGCAGAACCAGAGAACAGTCGCAGACGATGATTATCTGTCGGTCCGCTTGCTGCTGGTTGCATTTTTAAAGTGGCAGTACTCAGCACAGCAGCCCCTTGTTGTGCATTCATGGCAATCCTATGATTAGAGATTTTACTTATCGAACTTAAATAGTCACCCATTATTGATTGTTATTTCGGCAAAAACTTTGATTTATATGCTCAGACATCCCTCCATCTAACTATCCATTTTTATCAATTTTCCTTTTCACCGATGATAAATAAACCATTGTCAGCTTAACTGATATTAACTAGTTTAACCAGACCTATTTATAGTTTTTTTTTGCGAATAAAAATCATATATGAATATTAATTGAGCTTTAAACTCCGATCTTTACAGATTTTACAAAACTCAAAAAATCGCATTTAAAGTATATTTTTCTGGAATTTATATTTCTCTGACTCGTAATTATTTATAACTTCAAATCCCATGAGGCTTTTAATGGTTGGTTAATTCACTTAATTCTCAACTAATGTATTAATATATAAACCTATCTGTATTTTTGAGTATAAGTACTTATGTTATCTAAATTTTACAGTAATTAAATATTTTAGAATATTAATGCTCTTGTTGATCACCTAGGATATCCGGTTTAATGTTCTAAATCCGACAATTATATGGCAAATAAGTACGTGTATACCCTAATTGCTCGATTTTACTCAGTTTTCAGTCTTGTCGATTTAGCTCTTTACAACTACTTGCCAACAAAAGTAAATTTGAGTCGAATTAATTGACAAAAAATACCTCTAAATATAGAGTATGTTTCTAAAATATGTATTTATATTCTATTTGAAAAATAATAAGTGATTATCTTTACTTCTAATTCCCTTAAACTTAATTTTTTCTTAAAGGTAGCTTGTTTATCTTTTGACCCATTGGGAAATTAGACAAAATGGTTAAAGGTTATAATTCCCTGCTCCCTATTTAAACGACATAAAAATCATTGGATTATGCAACCACCAATTAGCGCCGATACTGTATTACAAAATCGTTATAAAATTATTAAAATTTTGGGTCAAGGGGGATTCGGTAGAACCTATTTAGCAGAAGACCAAAGACGTTTTAACGAACTTTGCGCTATTAAAGAGTTAATTCCCAATGCTACAGGAACCTCTGCTTGGGAAAAAGCACAGGAACTTTTTGCTAGAGAAGCGGCTATTTTGTATCAAATTAAACATCCACAAATTCCTCAGTTTCGCGAAAAGTTTGAACAAGACCAGCGCTTATTTTTGGTACAGGATTACGTTGAGGGAAAAACTTACTACGATTTACTCGCAGAACGGAAAACTGTAGGTGGTGCTTTTACGGAAGCGGAAGTATTGCGTTTGATGCGTTCGTTGTTGCCAGTATTAGATTATATTCATGGTAAGGGAATCATTCACCGCGATATTTCACCGGATAATATTATCATGCGTGAAAGTGATAAATTGCCGGTTTTAATCGATTTTGGGGTAGTTAAAGAATTGGCTACCCGATTGCGTTCGCGATCGACTACTCCTGAAACTTATGTTGGCAAACCAGGTTATTGCCCCAGCGAGCAAATTCAAACAGGTCAAGCTTATCCTAGCAGCGATTTGTATGCTTTAGCTGTGAGTGCGATCGTTTTACTTACTGGGAAGGAACCCACAGAATTATTTGATGACAACCTCTTAAGTTGGAATTGGCAGCGCTGGGTGAGTGTTAATCCCCGATTTGCTCAAATTTTGAATCGAATGTTGAGCAACAAACCTGGTGGTCGTTATCAAAGTGTAATGGAGGTTTTGGAAGCATTTGATTTTTTAAATCAACCTACCGCAGCCAAACCCGACTTATCGGGAATGCGGACAGTAGCTGTTGGTGGTAGACTTGACCCAGTACAACCACCTCGTCGTCAACCTGACCCGGTAATTCCACCACCACGACAAGATTCGGTTGTAGATAATCCCTTGGCTGTAGGAGCAATCGCTGCGCTTGTAGTCGCATTTGCGGGGTTGGGTTCTTGGGCTTTGGTCAGAACTATTCGCAATGCATCAGATTCTCAAACACAATCACCTCCCCCACAAACTTTTGCTTCTCCTTTTCTCACACCAACACCAACACCTAATAATGAACCGATTGTTTTTAGCAAACGGTTGAATCTAGGACTTTCTAACACAGCGACTATTAGAGGTAGATTGAAAGCTAATCAAACTATTCAGTACACTTTTGACGGTCAAGAAGAACAAAGTTTTACAGCAATATTAGTTGAAGAAAACGGTGTCTCGTTATCAGTATTAGGCCCAAATCAAGAGTTAATTGATAATGCTGCCCGACAAGTCAGTTTCTATGAAGGGAAGTTACCTTTTACTGGTCAATATACTATTGAGTTAAACAATCTACCAGATATTCAAGAAGCCCAATATATCTTGAGAGTCCGGTTGCGAGAACCAGAACTACCAACACCAACACCAACACCAACACCGACAGAAGAGACTCCGACACCAATAGAAGAAACACCGACACCATCAGATGATAACGTTCCAAATTCCGACTCCCCCAGTCTAAGTCTACCACCAATTAAAGTTCCCTCCATACTCAAACCAACTCCTTCCGAAGACAAAACAATTAACCCAACTATGCAACCCACTCCGCAATCTGAGTCGGATTCAACAACTCCTTGAAATAGGAAGTAATTTCGATCAAAAAATCAATTCTCAAGCAATAAAACAGAGTTGATTTACTTTAACTGAAAATCCATCGAATTTGGTTTTTATCGTCACTTTGGCGATCGCCAATATCCATAAATCAACTCCAAATAAATTTATTTGCAGCAATTTTGACATCCGGCAGTTATATAATCCCGGATTTTTCTCAATGTAAATACTATTTTTTTACTTTGATAGTAAAATCCAATACTCAAAAATCTAGTTGTTTTTCAACAAGCCATATTTACAATATTTACAATCTAATTTAATTTCAACAAATTCAGCTTTTCTCAGTCAAAATACGGTTTTATTATTTTTGAAGTTACGCAAAACACCTTTATCACTGAGAAAAAGATACAAGTCTACATATAAACACCAAAAAAGTTCAGTATTTTGCAACAAAACTTAAGCAAAAATCATTCTGTTGAGAATGAAGTCATTATTAATGAGAGTATTTTTATTTATTTAACCAAATTATCTTGTTTTTTAGATGTTGCCTAAATCACTTTTCATGTAAAATAAAATTTATATATAATCTGTTTGGACGTATTTGTGATTTTTGATATTTGGGAAATTAGATTTAGATCAAATTAAATTCAAATACAAGTAAAATGATTTATAAAATAGTTTAATAAATATCAAGCAAAAACGACTTATCTTCAAGATATTTCGGAATGTGTTTTTGAGCTACATATTGAACGGTATCTGAAAGCCATTGATGTTGTTGGGGATTGTTAACATGAAAAGCGAAAACCTCTAGGGATGCCATGATAGAAAATCCTTCTGTTATCCGTAGATAATTTGCAGGTAAATTACGAATAGTTTGATAACCTGCAAAAAAAGAAGTTCTCAGTTCAGGAATTAGATGATCAATTGACTGAGCAATATCATAAAGATAATATCCGAAGCCACAACGAGAAAAATCAATTGGTCGAATTTGCTCGTTATAAAATAAATAGTTAGCTTCATGTAAGTCCCCATGAATCAATCCCCAATTTTGCACTTTTTCCAAGTTTTGCATCACCTTTTTAATCTTCTGAGTTGCTGTTGTCAGTAGATGGTAATGCTCTGTTGAAATTAAGCCATTAGATACTGCTGGGTAAAGTGCTTGGAGTGCTGTATTAAGACGATTTTCATCATAGATTGGACGGACAAAATTTTGTGGTAATTCCCACTGACTGCTATGTTGATGCAATTGAGCCATTAGTAAGCCGAGTTGGTAAGCTTGTTGCGATGTTCGCCCTGGTTTCACTAATATTGCCATCAATCCAATGTAATAACGAGCAATACAAAATATTTAGAGTATCATTTTCTATAAGTTTTGTTATCCATTTACCTTGTTGATTTTGTACCGGCTCTTGCACTACTATATCGGTATCACGATACAAAGCAGTAAGCCATAAAAGTTCTGATTCGATAATATCTGGTTGTTGCCATTGCTTATCGGTTGACGCTGAGATTGGTTGGTGAATACGAAGAAGGAATTTTTCTGTTGCGGTTTCCACAAAAAAGGTGACGTTTTCACTATGGCCTAAAAATTGTATTTTTTCGTCAACTAAAGCATATTGATTGAGTACAGTTTTGGCGATGCGTTCGTAAACTTCAATTTGTGACATTTTTATTAATGACTCAATAGCCTTTATAATAATCTAAAATCTAAAATCTAAAATCTAAAATTGTTATTATTTATTACTGGAACTGATACCGAAGCAGGTAAAACTGTATTTACCACAGCCTTAGCTGCTTATTTACAAAAATATCATCCCCAAAAAAGCTTGGGAATCATGAAACCGATTCAGTCGGGAATTGGCGATCGCGAAATTTATCAAAAGTTATTTTCGCTATCACAATCGGACACTGAGATTACACCCTTGTATTTTCAAGCACCTCTAGCACCACCGATAGCCGCAGCTAAGGAAAATCGTGAAGTAGATTTAGGTATAGTTTGGCAAACTTTTACTCAGTTACAACAAAGCCGAGATATTCTTTTAGTAGAAGCTTTAGGGGGTTTGGGTTCTCCGGTTACGGATGAATTTACAGTTGCCGATATAGCCGGAGAATGGCGTTTACCTACAGTATTAGTTGTACCCATAAAATTGGGTGCGATTTCTCAAGCAGTAGCAAATGTAGCTTTAGCAAGACAGTCAAAAATACACTTAATAGGAATCATCTTAAATTGTACTCAAGCACTAACACCTGAACAAATCGCCGATTGGACACCAATAGATTTAATTGAATCCTTAACAAATATCCCCGTTTTAGGATGTTTACCTTATTTAGAAAATCCTTTAGATTTGGAAGAATTAGCAAAAGTCGCATCCGATTTACAATTAGAAAAATTATTTATTTAATTAATAATGGGAGACGTGAGTATAATTCGTAATATCTCCCTCCGGGAGACGCTGCGAAGACCATAATTAATTCCCCATAAATTAAATAATAATGGTGCTTCTGGCGAGTATAAGTCCACGGATAAATCCAGGGGCTATGTCCTATCGGACACGCCGAGCTAACAAACCTTAAAAAAATAACGGGCGTGATATATCACCTCTCTACATCTAAAATTCCGGCGTTGGATTCAGCAACCCCAGATTTTCAATCTAAAATCTAAAATCTAAAATTATTATGGTTTCTAGCTTTCCAAGTGCATCTGCCAATTTGTCTAGCGTTAGACTTGATATTCGTTCGTTACATCCACAAATTACCGAATGGCGCAGGTTGATTCATCAAAAGCCGGAATTGGCTTTTGCCGAGCAAATTACTAGTAAGTTTATTTCCCAGAAGTTAACAGAATGGGGAATTGAACATCAAATTGGTATTGCTCAAACGGGTATTGTTGCTACTATTAATGGGACTAAACCAAAGGAATCCCATCAAAATCATCGAGTATTGGCAATTCGTGCCGATATGGATGCTCTACCAATCCAAGAACTTAACGAAGTGTCTTACTGCTCACAACACCAGGGAATAATGCACGCTTGCGGACATGATGGACATACTGCGATCGCCCTTGGTACGGCAAAATATTTACAACAACATAGAGATAGTTTTCCTGGTACTATTAAAATTATCTTTCAACCTGCTGAAGAAGGACCAGGTGGTGCTAAACCGATGATTGAAGCTGGGGTATTAAAAAATCCCGATGTCGATGCAATTATTGGTCTCCATCTATGGAATAATCTACCTTTAGGTACAGTAGGTGTTCGTGCTGGTGCCTTGATGGCGGCGGTAGAATCATTTCACTGTACAATTTTAGGAAAAGGTGGACATGGTGCAATGCCTCACCAAACTGTTGATTCAGTAGTTGTTGCTGCTCAAGTTGTGAATGCTTTACAAACTATTGTTGCTCGTAACATCAACCCCATTGATTCGGCTGTGGTGACAGTAGGAGAACTTCACGCAGGAACTAAAGGTAATGTCATCGCTGATACTGCTAGAATGAGCGGTACAGTCAGGTATTTTAATCTTGATTTAAAAGGATTTATTCAGCAGCGAGTTGAGGAAATAATTGCGGGAATTTGTCAGATTAATAGTGCTACTTATGACTTAGAATACTGGGAACTTTACCCACCCACAATTAACGATATCCACATGGCTGAATTAGTCAGAAGTGTAGCAGAACAAGTTGTGGAAACAGATGTGGGGATAGTACCAGAATGTCAAACAATGGGTGGTGAGGATATGTCATTCTTTTTACAGGAAGTTCCTGGTTGTTATTTCTTTTTAGGTTCAGCAAATCCCCAAAAAGGTTTAGCTTATCCCCATCATCATCCTCGTTTCAACTTTGACGAAACAGCATTAGCTATGGGAGTAGAAATTTTTGTCCGCTGTGTAGAAAAATATTTTAATAGTTGACCTGGGACAGTTAATTTCTCCCCATCTTTCCCTTAAAATCTCAAATACATATGATTTAAATGATATATACTATACCGTATAGTAACAATTATTTACTTAAAAACCGTAGTTATGCGGCTGTAAATTGAGAAAAGTTTTTGTATAACATATTTATAACAGAGTTTGCAGAGTCTACCGATTAATCTTTAAAAAAAGAATAACAAGTATTTTTATTTAGTAAAAACTACGGATAAGAGCTTTCAATTCCGGAAATTCTTATGCCAATATTGGGAAGTAATTAACCCTTTTGTTTAAGGACAACATTCAATTTATAATAGTTGTTTAAAAATTGTTTTGCACATTATTAAATCAGTGAACAGTGTTAGCGCAACGTGACGCGGTAGCGTCATACAGTAAACACGGGTGTATGGTGTTCTATTTAAACCCGCCACCAACGCGCTTCCACCTTCAAAGGTGGGGAACTTAAACTTTCCCAAATATAAACGTGACTGATAACTGATAACTGATAACTGTTAAAAATAAATGTGGCAGGGAAAAGTTTTTAAAAAGGGTTTTTACCACACCATTAAAAGATAAAAATACATCAATAAATCAGGAATAATTATTATGCGCTCTAGACTTCAAGCTCCCAGAGCAAACATTACTTTTTGGACTCCTACTAGAATTATATTTAGTACTACAATCATCAGTTTATTAATAGTGTCTGGTTATTGCACTATATACTCTGTAATGTCTTTATTTCTTAAGCCTGTTGCGGTATTTCCGACATCAATTCCTTGGATTCATAACGAATCTGAATGCAAGCATACGAATAGAACATGGCAAGAGGGTAAATGTTGGGATTATGAACATGATATGACTTTTTGATTTTGAACTTTGGATTATTATAAATAATTATCATCACTTTTATGAAGAGAAAGTAAAAACAAAGATGGAAATTAAATGGAAATTAATATTAATTTAAGATGTTAACTGGTAAGCACAAGTGGTGGCAAGCACCCTGGTAATAAAAAAATAATCTTCGAGGGTTTTGGTAGATGTATAATTTTGATAAAAGACCTATTGGTCAATATTCACCAATAGCCATTTTGTGTAACTGGGGTTGAAAATTTTTGGCTCCCTTGAGGATTGTTCCTTCAAGGTTTACATCGTAACAGTCTGTGTAAGAAAGATTTGCAGCAGTTAAATTAGCACCACTAAAATTGGTTTCGTACAAAATGCATGACTGAAAATCGGTTCCCATTAGATTTGCTCCTGAAAAATTCGCTTCTCTCAAAGAAGCTTTAGAAAAATTAGCAAAATAAACTTCTGCTTGTTGAAGTTTAGCTGCATTCAGGTTTGCTTGTCGCAAATCAGCCCCACTTAGATTTGCTTGCTGTAAATTAGCTCCAATTAAACCAGTTTCATACATTTTAGCTTTATCGAGTTTTGCTGATTGCAGGTTAGCTAAAAATAATTTTGCTCCCGCTAAATTAGCAGCTTTGAGATTAGCTCCCATTAAATTAGCTTTATAAAGATTAGCCCCGATTAAATTAGCTGCCCGTAAAGAAGCTCCACAAAGGTTAGCATCTCGGAGATTAGCACCATAGAGCAAACCTTTATTTATAATTGAACCGGCTAAATTAGCACCTTTTAAGCTTGCTTGTTGCAAATTGACTTGATAAAGGTTCGATTGCGATATTGTAGCACCATCGAGGTTTGCACGATACAGATCAGTTCCTTGTAAACAAGCTCCAGATAAATTGGCATTGCGTAAATCTGCTCGTTGTAGGTTTGCATTACTCAAATCAACTCCCCTAATTTGAGCATTCCTTAAATTCAGCCTTTTATTTTCAGGATCTTGATTTGCATTTCGTCTACCAATAACAGTGAGTGCTGCTTGAATGTCTGTAGGAATTTTTGTGACTTCAGTGCTTGCCTTAAATTTTGTAAAGCTAGTAATACCATTTTCTCTGACAAAAGCTGTCAGAATTTCCATAATTGTCCAATACTCTTGAACCGATTCTTGAGCAACTCTTTCTAAAGCATAAATAGCTCCAGTACGAGTAGCAACACTATCGTGTCCAAGTTGAGTAATTGCGCTCATAAAACGCTCTGCTAACAGCTTTTGTTGTTTAAGTTCTATATTTTGTTGATTTATTTGGTTATCTTTGTAAGCTGCTAGTAAGCTTTTTTCCATTATTATGGTGCGTTTAGCTCCATAATAAGCATTGATAATTATTGCCAATCCCAGAAAAAATCCGGTAGAAGTCATTAAAGCCTGACTTTTATATTCGATTTTTTCTTCATTTGACAATCCTTCTATTTTTGAAATCGCTGTGAAAATAACAATTGGTGAAACGGAAAAAAAGATTGTAATTCCTATCAACCAATTCGTTAGAGCGTCTGTCTTTTTAGCAGACATAGAAACAGTATTCCTCACAACACAGAATTCTTACCGAAAGGAGTGGGATTAAAGAGTATATCATTTGTCCTAAAAATGCAATATCTGTCGAAAGTTGCAATTGCTATAGCTGTTGGACAGCTAGTAAATTATCTCTAATATAATGCCCTAATGATATTCTCTGGCACGGTAAAATTACGTAGATAGCTGATAAGCGATTGTTGTGGAAACATCGCTAATTGATAACTTTACGAATATTTTTTTTCAATTTTGAGCGTCATGAGTAGCTTTGTTACCGCAAAACTCAGCTTCTCTTAAGTTAGCTCCATCCAAGTTTGTACCGTCGAAGTTCGCTCCCTGCAAATTAGCTAAAAACAAATTAGCATTACGCAAATCAGCATGGGTAAGATTTGCACCACAAAGATTTGCTGCATTTAATATAGCACCACATAAGTTAGCGCGAGTAAAATTTGCATGACAAAGATTTGCTGCACTTAGTAATGCACCATTAAGTTAGCATTTTCTAGATTTGCGTCAATTAGGTTGGCTCGGTAAAGAATTGATTGCTGTAAGTTAATTTTTTTAAGTTAGCTCCCGGAAGATTTGCACCTCTAATATCTACATAACTTAAGTCAATCTTATCTCTACACAAGTATTTATCAATATCCGGATTAGTGATGATTTTTAAGGCAATTTGAATATCGCTGCTCATTTCGGTTATCGGATTGATTTGGTGATGATTAAATAATTTTAGTGTTCTATTTGTATGAATTAATTGAGTCAGAATTTGAATAACATTATCGTATTCTGTAGGATATTCTTCACCGATTTCTTTTAACTCTTTGATGGCGATTAATCTATCTTCTATTTGCGGGTTATTTATATTTTTTGTGGCGATTTTTAAGCGTTGTTTGATAGCTTTTTTATCTGATGCTCTCATTATTAATATTGAGTAAGTATATAATCGCAAAGTTTTCGTAGCAAGTTTCTCTTTTAATACGGTTTTATCGAATATTTTATAGAATACATGATTTATACTAAATTAACTGTCACTTCGCTATCATAATTATTTAGCTATATGATGATAAATACAAAAATATTTAATTCGGTTTGATTCGATAAGATTAAAAAAAATGCACAAAAATGAAAAGATAGTTGCTAATTGCTAAGTAGGTGTTTAGAAAAATTTATCTTTATCACTAGGGAGTAGAAATAAGTCCTTGAGAAGAGTTTATATTTTGTTACATAGTAAGATTTATTTGTATCTACTTACTTAACTTCTAAATATCAGCTTCTAATTCAAAATCTCAAATCAAAGAATGCAGCAAAATATACAGCCTTTATTTAAAGACTTGGTGTTAGTTGGTGGGGGACATTCTCATGTTGTCGCGCTAAAAATCTTTGCTATGAATGCTTTGCCGGGAGTTCGCATAACTTTGATTAGCGATTATAGTCATACTCCTTATTCCGGAATGTTACCGGGACATATTGCCGGATTTTATACTCATGATGAATGTCATATCGATTTACGGAAGTTAGCAAATTTTGCTCAAGCACAACTGTATATAGATTCTGTGATTGGTATTGATTTACAGAAAAATCAACTTATTTGTGCAAATCGTCCTCATGTCAGTTTTGATTTATTATCGATTGATATTGGTTCGACTCCCGCAACAATTTCTGTACCCGGTGCTACAGAATATGCGATTCCTGCAAAACCTGTAGGAAAGTTGTTGGAAAATTGGTATGAGTTAGCTGAAGAAATTCAGCACAATCCCCAAAAATCTGTGAATATCGGGATTGTTGGTGGTGGTGCTGGGGGTGTAGAATTAGCGCTTTCAATGTGGGGGAATTTAAGACGATATCATCCTACTAATTTGCAAATTCATTTATTTAGTCGCAATAATCGCAATTTATTATCTGATCATCATGGTTGTGTAGGGAATTGGTTGAGGAGGCTTTTAATTCAACGTGATGTGAAATTGCATTTGGGTGAGACAGTATGTCAAGTTGCACCTCCGGAGGATATAGAAAGATTTAATGTTGTATGTGAATCGGGGTTGGAAGTAGAATGCAATTATATATTTTGGGTAACTCAAGCTTCTGCACCGCAATGGTTAGCAGCAACGGGAATTACTACGGATGAGCGTGGATTTATTTTAGTTAACGATAATTTACAGTCGGTATCTCATCCCCAAGTCTTTGCTGCTGGAGATATTGCGACGATGAAAAATCATCCTCGTCCAAAAGCAGGGGTTTTTGCAGTACATCAAGGGAAACCGTTATTTGAGAATTTACGCCGCAGTTTATTAGGAAAAGCTCTGAAAAATTATCAACCACAACAAGATTATTTAAGTTTAATCGGTACTGGGGATGGAATGGCGATCGCAACTCGTGGATGGTTGACTTTACCACCCCACAAATTATTATGGCTGTGGAAGGATTACATTGACCGTCAATTTATGAAACGGTTTAGTGATTTACCGGAAATGGGGCATTGGGCATGGGGAATGGGGAATAGGGTATTGGCAACAACCAGGGAGCAAGATGCTCCCACTACAAATGATTTTATAACTCCTCACTCCTCACTCCTCACTCCTAACTTACTCCGTTGTTCTGGATGTGGTTCTAAGGTTGGTGGTAATGTTTTAGAAGGAGTTTTACAGCGAGTTGAAGAATTACAACCGATTCAAGAACGAGAAGATATTATTATCGGCTTAAAATATGCAGATGATGCTGCTGTGGTAAAAATTCCCACGGGAAAGGTAATGGTACAAACGATTGATTATTTTACTAGTTTAATTAATGACTCTTATATTTTTGGACAAATCACTGTCAATCATTGTTTAAGCGATATTTTTGCAATGGGTGCAATTCCTCAAACTGCTTTGGCTTTAGCGACTATTCCTTATGGTACATCTTCCACAATTGAGGAAACTCTTTTTCAATTATTATCGGGTGCTGTAAAACAGTTAAATCAAGCTGGAGTATCTTTAGTTGGTGGACATACTATTCAAGGTAATCAATTAGCATTTGGTTTATCCTGTAACGGTTTAGCTGATCAAAATCAACTTTTACGTAAAAGTGGAATGCAAGAAGAACAAGTGTTGATTTTAACGAAAGCTGTGGGTACAGGAACTTTATTTGCTGCCCAAATGCGTCGGGAAGTGAAAGGAGTTTGGATTGATAAAGCGATAAAATCTATGTTGTTATCAAATCAAGCTGCATCTGGATGTTTTTTAGAATATGGTGCAACTGCTTGTACTGATATCACGGGTTTTGGTTTAATTGGTCATTTATTAGAAATGGTCAAAGCTTCTCAAATTGGAGTTACCTTGAAGTTTGATAATATTCCGATTTTGGATGGTGCTAGGGAAACTGTAGAAAAAAGAATTTTTAGTTCCCTTTATCCAGAAAATCTCAAAGCTGCAAGTTATATTAAGAATTTAGAAGAATGGGTATTTCATCCTAATTATCCTTTATTATATGACCCACAAACTTCCGGAGGTTTATTAGCTGCCGTTAGTCGTGAGCAAGCTGATAGTTGTTTGAGGAAGTTGAAAGAGTTGGGTTATGAGCAAGCAAGGATTATTGGTAAGGTTGTAGAGGAAGAAGGGATAAGATTGGTTTAGTCCATTTAAAGTTGCTTAAATCTAAAATGTAATTTAGAGAGTTATCAACATAATCTTTTTTATCTTCAACTATTGTCCATAATCTTACATAGTCGTGAATTTTCATAATTTTCTCGAATTTATTTGTAGAGTTTATAAATCAATATCCACTAAATTTAGCTCTTTAATTTACATTAATTAATTGAATAAATTGGAAAATAGATTATTCGCGATCGCCACTCCGGATAAAATAAAAAAACAGCCTATAATCATCGATGTAGTTATCGGTTCTTTAAGAAAAAGCATACCCCAAAGCATAGCGAAGATAGGTATTAAATAGGTAACTGTTAAGCTTTTTGTGACACCAATATTTTGAATCAATCGAAAATAAAGGATATATGCTAAAGCTGTACAAAACAAACTTAAAGCGATGACAGCGAAAATAATTTGTAGTGTAGGAACAGAGGAAGGTATAGTAAATGGAGTAAAAAACAGAATAATTAACGCTGCACTCAACTGCGAACCTGCTGCAATTACAAACGGTGAAACATCAGATAAATATTTCTTGGTGTAGGGTGCTGCAATTGCATATAAAAATGCTGCGGAAAGTCCAGCTGTTACAGCTAAATTAAAAGACTGCGTAACTGAAACAGTTTTCCACCCTACTAAAACAACAACCCCTGCAAATCCCAGCACAAAACCAACTATACGACTTATCGTCAATTTTTCTTTTAACCATATAAAAGAAAGCATAGTACCAAAGAGCGGTGTTGTAGCATTTAAAATTGAAGTAAATCCTGCTGGTAATGATAGGGATGCATAGGCAAATAATACAAATGGGATTGCTGAATTTATGCAGCCAACCATAAGTAAAGGTACTAATTTTCTGCGAATTTCTGTTATCAAACCAAGTTTAATCACAAAAAGCAGTAAAATTAAACCAGCTAATAATACTCGTAATTCTATCAACCAAACTGGACCGAGTACGGGGGATGCAATCCGCATAAATAGAAATGAAGCACCCCAAACAGCAGCCAGAAGCAAAAGTTCCAATACATCTAAGATTTTCATAAAATTTCAATTTCTTCCGAATTTTGCGATTCTGTGTTACGGTTTCGTGCAATGACAGCTTGCCAATATTCGTCTTGCTGCATTTATTTAATTACAACATTGTTATTAATCTAGATTATTTTATGGAAAAAATAAAAATAAAAATACGGTTTTATCGGGTTTTATGTAAAATAAAATACTTTTGTTTTTGCATCAATCCCACAAATTTATATCTAATTGCCAAATAAAACTCTGTCTCCGCAACTTTTACAAATCCAATTTATCTAATATCGAATTCCTCTCAGTTAAAATACGGTTGCATTATTTTAAAGGTGATATGAAATACGTCTATCACAGAGAAAAAGTTATGAATCTACATATGAACACAAAAAAATTTCAGTATTTTGCAATGAAAATTAACAAAAATTGCCTTTATTAAGAATGAGGTCATTAATAATGCAAAAATTTTCATTTATTTAACTAAGTTAACTTGTTTATTGGACGTTATCTAAATCACTTTTTGTGTATAATAAAAATTATATATAATCTGTTTGGACTTATTTTCTGTTTATTATCTTCTTCAGATCAAAAAAATAATTTGAATTAGTTAATTAATTTACGGTTATATTTTGATAAATTATATTTTGATAAAAGCAGGATTTAGAAAAAATATTTTAAACAACATCGAGTAAAAACGACTCACCTTGAAGATATCTAGGAATGTATTTTTGAGCTACGTATTAAGGGTAAATTACGAATAGTTTGATAACCTTCAAAAAAACAAGTTCTGATAACTGATGAATCGCGATCGCAATATGTGGTCTTGTGATGGAGAAATTGGTAACTGATAACTCTTAACTGATAACTGATAACTGATGTAAACTACTTTTCAGAGGGTTGATTGAGGTAGTGGGTGTTGGAGAATTTATTAAAGATATCGCGAGTGATTGATGCGGTGAATGAAATCATTGGTAAAGTTACCAGTTGGCTAGTATTAGTGATGGTAATTATCGGTGGATGGAACGTTATCGGTAGATATGTAGGACGTTTAACTGGTAGGAGCTTGAGTTCTAATGCTTATATTGAAGCTCAATGGTACATTTTTAGTTTGATATTCTTCTTTGCAGCTGCTTACGCACTCAAACATAATGAACACGTGCGAGTTGACGTATTCTACAGTAGATGGAATCCCCGTCGTAAGGCAGTTATAGAAATTTTTGGGACTCTATTTTTTTTAATTCCGTTTTGTATTTTAGTGATTTTCTATTCTTGGGAAGCGGTTGTTAATTCCTGGTCAATTTGGGAAGGTTCTTCAGATCCGGATGGTTTACCCCGCTATCCGATTAAAACTACAATAATTATTTCTTTTGCATTGCTGATATTGCAGGGAATTTCTCAAATTATCAAAAACTTTGCGATTTTGAAAGGTTATATACAAGTTTCTGAGGAACACCGTAATGATTGATTGGCTTGGACCATTAATGTTTGTCGGTGCTTTGGTTTTATTATCCCTGGGGTATCCGGTAGCGTTTTCTTTGGGTGGGGTGGCGATTATTTTTGCTTTATTAGGAACTGCATTGGGGGCTTTTGACCTGGAATTATTCGGTTTAATGCCGTTGCGGATTTTTAGCATCATGAATAATTACACCCTATTAGCTATCCCTTATTTTATTTTTATGGGGTCGATGCTAGAAAAACGGGTATTGCCGAACGTCTTTTGGAAACCATGGGAATTATCTTGGGACGTTTGCGGGGTGGTTTAGCTTTGGCTGTGGTAATTGTTGGG
>JAAUSO010000323.1 GCA_012033205.1 Richelia sp. SL_2_1 | reverse complement strand
TAAGGAGAGGGGTGCCCGGAGGGTGGGGTGAGGGTAAAATTTTGTATTGCACCCAAGTGAAAACCGCTATATATCATAAAACTTCATCCCAACAAATCCACCAACTCCATCACCTGTTCCCGTTTCACCAAAGAATTAGCGCACAAAATCCCACTCGCAGCCACCGCAGGAACTCCAATTCCCGGCATGGTGCTATCACCAACACGGTACAATCCTTTAATGGGTGTATTAGTACTAGGAAACATTCCCTTACCCGCAGCAATTGCCGGACCGTAAGTTCCTTGATATCTTCTTAAATAACCAGCATGAGTTAATGGTGTACCGATAAGTTCTAAAACTACCCGTTCCCTAATATCTGGAATTACTTTTTCTATAGCGCTATATAAAATTTGCGCTTTTTGTTTCTTCTTCTCTTCATAACCTTGATTTCTTTCCCATCCCACATAAGGTTCCAAAGTATAAGCGTGAACCACATGATGATTTAGAGGCGCGAGTGTTGCATCCCAAACGCTGGGAATTGATATCATGCAGGTGTTTCCTGGTACAGTAATATCCTGTTTCCCATCGTGAACAACTACATGATGTCCCGTCAAATTTTCCAAACCTTCACTGCGAAAGCCTAAGTGTAAATGCATAAAACTTTCCACCGTCGGAGTATTTAAAGCTGCTTGGCGGTAAGATGTGGGTAAATCTTCAGGATGTAATAATTTGCTGTAAGTATCCCAGATTGTGGCGTTGGAAATTACCACCGGGGCTTTTAATATTTGATTATCTGGCAACCGCACCCCGACAGCTTGACCATTTTCTACAATAATTTGCTCTACATGACATCCTAAACGCAACTCACCACCCCAACGCTTGAATCCCCGTACTAAAGCATCTACAATTGCACCACTACCCCCCAAAGGATATTCAATTGCGGTATGAGAACGTTCTCCCAACATAAATGCTACCTCCGGAGCAATAGTACCACTGGCTTTTAAACCAGATAGTAGAAAGCATTCCAGGTTAATTAATCTTCGTACCCAAAGGTCTTTGACAGTTGCATCCATTACACTACCTACTGAACTTTGTACCAAGGGTAAATTGGGTAGCATTTTTAACAGAGAAGGTAAATAACGACTCAATAAAATCGGCATTAACTGCCAATCGGCTCGCAAAGCCAAAGTCGGAATACCTTTCATGGCTTCGTATAGCGGCAACAAACGACTTTCAAATTCTGCTAATTCCTTAGCACCTTGGGGAGTAATTTTTGCTACCTCTTCTCGGTAGCGTTGAGAATTGCCGTAAACAGCAAAACTACCTTCAGGAAAATGATAGTGTCCCAGGGGGTCATAAGGTACAGTTTGGAGAGATTCACCTAAAACATCGAGAACTTGTTTTACAGGATTCAAACTTCCAGCGTCACTCAGTCCACAATAGAATGAAGGTCCAGAATCAAATTCAAATCCTCGTCGTCGAAAACTATGAGCAGCACCACCCGCTACTGTATGGCTTTCACAGAGGATTACCCGTTTACCGTAGCGACTGAGTAATGCAGCAGCAGTTAACCCACCGATACCACTACCAATGACTATGACATCAAAATTTTTCACTGTTATTTGTTAGTTGATAGTTGTTGGTTGTTGGTTGTTGGTTGAATACTAACCACTGTCAACTGTCAACTGTCAACTGTCAACTATCCACCATTCACTAACAACTATCTATTAACTGATCATTAATGACAGAACCACCATTAGAACAACCACTAATTCAATTAAAAGGCGTTTCTAAGTCGTTTGGTAGCAATAAGATTTTAGATCAAGTCGATTTTAATATTTACCCAGGAGATGCATTAGGAATAATTGGTCCTTCGGGAACTGGTAAATCGACGATTCTCCGGATAATTGCTGGGTTAACTGCTGCCGATGAAGGAGAAATTTTTATCCAAGGTGTGCGACGAGAAGGTTTAGTAGAAGATGGTGTGGATGCTTTGGGAATTGGGATGGTTTTCCAGCAAGCGGCTTTGTTTGACTCCTTAACAGTTGACGAAAATGTGGGGTTTTTACTTTACCAGCATTCAAGTCTTTCTAAACGAAGGATTCGGCAACTAGTTGAGGAAAAATTGGAAATGGTTGGGTTACCTGGAGTTGCAGATCGATTTCCCGCAGAACTTTCTGGAGGGATGCGGAAACGGGTGAGTTTTGCTCGTGCTATCATATCCAATCCAGAAAAACCCGAAGAATCACCATCCGTTTTGCTTTACGATGAGCCGACAGCTGGATTAGATCCCATTGCTTCCACTATCATCGAAGATTTAATTCGACAATTACAGCTTGCTGAGGGAACCTCTAGCAGCTACGCTATCGTTACCCATCAACATAGTACAATTCGTCGTACCGCTGACAGAATCGTGTTTCTCTACCAAGGTAAAGTACAGTGGGCAGGAAAAGTCTCCGAAGTTGACACCACAGAACATCCTTCTATTAGACAATTTATGAGTGGAAACATTGATGGTCCAATTAAAATTGCCGGTGCATGAAAAATTAAGTATTACTTATCTTGGTGATTAATCACTATTAATTAATTGAGTATAAATTTATAAAAGTATAAAAATATAAAAGTATAAATTATAGAAATCATCTAAATTATTAATGATAACGAGTAAACAATGTCCGAATACCTATTACCTATTTGCAACTTCTAACTGTAGTTCTATAAGGAGGTGACAAAATGCGATCGCGATTGGTTCGAGAAGGTTCTGTAGGATTATTAATTCTATTGGGTTTAGGAGTCTTTGGATTAATTTTCCTCTGGCTGAACAGAATAAGCGCGAATGGTCGTACTTATAGCTTTATCGTAGAGTTTATGGACGCTGGTGGAATGCAAAAAGGTGCTGTTGTTCAATATCGCGGTGTCAAAGTCGGCAATATTGCTGAGATTACAGCAGGTGTGAACAACGTAGATGTAAAACTTGATATCAACAAACCCGATCTAATAATTCCCCGCGATGTCAGAATTGAAGCTAATCAATCTGGATTAATCAGCGAAAGCATTATTGAAATTACACCAAAAAGCACCATTTCTCGTGCTAACGTCAATGCCGGACCTTTAGATCAAGATTGCGACCCTACTATAATTGTCTGTAATGGTTCTCGTCTCAAAGGTGAAATCGGTATCAGCGTTGACGAACTGATTCGCTACAGCAGCCGTTTATCCGAAGTTTATAGCCGACCTGATGTATATAACAACGTCAACCAAGCCTTAAAAAACACCTCTTTAGCAGCAGCACAAGTCGCTCAATTGACTCGCGATGTCTCCAGTTTGACAAAAGCTACTCAACAAGAATTACAAACTTTTTCTTCTGCCGCTACACAAGTAGCTAATGCTGCTAGTCAAGTTAGTGCATCTACTGATAAAACTATCAATCAATTCAGTACTACCGCGTCGCAACTCAACGCAACAGCAAGACAGTTTAGCGGTACAGCACAAGAATTTAGTGGTACAGCCAAAGAAATTAGTTCCACTGCAAATCAAGCTTCGAGGCTGTTAACAAATATTGATAACTTAGTTACAACAAATCGTTCCTCCCTTGTAGGTGCATTAAACGACATCACCGCAACTAGTTCCCAATTAAGAACTACTGTGAACAGTTTATCCCCAGCCATCAGTCAATTTACTACAGGAGAGCTACTACAAAACCTTGAAACACTTTCAGCAAATGCAGCAGAAGCATCAACGAATCTACGGGATATTACCAAAACACTCAACGACCCGAATAATTTACTAGTATTACAACAAACATTAGATTCCGCGAGAGTAACTTTTGAAAACACCCAGAAAATTACCTCAGATTTAGACGATTTGACAGGAGACCCCAAATTTCGGGAAAATCTTCGGGAATTAGTCAATGGTTTAAGTGGCTTAGTATCTTCCACAGAACAAATAGAACAGCAAGTAAAATTTGCTGCCACCCTCGACACCGCAAAAGCCAATCTCAATCCACCAACTCCAACAACTAGAAAGCAGCCTTTTAGATTTGAGTCCTCATCTGTTACCGTTAAAAGCAACGAAAAAATCAAGCAAACAAAAAATCTACAGCCAAATTCATCATCCCAACAAGAACTGTTAAAGCAGCTTCGGGAATATCAAAATAATAGGTAGAGGAGGGAGATGGGGAGACAAGGGGACAAGGGAAAGCTAGTTAGTACCTTTAACCTCTAACCTTTAACCTTTAACCTCTAACCTCTAACCTTTAACCTTTAACCGAATGGCACTAAGATAAGCCGAAACAATTAATATATAAGAGTTTGGGAGTTTTAGGATGAGTTAGTAGAGGGAAGATTCGCAAGGTGCGAATTATTTCCGCGAATGTTTTTTGCTCTTATTCT
>JAAUSO010000322.1 GCA_012033205.1 Richelia sp. SL_2_1 | reverse complement strand
CGATCAAGACTCCGAGCGCTAGTACCAATAATTACTAAACGGTCTTGAATTAAATTAGGATTTACTTTATCTGTTAAAAGCTGGGTTAAAGTAACAGTATCGGCAATATTATCTGGATTACGGTAATTAATGAGAATGTGAGAACCTTCATTATCAAGGTTTATATATCCACCAGATTTTTTTTTCAAATGAGGAATCGGCACTTGATTAAAAGAAAGGATATTATTACCAGAAAAACCGTGTTGAATACCTTGTTTATCTAAATAATCTATCGCAAGTCTACTAGCAAAAGAATAATTGGTATTACATTTACTATTTGAAAAAGGTGTTTGAAACAATAAACCTCGACGGACAACATTATCATTATCAGGAATTAAATCATTAAAACCGATATTATCTTCAGCAAAATTGGGTGGTGGTGGTATTTCTGTTGCTGTTTTGTCCATACCTTGAAACACACAACCAACAATAATATTATCTTTGGGTATTCCTGCTGCTAAATTAGTTTTTTGGATATTTTTAATATATAAACTAGTATGTAAACCAATCAAACGCGGTTGATAGGATTGAATTTTGTTTAATAGTTGATTAATCGTTTCATCGGAAAGGGCATTTTTTTGCTGCTGTAAATCTTTATCAGTAACAGTCACTAATAAAATTCGCTTATCAGGTGGTTGTGAGGAACGCAAAACCATCATTTCGTCATAAGCACGCAACTCCCATCGCTGCAACCATTTTAATTCCCGTGCTAACAATACCAAAACAGTAACACCCAAACTAGTCACTAAAATTGTTCGCAACCAGCTATTAGAAGTCGAATCTTGAATAGAAATATTGCGGGTGCTATCTACAACTTGAGGAAGTTGTGTGTTATCTCTTACCGACAAAGTACCCGGTTGATTATTTAAAAACGCAGCACGAAAATTAGATAAAAGTCTCCTAATCACAGTAAATATGGTGTCATTTGATTGTGGATACATTCACGAGGCAACGTACAAGCTTTGGATTACTTCCATGTCTGAAACCAGAGGTTTGAAATATTGATAATACGCACAGTTAGATGTATTTTAATATAATTGAGAATGAGAAATGAAGGAAAATATTCAGTTAGGAGTTATACAATTTTACAAAAATCTTGATTACAGTTTTGAAGTTCGGCAACAGGGAACAGAAAAATTATATTTTGATTATATTTTTATACATATAAATCCTAACTTCTTTCCCCAATCCAAAGCTTGTACTGAGTGAAGCGAATGTATCCAAAATCCAAAATTAATAAATGCATCAAACTTCCGGACGTTGGCGTTTAGGGCTAGGATTATCCTTGCTGACTGTTATCTTATGGGGTGTTTTACCGATTTCCTTGTCAATTGTACTACAGGGTTTAGATGTTTATACCTTAACTTGGTTTCGCTTCTTGGTATCTTTTTGTTTACTAGCTGCTTATTTAAAGTTAAGCGGCAATTTACCAACTTTTTCACAATTACGTTCTACTTCCCCGAAGCTGGTATTGATTGCAACTATCTTTCTAGGGATAAACTACATCTTGTTTGTCCAAGGTTTAGCTGTTACCACCCCTGCAAATGCTGAAGTTTTAATTCAGTTAGCACCATTGTTAATGGGTTTGGGAGGTTTGGTGATTTTTAAAGAACGCTATACCTTACCTTACTTGATTGGTATAAGTATTCTTATTATCGGCTTTATTTTATTCTTTCACGAACAATTATCAAATTTAATTACCGCACAATCAACATATCTACTTGGTAGTGGTTTAATTGTACTAGCTGCAATTAGTTGGTCTATTTATGCTTTAGCTCAAAAACAGCTTTTGCAAAGTTTATCTTCTGCTCATATTATGGTGATGATTTATGGCGGATGTGCTTTATTATTCACACTATTTGCTAATCCGAAAATCATTTTTACACTCAATTTATTACAAGGTGGAATGTTGATTTTTTGTGCTTTAAATACTTTAATTGCTTATGGTGCTTTCGCTGAAGCATTAGAACATTGGGAAGCATCGCGAGTCAGTGCAGTATTAGCTTTAGCTCCTGTTGTAACATTATTATCCTCTTGGTTTGTATCACAACTTTCACCAAATTTAATTCCCACTGAGCATTTTACATTACTAGGAATAGTTGGAGCGATTTTAGTTGTATGTGGTTCTACGGCAATTGCATTAGGGAAAAGATAATAAATTTCAATTTCCCAACCGTGGTTTTACTGGTAATAAAAATCAAATTAATCATTACTTAAAAGTTAAACTTTATCTACTGAAGCAGATGTTTCTTTTATCTGCTATCATGTCATGGTAAACATGAAGAAATCAATTCAATCTGTTGACTAGTAAGTAATTTGACTTACTTATAAACACGATTGAAAATTAAAATAGCATTCTACCTACCTAGTCTTGCTTAATTGAATCAATAAATAGATTATTCGTAGGGCAACTAATATTTAAAAGTTATTAATTATCAATTATCAGTTAACCGTGATAACTGATAACTGTTAACTGTTAACTGATAACTGATTTAATACCATCCAGGGTGTCTAAGCTACCAAATATGTCTAGTTAAAGCACATTTTTTGGCAAAGCACGAGTGATGAACAGCTTGTTTGGTAAATGGACTGACAACGTGAGAAAATCTTGGTTGTTGTTAGTTCTATCTGTGCTGATATCGGTTTTTGGTATCAGTAATTATGCTCGAACTGCGGAGCGAATTTATGCATCTTATTCAGCTTTTCAACGTTCTATTTCGATAACTGCGTTAGAAAAATTTGCCGAAAATGGCGAACTTACCGAAGATTTGGCAGTGTATGCCCAATATTTGAAACCGGAACAAATTACTGAGTTGCGGCAAGTTTTAACAAGTCAGATAAAAGTTCATCCTGTAGCGGTTTCCCAGTTTCTGTATACCTCCCAAGGTGAATTCATGTTACGACGGTTGGGAGAAGTAATTAGAACTAAATCCGGTGAAAGTAAGCCAGGATTTCATGCTTTACGTTCGGCTTTAATTTTAGCTGCTGATCAACCAGAAGGTTTAACCTTATTAAATATATTACGCTCCTATCCCAACTCCAGCATTAATATTGATTTAGCGCGAACTTTGCAAATATCGGCAGAGTTAGAAAGATTAGTAAATCAAACTAATAAGGCTGTTGCAGCAGTTTCTGCTAAGTCTGATACGGAAGCTGCCAATAGTCAAACAGCAGTCGAAGTTAACAATCTACCTACATTAAATCGTAGGGGAAAGTTTATCGCTAAAAAGCAAACGCTAAAGCTTTTTGATGTAATTCGGGGAAGATTGCTGACAACTGACATTTATCTTCCCAATATTCCCTCCTCAGTACCTGTAATAGTGATTTCTCACGGTATCGGTACCGACAGTAGCAACTTTCGATATTTAGCCGATTATTTAACTACATACGGCTTTGCTGTAGTTGTTCCCAATCATCCCGGTAGTGACACCAAACAAATACAATCTTTGTTGAATGGAAGCGCTTCTGAAATATCACAGCCGGAAGAATTTGTCAATCGTCCTTTAGACGTGAAGTTTATCCTCGATCAATTAGAGAAACTTAACAAACCGATGCTCGTTTTCAGCAACGTCTAGACTTACAACAAGTCGGAGTATTCGGACAATCTTTCGGTGGTTATACAGCTTTAGCTTTAGCCGGTGCAAAAATTAATTTAGAGAAAATAGACAAAAATTGTAACCAAGAGACATTAAAAGCAACCTGGAATATGTCTTTACTGTTGCAATGTCGAATCCAGGAGTTACAAGTAAAGCAACCAGTTAACCAATATAAATTATACGATGCAAGAGTTAAAGCTGTAATTGCAGTTAATCCAATTACCAGCAGTATATTTGGTAAAACTGGCTTGAATGAAATCAAAACTCCAGTAATGATGGTAACAAGCAGCGAAGATACCATTGCACCAGCTTTATACGAACAAATTCTACCTTTCTCCTGGATTGCAAATCCGCACAAATATTTAGTACAAATGGAGAGTGCAACTCACTTTTCTACTATTGGAGATGGAAAAGGAGGTTCCGAAGCAGTTGGATTACCCTCGAAATTGATTGGAGACAATCCCAAACAAGCACAGAGTTACATGAAGATGTTAAGTTTACCTTTCTTCCAAACCCATGTATCTGACAATTCTCAATATAATTATTATCTCACCGCAGCTTATGCCAAAAGCATATCTACAAACTCTATGCATTTAAGTCTGATTCAGGATTTAACCACTACTGAGGTTGCGAAAGTGGTAAAGAAATAAATAATTAGGAGTTAGGAGTTAGGAGTTAGGAGTTAGGAGTTAGGAGTTAGGAGTTAGGAGTTAGGAGTTAGGAGTTAGGAGTTAGGAGTTAGGAG
>JAAUSO010000098.1 GCA_012033205.1 Richelia sp. SL_2_1 | reverse complement strand
GGTTAAAGGTCAAAGGTAAGAGGTTAAAGGTTAAAGGTTAAAGGTTAAAGGTTAAAGGTTAAAGGTTAAAGGTTAAAGGTTAAAGGTTAAAGGTCAACTAACTCATAGCTTATTCCCCCTGTCCCCTTGTCCCCTTCCTTGTCTCCTCGTCCCCAAAGTCTTCCTAGCTTTCGATTTACTCGGACGGATGGATTTACGTTTTTTCGGTTTCTTTTGGGGTAGTAAACTAGTAATACCTTTTCTTTTAAAACGTTTGTAAGCGGAATTTGACCAGTCACTAATGGAATGACTCATCGCTCCTAGTTCTAATCCGATAAACAGCGCGAAGAATCGGGTTGAGTGAAGATTGATGATTTCAAAAAGATGTTTAGCTACTTCGTACCAACTCCAATTCATATTTAATAATTTTTCGGCAATAAGTAAAACAAATATTCCCGCGATTGAAACTAAGCCGCATAAATAAATTACCCGCAAACTTGTACCGATTAACGGACCGTGAGATAAAAAAGAACGATGACGGAGACTTTTTTGGTAGGGAAGCCAGATAAAACGCAAATAACCCCAGCGTTGAAACTGAATTGAGTAAATATCCAAGTCAGGACCAAACATCAATCCCCCAAACATAAACCCAGCAGCAATTAACAAAGTTATACCACTACTGCGAGTCTGCCAATAAGTGGCAACCACAATAAACGGTAAAGCCCAAATTGTAATGCGATCGTGAGTTTGACCAGAAGGCATAATTTAAAATTGGGGAATTGGGAATTGGGAATTGGGAATTGGGAATTGGTAATTGGTAATTAAATCTGTGAAATCAGTGTAATCCTTCTTAATCCGTGGTCAGCAATTGGAAGATTAGAATTTCTCCAACGCCCGAATCATAACCAATAAAATGACGTGATACAAGATATATTTAGCCCTTACCCGTGAATCCGAATCAAGATAAATTATCCACAAAAAAATATTTTTCGCAAAACACTAGCTTTATACAAAAAAGTTTGCTATATTATTTTCTTGTGAGCCAACACGGACGATTAGCTCAGTTGGTAGAGCGCCTGCCTTACAAGCAGGATGTCACTGGTTCGAGTCCAGTATCGTCCATTGATGAAATTCAATTTTGATTATTTATTCTTCAAGTTAATGAATCAACTTCTCGAATTGCCCGATAAACTAGGGTTCTAGAACCTTCGTAAAGTTGTTCGCTAATTTGATATCCGGGAATATTCATGATTGTAGTCAGCATAGTGCTTTTTTGCTTATTGCCTTTACATGAATACACTTAGTATTCCCGTCGGAGGCTAATAAATTTAAGCATTTAAAAGTAAATTGTTGTATGCAAACTCAGTGCTTGAATAACGAAATAATAAGCTAAGCTAAAATTAAGCAAGCGTTTTCGGTGGAGAAAATATAGTGGACGGCAGAAAATACGCCCCAGCAACCCAGCGTAACCGCGAACCGATTCTACAAGTACTTTTAGAAGTTTTACCACCCACTGGCACGATTTTAGAAATTGCCAGCGGTACAGGAGAACACGCTGTATACTTCGCTCCTAGATTAAAACCTCGAAAGTGGATTCCTTCTGATGCAAATAGTTCTGCTCGCCAAAGTATATCAGCATGGATCGAAGATTCTCAGAGCGACAATCTTTATCAACCCCTCGATATTGATGCAAGTCAGCCGATTTGGAAAGTAGAAAAGGAAATATTCTCGGAAATATCAGATATTATTGCGATCGCGAATATCAATATGATTCACATTTCACCATGGTCTGCAACTCTTGGATTAATGGCGGCAGCTGGTCGGATTCTTCCACCCGGAAGTATACTCTATTTATACGGACCCTACAAACAAGCTGGAAAACACACCGCACTTTCCAATGCTGATTTTGATGAGTATTTACAAGAACAAAACCCGGAATGGGGAGTACGTAATTTAGAAGATGTTGTAGAAGCAGCCAGCAATCATCATCTCACTTTACAAAAAACTTATCAAATGCCAGCCAACAATCTTTCGGTAGTATTTCACAAGGTTAAAGGTTAGAGGTTAAAGGTTAAAGGTTAGAGGTTAGAGGTTAAAGCTGTAATAAGTTGTTATGCATTTAATTTGTGTAACAAAGGGCGAGCTAATTATATGGAAAACGTCATTCTAATGAGTAGTTAGCAACTTATGCAAATTCGAGAAGCAAATATAAAAGATTCTGAAGCTATTAAAAACCTTTATCTTCAAGCATTTGACAATTTAGAAGCTGAATTGGTCTCTGATTTTGCAGTAAATTTATTACATGAAAAATCAACAATTAATATAATTTCACTAGTTGCAATAGATAATGATGCAATAATAGGTCACACTAGCTTTAGCCCTGTCTTTTTAGACAGCACTAATGAAAATTTTGGTTATATTCTAGCCCCATTGGCAGTATTACCAACTCACCAAAAAAACAGAGTTGGTTCGACAATTGTAAAACATGGCTTAGACACTATTGGCTCCTTAGGAGCATTTATAGTTTTTGTTTATGGTAATCCTCAATATTATTACAGGTTTGGCTTCAAAACAGACCTTGCTCAAAATTTTACTCCCCCTTATACACTCCAGTATCCACAAGGTTGGCAGGCAATGAAGTTGAATTCTACTGCTTTTCCTGATGGTGGTAAATTTCAATGTGTTAATTCTCTTAATGATCCTAAACTATGGTGAAGCAATCGCTTGTGATCAAATCGAAAAAGCCATCGCATTCACCGAAAATCATTTCTACAATCGGGCGATCGCCTAAATCATTACTCATGTTTATGTCGGCAGAAGAGCTTTGCTAACATATTATATAATGAAAGCTCCATATCAGCTTAACTCCTAACTCCTAACTCCCAACTCCTAACTCCTAACTCTTAACTCCTAACTCTTAACTCCCAACTCCTAACTCCTAACTCCTAACTCTTTATGGCTGATGTAAACGGTACTTGGCTGGGAACTTATTGGCAACGAGGAAATCCAACTCGCTTTGAAGTTGTACTTGTGCAAAGCGGGAATAGTTTGGCTGGTAGGGTTTTAGATGATGGCTATTTAGGCGAAGCTAAATTAAGCGGTGAAGTTGTAGGTCGTCGGATTAGCTTTATTAAACGTTATTTTACCAGTTCTCCCGATGCTGTAGAATATGTGGGAACAATTTCGGAAGATGAAGATTATATCCAAGGAAAATGGAAAATTAATCGATGGTATTCTGGCTCTTGGGAAGCAAGACGCAGTGGTGAGTCTTTAAGTTTAGAAGTTGCGAATAAAGCAGAAAAAAAAGTACCAGTTACTAGCGATAAGGGTTAAATAAAAGTGGAGATAAGGAGACTCGAACTCCTCACGTCCTGCTTGCAAAGCAGGCGCTCTACCAACTCCCCATTTACATTTATCTTGTAATTAAATAATTACGAGAATTATTATAACTGATAGTACTGATTTGCGAAAGCCGTTTTATTTAAGATGTACGAATAATTAAATCTAAAATCTAAAATCCAAAATCCAAAATTGCTATGTCTGTAATAGTTGCCACATTATACAAATTTGTTCAGTTACCAGATTATGTTGAAAAACAGCAATCTTTATTATCTATTTGTCAATCACAAGAGATAAAAGGAACTATTTTACTGGCACAAGAAGGTATTAACGGGACAATTGCAGGTTCTCGTCAAGGGATTGATACGGTTATGGATTTTTTGCGTTCCGATTCCCGTTTGACGGATTTGGAATACAAAGAATCTACTGCTGAATCTCCACCATTTCAAAGATTGAAAGTAAAATTAAAAAATGAAATTGTCACTTTAGGTTTACCAGAAATTAATCCCAGCGAACAAGTTGGAACTTATGTTAATCCTCAAGATTGGAATCAAATTATTTCCGATCCTCAAGTAACAGTAATTGATACCCGCAATGATTATGAAGTAAGTATTGGTACATTTAGACGAGCGGAAAATCCGCAAACTGAATCATTTCGGGAATTTCCTGAATATGTTGAGAAGAATTTAAATCCTGAGAAAAATAAGAAGGTTGCCATGTTTTGTACTGGTGGTATTCGCTGTGAAAAAGCGACTTCTTATTTGATTTCTCAAGGATTTGAACAAGTTTATCATCTTAAAGGTGGCATTCTCAAATATTTAGAAGAAGTACCAAAAGAACAAAGTTTGTGGGAGGGTGAATGTTTCGTTTTTGACGAACGTATTGCCGTGGTTCATGGATTGGAACTTGGTTCCTACGATATGTGTCTGAGTTGCGGACATCCAATTTCTGATATTGACAAAGCTTCATCAAAATACGAAGAAGGAATTTCCTGTCCCCACTGTTTTGATCATCTCACCGAAGAGAAAAAAGCCAAAATGCAGGAAAAAAAGCGTCAGCGTTTCAGTTGACAGTGGACAGTGGACAGTGGACAGTTGATGGTAATTTTTGACCTTTGACCTTTAACCTTTAACCTTTAACCTTTTTTTCGTGCTAATGTCAAACCGTCTCCAATGGGTATCATACTGATGGTAACTCGTTCGTCTTTGTGAATTTTTTCGTTTAAAGCACGGATTTTATTAGTTCTATTATCCTGTACCTGTAAATCAGCTACTTGTCCAGACCATAATACGTTATCGATCGCAATTAATCCACCGGGACGTATTAATTTTAATGTTCGTTCATAATAGTCGTCGTAGCTGCTTTTATCTGCATCGATGAAGGCAAAATCAAAGGTATCCGCTTCACCTGCTGTAATTAATTGATCCAATGTCTCAATTGCCGGAGCTATACGCAAATCGATTTTATCGGCTACTCCTGCTTGTTCCCAGTAACGACGAGCTATAGATGTGTACTCTTCACTCACATCACAAGCAACTATCTTACCGGATGGCGGTAATGCGAGGGCAACTACCAAAGAACTATAACCTGTAAATACACCGATTTCTAAAGTTTTATTTGCTCCCATTAATTGCATCAGCAAAGCCATAAATTGACCTTGTTCCGGTGAAATTTGCATCACGTTTCGGGGATGAGTTGCAGTTTCTTCACGTAATTTTGTTAAAACTTCTGGCTCCCGTATAGATACTGAGAGTAAATATTGATATAGGTGATTTTCTAATCCTATTGTTTGCTTAGACATATTCAGCTTTTTACTAATTTATAGATGTATTTGCCGACATTATTGATGAAATTCATTATGGCTATTTACCATATTCCGGTTAATATTGAAGGATTTAGGTAAAACAAATTATCTGTATTCTGGATGATGTACATTTATTTGATAAAGATGTAGCAATGCTACATCTCTCGATTTTTTATCCTAAATTTAGGTTAATATCGTTTGTCATGATTTCTCATAGATTTAGTAATTTGTTTCCATCGTTTTTTGGTGTCTAAATAAACTTTTTGGTCTTGTTTTTGAGTTAGGTAATCAAGTTCTTTTTGCAATTTTTGGTAACTAAGAAACCTGGAATAATCAAGTTTACCTTCCTGTAATGCTTGCTGTATTGCACAACCAGGTTCTTGCCTGTGCTGACAATTACGAAAGCGACATTTTTGAGCTAAGATTTCGATATCTTCAAATGTTGAGTGTAAACTTTGTTCGCTTGCCCAAATTTGAATTTCTCGCATTCCTGGAGTATCTATAATTAAACTGCTGTTTGGTAGTAAAATTAGTTCGCGATGGGTTGTAGTATGTCTACCTCTATCATCACCTTGACGTACTGCTTTAACTTTTTGTATTGCTTCCCCTTTGAGTTTGTTGGTAATTGTTGATTTACCCACACCCGAAGAACCTAATAAAGCAACTGTTTTCCCTGGTTGTAAATAGGGTTCAAGTGCATTTAATCCTTGAGAATTTGCAGCACTAATAATTATTATCGGTACATCCAGAGCAATATTTTTAACTTGATTTAAGCAGTCTTCAATATTTTTACACAAGTCAGCTTTGTTTAACAAAATAACTGGATTGGCTCCACTTTCCCAAGTCAAAATTAAATAACGTTCGATTCTTCTCGGATTAAAATCACCATCTAATCCCGAAACTAAGAATACTGTATCAATATTAGCTGCAACTATTTGCTCTTTTGTTGTTCCACCTACAATCTGACGAGAAAATTTACTTTTTCTAGGTAAAATACTCTGAATTATAGCGCTTTTCTCTGATTCTTTGATGGAAATTACAACCCAATCTCCCACTGCTGGAAAGTCTTCTAATTGGATTGCGTGATGACGAAATTTACCCGTTACTTCACCGGAAATTTCTCCGATTTCGCTGTAGAGAATGTAGCTATTTCGATGCTCTATAGCAACTCTAGCTACCGTCAAATTTGGTTGGCGTAGCAATTCAAAGTTGTCAGCAAAAAAATCATTCCAACCTAAATATTCTAAATTCATTGTTTTACTCAATTGGTGCTATTTGTTTTGCACAAAGCACAGCAATCAAGAATTCGGCTTAGTTAGATAGGATTTAAATTTAAGGATTATTTATCCAAAATAAATCTTAGGGAAACCAAATAGGAGAATATTTGCGCTTTGTGCCGGTTTAATCGTGATTTCAATCGCGACTATCTCTGAAGCTGCAAATTCATTCATTTTCTTTCCTCCTCAAGATTTTGATATTGGTACTACAATTGTAATCTATATATTTCAAAAAAGGTAGTGCCTTTGCACAGCTTGTCTGTAAGCAGATACTTCTAGCTCGCTGGTGATAAATAGCGAGCGAGACGTATGCCCTCCGGGCAGGCTAAGCCTTCACCCGGAGGGTGAGGTTAACGCACTACCTTTATACCTGATAATTAACGTGGTAAAATAGGACGTTCAAACTTTAGAAACTGCGATCGCGCTGACATCGACTTTGCGATCGAATAATATTCGGGGTTTGAGTAAAATTTTGAAAAGTAGTATAAATGATTGCAATTCGTTGGGAGTACATCTACGCTTCCATTGTCCGGGACGACAGAATAACATTTCTACTAAACGACGATGTTGGGGTAAGGTGACTAAGGGAAATTTAACTCGAATGGTGGGAAATTCGTCTTTGATGCTAGTAGTAATAATTTCTGCATTAAGTTGTAAGTTTTCTTCGGCTATTTCTAGATTTATTGATTGAGTAGGAATTAATTCTATGGGTATTTGTTGAGTTAATGCGATTTCTGCACCAACTTCGGAAATCATTGTGGTTATTCCCCAAAGGGTTTGTTCACCAATGTTTAAACGTACTATTCTTCGCAAATCAAACCATTCGTAAACATCGGCTTTGGGTGCATCAAGTAATATTAATAAAGCAATTCCAATTAATAATAAATTATAAATACTCCATATCCAGCCTAAATCTAAACCTTGAAAATGCTCTACTATTTGAGGAGTTGTTGCTTGCTGCCATAATAATGCTAAACACATCCCTAAATTGCGCCATAAACTAATCGCATTACCGATGAATAAAATCATTAAAGGTAAAGCTAAATTCAAGTTAAAATAAAATTTATTATTTGCATTTCCTTTGGGTGTGACTTTAAATCCTTTGGAGAAGGGATTTAACATTACTTTAATTACAGTTAATGCCAGAGGAAAAGCTAAAGCTATACTATATATTTCTGAGAGAATTGCAGAGCGAGAATGGGAATTTAGCCAGGAAAATACTGTTAGTTGAGTCAGGTAAAAAGGTAAGAGAAAATAAAGAGCTTCTTCTACAGTTGCTTGTACTGGAATAATCCCTAAAAATGAATATGCTAAAGGCATTAATAAAAATCCCACACGGGAAATACTAGCAAACCAGTTGAGCAATCCTTCTAAATGAGCTAGTCTTTGTAATGGTTTTAATCCGCGAATTGTCAGAGGATTTGATTTAATAAAAAATGCTTGTAAAGTACCTTGCGCCCACCGGATACGTTGTGTTGCGTGTGCGCCGATATTTTCCGCAGCTAAACCCGCGCTGAGTTTTTCATCTAAATAAATAAGTTTGTAACCTTTGGCTGATAAATTAATTCCGGTAAAGTAATCTTCGCTGAGAGATTCGGTGACAAAACCACCAGTTTTTTCTAAAGCGCTGCGTCTAAGAACAAAAGAAGTCCCTGCACAAACTACACTTCCAGCACTATCTTTTATCGGTTGAATTTGTCTGTAAAATACTTCTTCTTCTGGAGTAACGACGTTTTCTAAACCTAAATTATGAGCAATGGGGTCTGCATTATAAAAGCTTTGTGGTGTTTGTACTAAGGCTACTTGTTCATCTTGAAAAAAGCCTATTGTACGTGTGAGAAAGTTTTTTGTCGGAATAAAATCGGCATCAAAGACAACTATTAATTCTCCATTAATTTGAGTAAATGCATGATTCAAATTACCTGCTTTAGCATGACGATTATCTGCTCTGGTAATATACTCACATCCTAATTCTTCGGCTAAAGCTTGCATTTCCGGACGACGAGTATCATCTAATAAATAAATTGTTTTATTATCGTATTCTAAAGCTTGACAACCAATAATTGTCCTTCGTAATATAAAAGTTGGTTCGTTGTAAGTCGGAATCAAAATATCGACACTAGGATGAAAACTTTTTTCAATTACAGCGATAGATTTTCTATCTGCATCATGACGATGTTCCTTAACATTTAACATTAAAAATAACTGAATTGTTGCACTGAATAATACCAACATTTCTAAACCAAATAAACCCAAACTAAACACACCATTAAAGGAGTATTAAGGTTTAGGGTTGATAAAGACCGCCATAAAACATATCTACCAGTTAATATTAATAATATTCCAACTACTAATCTTCGCGACCAAATACGGGGTTGAGGAGAAATTTTCATTATTATCAAAACAGTTAATAATAACGCTACAGTCGGGGCTAATAAATATTTTCCCGTTACCATGGGTACTTCTAACCATATGGGTGGATTCTGCTGTAAAACGTTAATTTCAGCAAAAATTGCGTTGATTTTATCTTCTCCTGCAAACCAAGCTATAACGATAATCGCTGATATAATCACAATGCTGAATAAAAATAGAGTTGCAATTCTAAATTTAAATATTCTCTGAAATTTGCGTCGATATTTTCTTTTTTCAGATGGTGTAATAATCATTGGTAGTTGCCTCAAAATTCAATCTCAAGTGTAGTATAAGTTTATTCCTATATTCCTGAATTAAAAGAAGATTAAAAATAAAATCAAAATTTTAGCTTAATTTTCAACAATTTCTCAGCTTCTATTAATTTATCTATTAAAACAAAGCCTTAAATTGTACTTATACACAAATTTGAGGACACCGCAATGAAATTCAAATATGTCGCAGTTTTAAGTATTGTTGCTTTATTAAGCGTAGGTTGCACAAATATAGAATCCCAATCGGAAACTCAGCCTCAAGTTCAGACAGTTGCCGAAACTCCTGCTACTGGTTCAGTACAAGCTTCCGGAACCTTTCAAGATGCAGAACACCCGACTAAAGGAACAGCCAGTATTATTACTGAAAATGGCAAGAAATATATTCAATTTGATGACAAGTTTAAATCTGATAGCGGACCAGATTTATTTGTGATTCTCCACAAAGATGATAAATTACCAATTACCGGACTTAAAGAAGCAGATTATGTAACTATCGCTCCGTTGAAAAGTACGAGCGGTACTCAAAAGTATGAAATTCCCGAAAATGTCGATTTAGCAAATTTCAAATCTGTAGCTGTATGGTGTCGTCAATTTAATGCAACTTTTGGTTATGCAGTTTTCAAAGCATAAATGATTTTTTTAATTGCTTCTTTTCAATAGTTAATAATACAAAGCTTGGACAATAAAGATGGAACTAGTAGATTTTTTCACTCTCATACATCCCGCGATCGCAATTATTTTTGTATTCCCCCTTATCGGTAATGTAGTCAATTTTGCATGGTCAGCACGTCAACGTCGTTTACAAACCAAGGATAAAGGTAAAAGTAAAATTCCTCCGATTGTTGGTGCAGAACATAAGCGTTTAGGAGACTGGTTAACTGCTTCAGTTGTCGGACTAACTTTAATCGGTTTAGCGCATCCAATTAGCAAAAATATCATCAAAAATCAATTGTGGAATAAAACACCTTTTCAAGTTATTTTTATCCTATTAATGTTCCTTGCGACTATCGCTTCTTTAGTGTTTCTCTACAAAGCGCAAAAGAAACAATGGCGAGCAATTTTTGCAACTTTAACAGGTATAGGATTAGTTATAATAGGTTGTCAAGATGGAGTTTTTCGACGTACAAATGAGTGGTATTGGTCGCATTATTATTATGGTATTACCGCTGCCTTATTGATGATTTTTTCCTTAGCAATTGTACCAGAAATTTATCGTGATAAATCTAACCGTTGGCGGACTATCCACACTGTTTTAAATACTTTTGCTTTGTTACTATTTATCGGTCAAGGTTTGACAGGAACTAGAGACTTATTAGAAATTCCCTTGAGTTGGCAAGAACCGTTTGTTTACAAATGTGATTTTGCGAATAAAACTTGTTCTTAACAGTTATCAGTTATCAGTTATCAGCTAACAATGATAACTGATATAGCAATCTAATCTGTGTAAAATTTGTGAAAAAATCATATATAAAATCACGAATTTAGCGAATATAATATATTTTCAAATAATACTTAATTTTTACCTAAAAACTAAATACGATTAATTACCTAATTCAGTATATATAAATGAATAAAATTTTCCCCAAAATTGATTTAAATTCCTTAAGATTACGTTTAACAGCAGGTGTTGCTGTATTTTCTATTTTAGGTTTAGGAAGTGTTGCTTCTTGGACTGGTTGGAAAATGCAGCAAATCTTAATTGATAGTCATAAAAAAAATATCGAAGAAATTGCTACAGAGATACCGCGTGATTTACAAATGTTGAGTGAAATGGTTCCGCAAGAACAAGCAATTTCTCAAAGAATAGATAAGTTTAAAACTAATAATACATTATTATGGATAGAAGATTTAGATAATAGAATATTAGCAAAATCTAATAGTTTAATTAAATCTTCTAAGTCTCAAGAGAATAGTTTATTTGATTTAAAAAAGATTCCGATTAAACCTCAAGTTATTCAACTCAATAATCGGTATTTTGTTTTGTGTAGTAATTCTTTAACTATACAAGGAAAGGTCATCGGTACTATGTACATAGCACAGGATATTACCCGCGACCAAACCATGTTTATTACAATGATAAAAAGTGTTGCTGCAACAAGCATTTTTGTAATAGTTCTCATGGCTGGTGCAATTGCATTTTATATTCACCATTCTCTAAAATCTTTGCGTCAGTTAAGTCAAATGACCGAGGTTATTTCTGCTGAGGATTTAGCAAACGCACAACTAGATTTTGATAATGCACCCACAGAAGTCAAACAGTTAGCTGAAACTTGTAATATGATGCTTTCTCGACTTTCAGAATCTTGGGAAAAAGAACGACAATTTGTTAGTAATGTATCTCACGAATTACGCACACCTTTGACAATTGTACATGGTTATTTACAAAGCGTATTGCGACGACAACAGAATTTAACGGAAGTTCAAAAAGAAGCATTAGAAACTGCTGCATCGGAAGCAGACAATACTATTAGTTTATTACAAGATTTATTAGAATTAGCCAGAGCAGACCACGGTAATTTACATTTTAATATACAAAACTGCATTTTAAATGATGTTGTGACTGAAATTGTAGAAATGGCAGATAAATACAGCGATAGAGATATTAAAATTGAAGCTCCAACATACTTAATTGAAGTCAAAGCAGACTATAATCGTCTCAGACAAATATTACTTAATTTAATTGATAATGCTGTTAAATATTCAGAAGCAGATACCCTAATAACTGTAAAATTATCTCAACAGGAAAATGAAGGACTTATTCAAGTTTATGACATGGGTTGTGGGATACCATTACAACATCAATCGCGAATATTTGAGCGTTTTTATCGTGTAGATGAAGCTCGTAATCGTGCTGGTGGAACTGGTTTGGGTTTATCGATTGTCAAAACACTGGTTGAAGGTATGGGCGGTAAAGTTTCGGTACGTTCTAAGTTGGATGAAGGGAGTGTTTTTACTGTTAGTTTGCCGGTTTAGGAGAGGATAAATAATCTTACACTCTGCGTTACTTTGCGTTTTACTTTGCGCTCCTTTGCGTTCAAAAAGATATGACTCATAAACTTTTACAATTTCAACAGACGATGAACGTCATTCAACGATAAAGTTATCAATGTGTATCAGTTAACTTTGTATTTTCGTAACCACTTGCTATGATGCGCCACAGATGTCTCAGGAAAATCTCAATATTCCAGCGACAAATATCAGTTAACAATAAAGAGTAACTATAACTTTGACTACAAATTATGGCTGAAACAAATATAGAATCAATTCTCCAAGAAAAGCGCTTATTTTCTCCTAGTGCGGAATTCTCCCAAAATGCTCATATCAAAAGCTTAGAAGATTATCAGCGTCTTTACGACAAAGCAAAATCAAACCCCGAAGCATTCTGGGCGGAACTTGCTGAACTTGAGTTACACTGGTTTCAAAAATGGGATCAAGTTTTAGATTGGCAACCACCTTTTGTTAAATGGTTTGTTAACGGTAAAATTAATATTTCTTACAACTGTCTTGACAGACATCTCACCACTGCTCGCAAGAATAAAGCCGCGATTATTTGGGAAGGTGAACCCGGAGATTCCCGTACCATCACTTACGCACAGTTACATCGTGAAGTTTGTCAATTTGCTAATGCACTTAAACAACTTGGTGTAAAAAAAGGTGATGTTGTAGGCATTTATATGCCGATGATTCCCGAAGCAGCGATCGCGATGTTGGCTTGTGCTAGAATCGGTGCAGCTCATAGCGTTGTGTTCGGTGGTTTCAGTGCGGAAGCTTTACGGGATAGGTTGAATGACGGGAAAGCCACAGTTGTAATTACTGCTGATGGTGGTTTCCGCAAAGATGCGATAGTTCCCCTTAAACCCCAAGTTGACAAAGCTTTAGAAAATAATGCCGCACCTTCTGTAAAAAATGTTTTGGTAGTACAGCGTACTCAACAAGACATTGCCATGGAATCGGGACGCGATTATTGGTGGCACGATTTGCAGAAAGAGGCTTCCGCAGATTGTCCTGCAGAACCGATGGACAGCGAAGATATGCTGTTTATTCTATACACATCTGGCAGCACAGGTAAACCGAAAGGCGTTGTCCACACCACTGGTGGTTATAACCTTTACAGCCACATGACTACCAAATGGATATTTGATTTACAAGAAACTGATGTATATTGGTGTACTGCCGATGTCGGTTGGATTACTGGGCATAGTTACATAGTTTATGGTCCGCTTTCCAATGGTGCAACTACCGTAATGTATGAAGGTGCGCCCCGTAAATCGAATCCCGGTTGTACCTGGGACATCGTAGAAAAACTTGGCGTGACGGTTTTTTATACTGCACCTACAGCAATTCGCGCCTTTATCAAAATGGGTGAAGAACACCCCAAAGCCCGGAATTTATCATCCTTGCGATTGTTGGGAACCGTTGGAGAACCGATTAATCCAGAAGCTTGGATGTGGTATCACCAGGTAATTGGTGGTGAACGCTGTCCCATTGTTGATACTTGGTGGCAAACAGAAACCGGCGGAATTATGATTACACCTTTACCCGGAGCAATTTCGACGAAACCCGGTTCGGCTACTCGTCCTTTTCCTGGTATCCTTGCAGATATTGTAGACTTAGAAGGCAACATCGTTAAAGAAAACGAAGGTGGATATTTGGTAATTCGTCATCCCTGGCCCGGTATGATGAGAACAGTATACGGCGACCCCGACCGCTTCCGCCGCACCTATTGGGAACATATTCCCCCTAAAGATGGCAAATATCTCTACTTTGCTGGTGATGGTGCGAGAAAGGATGAAGACGGTTACTTTTGGGTAATGGGACGGATTGATGATGTGTTGAATGTTTCGGGTCATCGTCTCGGTACAATGGAAATTGAATCAGCCCTTGTGTCCCATCCGGCAGTAGCAGAGGCGGCTGTGGTAGGGAAACCAGATGATTTGAAAGGCGAAGAAATTGTCGCATTTGTGACTTTAGAAGGAGAACATCAAAGTAGTGAGGAATTGAATCAAGAACTTAAAAAACACGTAGTTGCAGAAATCGGTGCAATTGCTCGTCCCGGTGAAATCCGTTTTACTGATGCTTTACCCAAAACTCGTTCCGGTAAGATTATGCGTCGATTGTTACGTAATTTAGCTGCGGGACAAGAGGTATCTGGTGATACTTCCACCTTGGAAGATACAAGTGTGTTGGATAAGTTGCGGGAAGGAGCATAGGATTTTAGATTTTGGATTTTGGATTGATTTTTTGGCGTTGCTCAAAAGAAGGAAGTATGTTCGCAGAGCATGATCTTGCGGTCATATTTTATTTATTGGAGAACCGAAACCCTGTAGAGACGTAGCACTGCTACGTCTCTAAATCTAAATTCATACCCGGATTCAGCAGCGCCATCTTTTTTAACGCAGAGTCGCGCAGAGGTTTCCGCAGAGTAACGCGGAGGTTTTTGATTATATTTAATTAATTAATTAATTAATTAATTTTGGTGAGAGTGTAAGGGATATTATTTGTTGTACTATGAAATACACGGATTGAGGAGATATTGAAATATGACAAACACGTTAGAAAAATCGGTTCAAGATATTTTTGTGGCTTTAATGACGGAAGCTCATTCGGATGATGGTGCTATTTTTAATATCCGATTTTTAGATGATGAATTACCTCATGTTGATTGTATTGTAGAATTAATTGGACAAAAAAGTTTTCTCCCTTTTTGTTTTGTACAGTTGAAAAGTACAAAAACAGGTTATACAAAAAAAGATAAACGTTTGAAAGTGAAAGTTTCTCAAGAATCTATAAATGGTTTGTCGTTATATCCTGCACCTACTTATATTATTGGCATTGATGAAAACGAAAAAACTGGATATATTGTTTCTGCAAATGGTGAAAATTTGGGTTCAATGGCGAGTATTATCACAGATTTTCCCATTAATAAATCAAATCGAGGAACTTTTTGGAATGAGATTAATGATTTTTGGTATAAAGCGAAAAAAATCAAGTTTGCATCGAAGTTTGTTGAAAGTGAGCAAGAGAAAGAGTAGGAATATTCTTTCACTTTTATGAGTTAATCATTTAAAAGTCTCTACAAACTATCAGCGTCGATATTGAATTTTCTCAATTTATCCAAACAAGTTGAAGTCTATCATTATTTCGGGTACATAATAAAAGTATTCTACTGTACTCGACAAATCATTAAATAAGTGATTATTGATTAGGATAGAAGTATTAGCTTATTTAGCTTTGATGATTACGATCAAAAAAATTATTCTTTCTCTACTTATTTCATCGGCTTGCTTAACATTAAATCAATCAGTTTTAGCTGCAAAATCTAGTAGTGAATATCGATTACAAGGACTGCAATTCCGGCAACAAGGAAGATACAATGAAGCAATAGCAGCAATGGAGAAATCTGTTGAATTAGAACCAGAAAATATTTCGGGAAGAGTTAATTTAGGTTGGACTTTACATTTAGCTGGTAGACAACAAACAGCCGCACAAACTTTGTGGCAAGCTATTTATCAAAAACCATCTTTTGTTCCTGCTTACAATGCTTTAGGAATAGTTTATCTAGTTGATGGCAACTTACCAACAGCAGTATTAGTTCATAGTTGGGCTGCATTTATTAAACCAGATAATGAAATTGCTTTTTATAATTTGAGTTTGGCATTACATCGACTCGAAATTTATCCCTTAGCGATTACAAATGCTAACCGTGCTGCTATCTTAGAACCAAATAATCCTCATCCAATAGTAGCTGCTGCAATTTCTTATTGGGATAACGAAGATAAAAACCTTGCTCAACAAATGTATCGCCAAGCTATTAACTTAGATGGTAGATATAATCAAATTTCTTTTTTAAATCATCTCCAAAAAGCAGCTTTTACACCACAACAAATTAATACTACAAAAGAAATTTTATCTAGTTTAAAAAATTAAACAGAGGATTATCTTTAACTAAGAACTAAGATAAATTATCAACTGCTCGATTTAATAACTGTGAAAAGAGATCGCGATCGCTCTCAGAAAATCCCTGCATTGCTTGTTGACGAATTTCTTCAACAATGGGTGGTAAAACAGTTTCGAGTTCCCTACCCGCATCAGTCAACCATATCCGCCAAACTCGCCTATCCTGCATATTTCGTTCGCGACGCACCAATCCTCTTTCCTCCATGCGATCGATCACCCCAGTTAAAGTACCTCCTACTTGCTTGAGTTTCTCAGCAATACTAGAAGTCGGTAAACCATCTTCTTCCCATAAACAGCACAATACTATCCAATGAAAAGGAGTTAATTTTAAAGGTTCGAGGTATTCATTAAATCTGCGCGATAGCAATTGCGATAGTAGCTTAATTTGATAATCTACACTGTATGGCGCTCTTTGTTCTCTAGATAAGTCCGATGTCGGCGAATTTTCTGATGTTTGAACCATTGATGTCAATTACTTAGCGCTCGTAAAATTAGATTAGCATTATATCTAGTTTTATATTTAGTTTTATATTTACACGACTTACGCGATCAACCGCACACCCGTAGGGTGAATGTCACTTGGGCGGGTGTTGGTGCGTGACATAGTTCTTTTCAGCAACGCCATTTATCTATTACCTATTACCCATTCCCAATTACCCATTTGCAATTTTTAACCATAAGCTTCCCAAGCTAAATCTATCAATGCATCTAAAATTGCTGCTGCTACTGTCGCACCACCTTTGTGATTTTTGATTGTGATATAAGGTATAGATAATTCTTTTAAAATTTGCTTTTTCTCATCTATATCGATAAATTTCGGTGGTGTAGCAATGATTAAAACAGGTCTAATTTTCTCTGCTGCAATTAAATCAACTAAGCTGATTAAAGCTGTTGGTAGTTGACCTACTACAAATATTCCTTCTGGATAGCGGTTAGCTAAAGTTTCAATTCCCCAAGCTGCAAGAGTTTTTTCTTTCTGAGGAGGGGTTTGAATGGACGTTGCACAATAAACGGGATTAGCAAAATTATTTTGTGCTTCTTTGGCAATCCCAGCTTGTACTGTTGTTGTATCTACTATAATACTGCTGCGCGACGCTAATGCTGCCGCTGCTGCTTGTAAGGAACGCTCGGAAAATTCGATTAAGGATTTATACTCAAAATCACCTGTAGCGTAAATTACTCTTTTGATAATTTCGTACTCAGCTAGTAAAAAATGTCGATACTCCTTTGGGGATGCTGGGCTTAAAGTATCATGATTTGGGTGCATTAGAGCAAAAGCACCACCAATTTCTCGATCAATAATTGCTAAACTTTGAGCGTCCGTTATGTGCCATTCCATGGTTTAAGGTCAAAGGTTTAAGGTCAAAGGTTAAAGGTTAGAGGTTAGAGGTTAAAGGTTAAAAGTTGGTAATCAACAACTGTCAACTGTCAACTAATTCCTAACTCCTAACTCCTAACTCCTAACTTATTTAAGTTTCCGAAGGAGAAGAACGATTCATAAAAGGGGATAGGTAAGCAACCAAAGCTCCAATCAGAAAGCCGGAGATATTGCGAACTAGAGGCAGCCAGTCAGAGGTACGGGTGACAACAGGTCCGATTCCGAAGGCAATAAACAAAATTCCCCATAAAGGAGAGAATATTAATGCCCATTGCCAAGCAATAGGTTGTCCTTCGGCTCTTGGTTGAGCCGCAAATCCACAGATAATTCCACCGATAACCGAAGTAATAAATGTGAGAATCCACTGTTCCCGTGGTAATCCCGGAACAACGTTACAACCACCTTTACGCAAACAATTTTCTACAGTTTGCAAAGCTTGAATAATTGCTTGGTCTTCACCTTTTTCTCTGACAAAATATAAGTTACCAAAACGAGTTTGTAATTCTATCCAAAAAGTCCGTGGCAGTAATTCGTACACATCATCACCAACCGCAAAACTGAGAATATTACCACCGCGAGAATCGGCAACAAGTAAAATACTTCTATCGTTTAAACCCCAAAATTTAATTACCGCTCTACCCGGTGTTTGATCATATTGAGTGAGTACTCGCAATTGCCAACCAGTTTCTGTTTCAAAGTCGTTAAGTTCTTCAACTAAATTCTGTTCTTGAACAACATTCAAAGATTTTCCTAAGTCTACAACTGGTGTGACTTCCGCAGGTAGCAATTCCGGATTATCGTAAGCATAAGCAGCACTCGTATGTGTCGTCCAAATCGAGCCAGCTAAAAAGAATACTGTCAAAAAAGTAAAAAATCGTCGCCAAAAACTATCATGCATGGGTTTTTTATATAAATTTCAACACTGAAATTAAGCAAATTGTTTCAAAAGGTAAGAAAAAAATCAGTTTTCTTTACATTTTGTAATCTTATTCTAATTTATTCTACATTCTTCTAGGCATAATTTTCACTGATGATATAGCAAAAGTCTCTAGGCGAACCGTAAAATCAGGTGAATTCCATGTAATTAACCCATAATGCGTTGCTGAATCATGGTATGAATTGAAAATGTAGAGACGCGATACTATGAGCGTCTCTACTCACTAATCATTCCCCGAACTAAAATCACAGTACAATCGACACCATATACAATTGCTTCGGGAATATTACCTTTGACTGCTTGCTGTAACATTCCTTCACCGGAAGCACCTAAAAGGACTAAATCGGACTTTTTGGTTTTGACTAAGTTAATGATTCCTTGAGCTACCGAATCATCTCTGATGGGAATGGTTGTGACTTGATTAGATAATTTATAAGTATCAACAAGTTGGTGTCTAGCTGCTTGCAAAACTTTTACATCCGTTTTGGTTTCCGAAAAAGGAAAAACTTGTGTAAGAATAATTCTTAATTTCTGATTTGAAGCAACTAAAGCAGGTAATAATTTCAAAGCTATTTTTGAATTGGGACCACCAGCCATTGGTACTAAGCAACGATTAAAACTAGTAGTAATAAAAGAATTATTCTGTAATTTTTCATTGAGATTTTTCCCGATTTTTACTAATATTACTTCACAGCTAGCTTGGCGGATTATTGTATCTACAACGTTGCCAAATATCCGACCAGGGGTAGAAGTACCACCTTTCCAGCCCATCAAAACTGTATTTATATTTCTATCTCTAATAGTTTCTAAAGTTGCGTTTGCGACGTTATGAGCAACTCTAATTTGAGTGTGTACGGGAATTTTCCATTTTTTACCCATTATTTCCGCAGATAACAATAACTTGCGACTTTGTGCAGTTTTAACCGGAGTTTCTGCTGGATTATTATGAGGAGAAATGATAATTACCTGCAAACATTCAACTTCGTAGGAGTTATATTGAGCAATTTGCGCTGCAATATCTAATAAGGTATCTGCGGTTTCGGGATTTGCGACTAAAACTAATAATCTGCCTCGCCCAATACTCGGTGATTGGGTTTGATAAACTATGTAGGAAGGTTTGATTTTCGGTTGGTTTGGAGCGGTTTTACAGTTAAGGTAGTTTGCTTCGGCTCGAATAATATCTCCCCGACTAATTATCCCTACCAGTCTTCGTCCTTCTAAAACTGGTAAACGACTAATTTGATGTCGGTCTAGTAAATATAATACGTTACTTAAGCTATGTTTGGGCGTTATTGTTACCGGATGCGATGTCATGATTTCTCTTATAGGTGCATCTCTAGATAACTTTCCTTCCCGTATTTTCATTAAATCGCTTTGAGTGACAATTCCGACTAATTTACCGTTTTCTAGGATGGGAAAACCGCGTTGGGTAGAATTAGAAAAAGCCTGTATTGCTTCATCTACAGTCATTTCTTCTTGCAGAGTTTCCACCTGACGCTGCATAACTTCTTGTGCAGTTAATTGAATAAATCTAGCATTAATAGGCACTTCTGTATCAATATCAATACCATTTAATTGTAAAAGCTTGGTATATAGGGAGCCTGGGATTAATTTATCCGCAACCAAATAAGATGTTACAGAACCAATCATTAATGGTAATACTAAATTAAAATCTGTAGTTATCTCAAAAATAATCATAATTGCGGTAATTGGAACTTTAGAAACCGCGCTAAAAAATGCTCCCATTCCCACTAAAGCGTAGGTATTAGGGGAACTTAATCCTAAAATATTAAATTCAGCAACACCAACCAAATATCCCAAACAAGAACCTAAAATTAGGCTGGGAGCGAATAAACCTCCTGGCGCTCCCGAACCGAAAGCGATTAATGTTAGAATAAATTCTGCGACAAATACGAGCGTTACTTTGTAAACGCTTGGGTCACCATCAATAATAAATAGTCGCAAACCAGTATTATTACGAAATTCTTCTGGTAACATCGCGATCGCAATACCAGAAATCAAGCCAGCTAGAGCTATTCTTAAGGGTAAACCTACAGGCAATTTCCGATAATAGCTAAGGCTTAACAGTAAACCTTTTCGGAATAATGCAGCTAGCAAACCTGCTGAAATACCTAAAAACAAGTAAAAAGGAAGTTCTGTAATTATAAAACTGCTTTTGGAATTGATTAATTCGAGATTGAGTTGTAAACTTCTACCACCTAATAATCGCGAAACTACCCCACCAATAAATGAAGCGATAATGGCAGTTCCTAAAGTCAATCCCGATAAATCCTGGAGTAATTCTTCTACAACAAACAATATCCCCGTAATTGGAGCATTGAAAGCCGCAGCTAATCCCGCACCCGCACCAGCAGCTATCATTTGTCTACGATGATCAGGAGAAGTCGGAAATACACGACTCATTCCCGCTGCTAAAGCCGCTCCGACATGAACTGTCGGTCCTTGTCTTCCCAGAGTCATGCCTGAGCCTAATGTAAGAATAGCACTAATCAACTTTACAGTCGCTACTCGCCAAGTTAATCTAATCGGAATATTAGCTAAAGAAGCTTTAACTTGAGGAACACCGCTACCACTCGCTTCGGGTGCAAATCTCTCCACTAAAAACCCACTCAAAAAACCAAAGCTAACACCAATTAACGGCAAAGCTAAAAACGCTGGTATTGCGTAGGAACTACTAACTCGAAACGTTCCCAACCATCCCGAACTAAATCTTAAAAATACTGCGGATAAAGCCGCAACAACTCCAATAATACAAGCTTCTGCAATTGCTAATCCTCTTCTTGGCTGCCAAAAATCGCGAAAGTACTTATTAACAAATAGATTGCGATATTGGGGCATAATTAATTAGTAATGGGTAATGGGTAATTGGTAATTGGTAATTGGTAATTGGTAATTGGAAATGGGTAATTGGTAATTAAATCTGTGAAATTCGTAGAACCTTTTGAATCCGTGATTAGTAATTCCGCCATACATTCATCAATGAAGCTCAAACAAAAAAAATATTGATGAAAAGTAATATTATCAATAAATATATTGTGATTATAGATAAAAGTAATTGGTCAATAACTACTTGATTAATAATTAATAATTAATAATTAATTAATAACTTTATCTGCTATCAAAACATATTAAGAATCGCATACCATAACGCGAGTGCAACAGATTACGAATTGTTTTTTCCGGTGCTAGATAATCCATCAACTATCAAAGAAGAAGTATAACAAGAGCCATTCCAATCAGCATCGCCACCGAGTTTAACTAACTGTTTTAAAGCCGTATAAATATTACCGGATACCATCGTATCTTTAATGCGTCCGGTGACTTGACCATTTTCCACAAGATAACCCAAATCGATGTTAATCGAAAAATCGCCGGAAATACCATTACTATCACCGAGTATCTGATCAACAATCAAACCGTTGTCCATTTCTTCAATCAATTCTAGTAAACTGCCATTTCCTGGTTTAATCAAAAAATTAAATAATCCCGGAGTCGGGTAACTACTTAAACTGGGGCGAAATCCGTTACCTGTAGTTGCAATTCCTAACTGATTTCCTGTAGCGCGATCGCAATAAAAATTTTGCAATATTCCGTCTTGAATAAAAGTAAAACTTTTAGTGGGGGTACCTTCATCATCAAAAGGACAACTATAAGGTCCAGCATCGGGTTCTTGATAAATTGTCAGTGAAGATGAAACTACTGATTTACCAATACGTTCAGCCCAAGGAGAAGCACCTTCTAACACGAGTTTACCATTGAGTGCAGCTTGTACAGTACCCCAAAGCATATCAGCAGCCTTAGAGGTAAACAAAACGGGGATACGCTTGTTCGGTGCAGCTACATTTGATTGCGCCCAATTCAACCGCTGTAAAATTTGTTGCGCTACGGTTTCAGGGTTGAGTTTTCCCCGTTCAGTTTGTCCATCAGCAACACTTAAAAAATCATCACCTCGTACCCATTCTGCGGAAATATAACAACTGAGGGTAATATCGGTATAGTGAGCATCCAAACCTTGAGTATTAAGCAATCGAGTGGTTTCGACATCGCATTCCCAATCACCATTACAAATCACATCCGGATAGACATCACGAATTAAAGCAATAGTTTGCTTACCCCACTCCACCAAAATTTCTGCTGGAACATTTTCACCCAAATCTGGATAAACAACTTGAGAATTGCCAGTTAATTTGACTTCTTCAGGCTGATTTAACTTACTTAAAGCAATCGCACGTTCAACCACCGTCTTGGCTTCTACAGGACCATTTGCCACCGTTAATCCCGGACGACCTTCATACCATAATCGTAATGCAGTACCCGTACTTTGATTGCTTTCAAGTTGTTTGAGACGGTTTGCTTCAAAAAATACCGGCTTAGATAGCGATCGCGATTGATAAACCTCAGCAGCAGTCGCACCAGACTTCATCGCGACTTCCAACAACTGTTCTGTTAAGTCATTAGTCATTAGTTGCTAGTTATTATTTATTAGTTGTTAGACAATAGGCAATATAATTCTTAACGGGTCAAAGGTCAAAGGATTTAGGAGTTAGGAGTGAGGAGTTAGGAGTTAGGAGTATCAATCTCTCGTTGTCAACTGTCAACTGTCAACTGTCAACTGTCCACTGTCAACTGCCCACTGTCCCCGCTAAATCTGCTGTAACAGCCAAAATCCGGCAAAGGATTCCGAACTTGGATCTGACTGTACTCCAATAAAATGAACTCCGTTGGCTTCTTGCTTGGCTTGTTCAAATTCTTGTGCTTCTGTGAGCATTTGCGGATTTTTGATATTTGCCAAAATCCAACTTTCAGTAGCACCAGTTTCTAAAATTAATCTTCCTTGCTTGCTATTATCAAACTTCAACCAAGCCAATTCTAAACCGGACATCCAACCAGCTATGGGTAATGCTCTATTAGAGTAAACCAAAACTCCGGGAATCTTAGTTTCAGGTGAAATTTGCGCTAATTCTAAAGGGAAAGCTCCACCAAAATCAATATCCCACTCTGGCATATCCGCAAAATCACCAGCACTCAAGGTAACAAATCCTAATTGTTCTCCTTCTAAAGCATCGGGTAAACGTTGAGGTAAAGGAGCTTCTAATAACACTGAGGGATTAGTACCTCCTTGAAAACCCGGTTCTTGGGGATAAACGAATTCCATCCGCTGTTGTAACCATTGGTTGAGCGCTAATGTCTGACGACTGGGTTTCGCGGGAATTCCGATGTCTTCACAAGCTTTAGTAATCATGTTATTCATTTGTCGCCGGAAAAAGCGGATTTTCCCTGGTGCTTCTCCTGCTTTATCTATTGCTTCTTGCAACGCAGTTTGCAACCATACGGAATTTACCGTTGTGCTGGGACAGTATTTAGCGTAACGAAACAAGGAATCAGTTTTGGTGCGGATATCTAAAGGAGTTTCGCAAATCAATACTTCCCAAATTTTCTTGTTATTTTCATCCAAAATCGGACGCGAGTAGTAATCTAGTTCCCAAATGCTGCTCATATTATGCCGTAATGTTTTGGCTACTTTTATATATATATTTATGATACGAGTCTATTGGTAATTGGTAATTGGTAATTGGTAATTGGTAATTGCAAAGTAATATACTAACGGTAAAATAATCTTTATTTGCCCCAGCATCACAAAAGTAACTATGACAATGAATTCTACACTAGAACGTGCATTTACCAGTTGCCGTGTACTCAAAGTAATTAGCGGCTTGAATAATTTCGATTCTAAGCGTGTTGCTGCAACTGTAAAAGCAGCACATCACGGTGGTGCAACTTTTCTCGATATTGCTGCTGATGCCGACTTAGTAAGAATGGCGAAAAAGTTGACTGATTTACCGATTTGTGTATCGGCAGTAGAACCAGAAAAATTTCTCAAAGCAGTTGCAGCTGGTGCCGATTTAATCGAAATTGGTAACTTTGATTGTTTCTACGCTCAAGGAATCAGATTTGAAGCGGATGAGGTTTTAGCTTTAACAAAACAAACCCGTGCTTTATTTCCCCGAATCACTCTTTCGGTGACAGTTCCTCATATTCTCACATTAGACCAACAAGTACAATTGGCGGAGGAATTAGTTGCATCTGGTGCAGATATTATCCAAACAGAAGGGGGTACCAGCAGCAAACCTCAAAATATAGGTTCTTTGGGACTAATTGAAAAAGCTGCTCCCACCTTAGCAGCAGCTTACGAAATTTCTAGGGTTGTATCAGTACCTGTACTTTGCGCTTCTGGTATTTCCAATGTTACCGCTCCTTTAGCAATTGCAGCCGGTGCTGGTGGTGTGGGAGTAGGTTCGGCAATCAACCAACTAAACAGCGAAATTGCCATGATTGCTGCTGTACGTGGTTTAGTTGAAGCAATTGGAAGTCAAGCAAAAGTCGAAGTTAATCGTTAGGTATAGAAGTCGGGTTTTTCTGAGATTTCTCAGCTTGTTAGAGATATTTATCCCAAAAACCCGACTTCTTTCAAACCTCGATAGTTGAGGATATAGAAGTCGGGTTTTTCTGAGAGGATGTTTGAAAAGTCTAAATTATTACTAGTCTTCGGCGAATGGAATATCTCCTTCGGAGACGCTTCGCGAACGCGGCTACATAGACAAAACCCACCTGAGCCGCAGCTTCGCTGAACGTGGGT
>JAAUSO010000321.1 GCA_012033205.1 Richelia sp. SL_2_1 | reverse complement strand
GTTAGGAGTTAGGAGTTAGGAGTTTAGGAGTGAGGAGTTCAGGAGTTAGGAGTTAGGAGTTTAGGAGTGTAGGAGTTAGGAGTGAGGAGTTAGGAGTTTATTCCTTACCATCCCCCATCCCCCATCCACTAACAACTATCCACCATCCACTAACCTATTTTCCTACATACTCTTTCGGATCTTTCGCTACCCAACCTAGAGATGAACTCGAACGTATTTCAAAATGAAGGTGGGGTTCCTTGATGGTTGGTATTCCGGTGGCTCCGACGGTTCCGATTAAGTCGCCTTTAACTATTTCCTCGCCGACACTAACTTTGATATCCTCTAGATGAGCATAGCGGCTTTGCAGTCCTTTGCTGTGATTGATGATGACTAAGTTGCCGTAAGTACCTTGTTCTTGGGCAAATACGACTACTCCCCCACCGACTGCTTGTACCGAAGTTCCCAGTGGGGCTGACAAATCTATACCACTGTGGAAGAAAACATCACCGTTGGTTGGATTTATTTGCCATCCATAGGGGAAAGCTACAGTCGTATTTTCTGGTAACGGATACCCGGTTATTTGATTAAAATTAGAAATATTATCGAGAATATTCGATTCTTCTTGAAGCGAATTTTCGAGTTTTTTCTTGAATTCTGGAACAAAAACGACTCTCGGATTTTCTTGACAACCGTTGACTTCAAAAAGCGCATCGGCACGGATTTTGTGTTTTGCTGCTATTTCTCGTAAAGTTTGTCCGCTGGGTATTTTTTCAACAATCCCATCGTAGGGAGGAATGATTAAATTTTGACCTACAGTAACTTTACCGTTACGTATTGTAGGATTCATGCGGATAATAGTTGCAGAAGTAATATCATAGCGTTGAGCTATGGTTTGTAAAGTTTCTTCTGTTACTACTTGGTGACGTACAAAACGCTCTAAGGCTGGAGTCGGACACTTTCTTGCTTCTGTCTGCGCGGAAACTAAGTTAGGAAATGTAGATATTATCCCCAATATACCGGCTAAACTAGAAAATAAGACTGAACAATCACGAAAGCTCATGTATATAAACAATGATAAGTTTATTTATTGATTATTTTAAATATTTACTGAGGCACATTCCTTTAGTCGCTAACAGCTAACCCTTGCTAGTCAAAAATATGCTTGACAAAACAAAAGTTAACATGAAAAAAAGAATAATATTGATTCATCTTTCTTGATTTTTCATTAATTACTAGCAAAGCGAAACTAATAGCTAATAGACTCGAAGTTTGAATGTTCTTTGGTGATAGCTGTTTTCGTAACATTTCCGCCGAACACAATTAATAAGTTGAGAATGGCGTAAGTAGTACAATTAGCATTCCCCCAGATTAATTTTTCAAGTTAATCTTAGTCTTTTATTATAAATCCCAAATTATCGGATTGATTGATTGCCATTAATCTTCATATTTAAAGCTATTTATTTTAACGTTTTTGTCGTCAAATTTATCGGTCAACTGGTTTATAAGTTGATTACACTTAGAAATTAGCATCTGCATTGCTGTCTTTGAGCGTTATGGTTATGAAGTTATCTGTAAAGCAACTGGCTGTTTCCCTTTCTTTACTCGCAATTGGTGGTGGTGTAGGTTTATTTGCAAGTCGCTTTATCCTGCCACAAAATCGTTCTTTTAATGATTTCAAAAATGTTACAGTAGCTTTACCCCCAGAAACTGTGATCAACAATCCGATAGGAGTATCTGGTGGCGGTAATGAAGGCGGTGAAATGAACTTTATTGCTACCGCAGTCCAAAAAACTGGTTCTGCGGTAGTACGAATTAATGCTACTCGTAAAGTCGCAAATCCCATATCAGATGCATTAAAAAATCCTCTCCTACGTCGCTTTTTTGGAGAAGATGAACAACCATTTCCCCAAGAAAGAATTGAGCGGGGTACAGGTTCTGGTTTTATCTTAAGTGATGATGGAAAATTACTCACCAATGCTCATGTAGTCTCAGATACAGATACCGTACAGGTAACGCTCAAGGACGGTCGCACTTTTGAAGGTAAAGTGGTTGGGGTTGATAAAGTTACAGATGTCGCTGTTGTCAAGATTCCCGGTGATAAATTACCTAATGTTAAATTAGGCAGTTCTCGAAATTTGATTCCGGGGCAATGGGCGATCGCCATTGGTAATCCTTTGGGGTTAGATAATACTGTAACAATTGGAATTATCAGTGCTACTGATCGTACTAGCGCTCAAGTAGGTGTTCCAGATAAGCGAGTTAGTTTTATCCAAACTGATGCTGCAATTAACCCCGGTAATTCTGGGGGACCTTTATTAAATTCACGAGGTGAAGTGATTGGGGTAAATACGGCGATTCGAGCCGATGCCCAAGGTTTGGGGTTTGCGATTCCCATCGAAACTGCCGCTCGTATCGCTAATGAGTTGTTTTCCAAAGGAGAAGTCCAACATCCATTCCTCGGTATCGAAATGGTGGATTTAACTCCGACAAAAACAGAGCAGATCAATCAAGAAACATCACTGAAATTAAAGCAAGATACTGGTATTTTAGTTAGGAGAGTTACAGAGAAATCCCCCGCAAAAGAAGCAGGATTACTTCCTGGGGACATGATTGAAAAAATTAACAACCAAACTGTTAAAACTTCTGCACAAGTCCAAAAAATAGTTGATTCTTCCACCGTAGGAGATATGCTACAAATTCAAGTCAAACGGGAAGATCAACTAAAAACCTTTAAAGTTCAGTCTGGCGTTTATCCCCATGGTTAATTAAAGAATTGAGAATGAACAATTGACAATTGATAATTAACTTCTCCCCAAAGGGTAGAGGATTTTCAATAATTAATTATTTGATTATTTGATTAATTATTAATTATCAATTATCAATTAGTAGTTAATCCTATTTGTGAGTTAAATTATCCAAATTCATTCTTTGTTCCATTTGACGCAGAAAATATCCCGTCATCATTGCTGAAGCTAAGAGTCCAGCCAAATTATCCCTGTCTGTTGTCACTTGTACGTTAAAATTTGCTGGGGGTAGCATTCCCACAAGCCCTTGGACGTTTTGTGAAATGATTTGTTTAATTTCCGGGCTGACACACTGGGCTACCCTTGCTAAAACCTCCGGAGGTTGATTTTCAAGATATTTGAGCAACTGATTCGGATTTTCCTGAATGTTGTCAAAAATATTTTGATTGGGGTGCTGCTCGTAGTTGTCGTTCAAAAAGTCTGGATCAAACACCATTGGCAATTTATTCGCTCTCGTTGCTAATTCTACTCTAAACCATACTAAGAATATGAGACACCTTGACCCTGCTGGAATTTTAAGCTCGCTACATTTTTCTGTTTACAGCCATATAGAAGACTATATTGCAGGGTTAATAGCTATCCTGGCTATTTTTGGGAAGTTTCGTTAATTTTGTCTGAGATTATCTAGATCATCTTTCATGCGCTTTCCGCAGTTGCGGTAGTTGGGGACTCTAAATCTAATTCGAGTTGTCGTTCCTTCTTAATATTAGAAAAAGGTTGGGGTAATTGATCTATTTGAAAATATTGATGAAATTTTGGAGTAACTTGCAGTGAAAATGAGCGAGAATCGCCACTACGTCGTTTACGGACAAAACCTTGTTCAACCAATTCCACCACGTGTTGATAAGCTCCTGAACCCCGTAAATTAATTAAATCGCTTTGCAGCATTGGACTATTAAGAGCAATTGCAGCCAAAGTCCTTAATGCTCCTACACCCAACTCCACAGGAATCAGCGTTTGCACCAATTCATGAAAATGCGATCGCAATTGCAGACTGTAGCCCTGTGGGGTTTCTATAACTTCTAAAGCGCTATCTCGACGAGCATATTCATCAATTAATTCGATTATCCCTTCCTCTGCCGTAGCGCGATCGCACTTTGCCACAGCAGCTATTTCACCGATTAACAAGGGTTTTCCCTTCAAATACAAAATAGCTTCTATCTTTGATGCCTCTAAAGTCATACAAATACTCGGTATGCGGGAAACTCAGCCACTTTAGCGCTGGGAGGGAAGCGACACGAGTGGTTTTAACCACCGTGGATGTTAAAATCCAGGTTTTTGATTGGAACCTGGAAACCAACTCCCTTTCGGGGTAATGTTAGCTTCGACCTGTTATAAGAGCTTGTTAGGCTTACAACACTGTTCCAGTGACCTTAGAACTGTTTAATCACAAGCGACAGAGCAGGGGACTAGCTTCGCATCCACAGGGTGTCGTGACTCAAATAACGTTTACCTGTTGTCAGGTGGTCTGGTCAGTACAGCCTGCTTGATTTCTCAAACAAGCTCAGTCCCTTTAGGGCTGGGTTACTGACGAGTTCTTAATCCAAATTCAAGAGTTAATCGCAATGGACAATGCACAACTCAAGAAAACACACTGTTGGTAAGTTGGCACATACAATACCATTTTATGAAAAAAAAGTCAATGTTAAATAGGGAGTTAGGAGTTAGGAGTTAGGAGTTGAGAGTTAGGAGTTAGGAGTTAGGAGTTAGGAGTTAGGAGTTAGGAGTTAAGAGTTA
>JAAUSO010000320.1 GCA_012033205.1 Richelia sp. SL_2_1 | reverse complement strand
CTTATCTATGATTGTTGAAGAATTACGAGAACGTTATGGAAAATAATTTTATGTTGTGTAAACCATTAACAACATATAAACCCATTTAAGACAATAGTTGTTGTTGTTGTGTATTACATAATGAACGCGATTTGAAGCAATATGGGGATGGCTCGTTTCGACTATATTTCAGGACAAATAATTCCCTCGAAACTGAATACTGGCAGTTAGTAAAACCCCTCACGGGGAGTAAACAGTGAAAATCAGGTCAAACAACTTATGAAATTAAAATATCGCAACTTTCTAGCTGATGCGAGCAATCAAGATTTAGCCATTCCTCATCCTCAACCGATAATATCCCAAGTTACGGAACCAGAGAAAATCAAACATACTTTAACTGGTTCAAGTAAAGCAGTAATTGGAACAATCCAAGTTTTACATCAACTCGGTTATGCCAATATACGTGATTGGACTCCATTGCTACCAACTTCCAATCCTGGAGAAGTCATGAGTATATTGGTACGTTCTATAACAGTGCAGCAATAATAATTCCTGCGAATACTTTATCCCTAACAAAGGGATATTTTTTTTCCAACAATAATTTCCGGTATTATCTATAATTAAGTTGTTAATACAAAAATACTATTAACTCCGGATTTATTTTTTCATACAACAGCCAGGATTTAGTATAATATTTGCGCCTAAATCGAAAAAACAATGTCCAGCGCATACCAAGTTAACCCACAACAAATAAACGCCACTCAATCGCAAGAATCAATCATGGGAGTGGTTGAACGCTTGACCTATCACTCCGAAGAATCGGGTTACACGGTGGCGCGATTGCAACGTCCGAGGGTATCGGAATTGACTACGATTACGGGAAGTTTTGCAGGCATTCAACCAGGACAAACGCTTCAACTTAACGGCTTCTGGCGAGAACATCCGCAATACGGCTTGCAATTTCAAGTTACTAACTACAAAGAAACCAAGCCAGCCACAATTACAGGAATTGAAAAATATTTAGGTAGTGGCTTAATAAAAGGAGTTGGTCCAGTAACAGCAAAACGTATCGTTGCCCACTTTGGTGTAGAAACCCTTGATATTATTGATAACCAAATTGAGCGTCTGCAAGAAGTAAATGGTATTGCGAAAAAGCGGATTGCCATGATTCAAAAGGCTTGGAAGGAACAAAGAGCTATTAAAGAAGTAATGGTATTTCTGCAAAGTCATGGTGTTTCCACAACCTACGCGGTGAAGATTTACAAGCACTATGGTGATTTAGCAATAAATAAAGTCAACGAAAATCCTTACCAGTTAGCAACTGATATTTATGGAATCGGGTTTCTCACTGCCGATAAAATTGCTCGTAATCTAGGCGTTCCTCCAGACTCGGAATTTAGATACAAAGCTGGTATTATTCACGTTTTAAGCGAAGCAGCAGATTCGGGACATTGTTATTTACCCCAACCGGAATTAGTACAACAGCTTAGTGAAAAATTAAAAACTGAAGAACACCAACCAAACGAAGATGCATTAACCAAAGTCATCTGCGATATGTCCCTTACTTCGGAACTAGTTAGAGAAAGGGATGCTGATAGAACATTGCTTTGCTACAAACCAACCTTCTTCCATACCGAACAAAACCTGGCTCAACTAATACTTTCTCGGTTACATCAACCCATTAATCCCGATATTCCCCGCGTTAGTACTTGGTTAGAACGTTTTAGCCAAAGCCGTAAAGTTTCACTATCTCCCGAACAACAGCAAGCGGTAGAAACGGCAGCTTACTCAAAAATCATGGTAATTACAGGTGGTCCTGGTGTTGGTAAAACATTTTGCACCCGTACTATTGTTTCGTTGTGGAAAGCAATGGGTAAATCAATTGCTCTAGCAGCACCAACTGGACGAGCTGCACAACGTTTGGGGGAAATGACGGGTTTGGAAGCTAAAACCATCCACCGATTATTAGAATTTGACCCCAAAACCCGAAAGTTTAAATGTGACAGAACTAACCCGCTACCTCAAAAAGCGATTATTGTAGACGAAGCCAGTATGTTGGATTTATTTTTGGCATATTCCTTAGTTGAAGCAGTTGATTCGGACGCTCAACTCCTTCTAGTGGGAGACATCGATCAATTGCCATCAGTCGGTGCAGGTAACGTGTTAGCAGATTTGATTCATTCGGGAAGAGTTCCGGTAGTGCGACTCACCCAAGTCTTTCGTCAAGCTGCGAGTAGTAAAATTATTACTGCATCGCACCAAATTAATCGCGGACAATATCCTTTGATTGAGCCAATATCTGAAACACCTCAGTCGGATTGTTTATGGCATGGTGGCGGGTTCCAACCGGAACATGGGGTACAAGCAATTAGCGAGATGATTACCGATTTGATTCCCAAGCTTGGCTTTAATCCTGCGACTGATGTACAAGTACTTGCACCAATGACGAGAGGTTTGGTGGGTACGCGCAATCTGAATAACGTACTGCAACAATTAATTAATCCTCCCAATTCGCAGAAGGTAGAAGTAAGTAGAGGTGGAATTATTTTTCGGGTTGGCGATCGCGTTATTCAATTAACTAACGATTATCAACGGGAAGTGTTTAACGGTGATATGGGGTTTATTACAAATATTGACACCGAAGAACAAGAAGTGATTGTACAGTACACCGGAAGAGACGTTACTTACGATTATGCTGACTTAAATGAACTGACTTTGGCTTGGAGCGTCAGTATTCACAAGTCGCAAGGTTCAGAATACCCGGTTGTATTATTGCCATTATATTCGCAACATTTCGTCATGTTGAACCGGAATTTGCTTTATACCGGCTTAACTCGTGCCAAAAAGTTGGCAATTATTATTGGCAGTAAGAAAACTATAGGTATGTGCGTTCGTTCTAGGAAATCGCAGGAGCGATATACTCAATTGCAGCAGAGGTTGATGAAAGCCAGGTTAATTCCGTTTTCGCAATAATTAATTATTTTCCAAAACATGACTTAAAAATAATGTTTTTGTACTATAAAGAATTTGTTATGTCGTCTTATTTAACTTATTGATACAATCGTCTACCAACTTTATGATTTAAGTAATGAAGATATTCGTGAAGTTGAATTATGGTAATGTCGCCGATATGCTAAATTAGCAGATGCACAGGTTTCCTTGGTGAAGATAACCAAAAATATGCTGATTACTTAGCACTTTGTGAGCAAAATTTAGAACAGTAGATTTTTAGCTAATGCTTATGAACAACTTTTATTGTCAGAAGCGATGCAGTTAATTCCTATTAGTTAATCAATACTGCGACAAGCTGCACATCTTCGAGCAACAACGAGCTTAAAAACACCAGATGCTATTCATGCTGTAACAGCTTTATCTACTAATTGTAATCAATTTATTACCAACGATAAAGGATGTAGTAATATTCCCGGTTTATCTGCTGTTATCCTCAGCAAAGTCTTAGCATCTTGAAACTAGAAATGGTGCGCTAAATATTAAAGCACCGATAAAACCGGATTATAGTATTAAGAGAAGTTGAGCGAAAACCATGCAATCTCCCATACACATCTTTACCGTTGAAGAATACTTTGAATTAGAACAAACCAGCGATATTCGTCACGAATACATTTGTGGACAAGTATTCGCGATGTCTGGAGGTAGTAAAGAGCATAATCTTATCGCTGGGAATATTTATTCACGCTTGCGTTCTCATTTACGGAGTGGTTCTTGTAGTGTCTTCATGGCTGACATGAAAGTAAATATACAGTTAGCCAGCCAAAATATTCAAAATACTAGAAATATATATTACTATCCCGATGTCATTATAACTTGCGACCCAGATGACCAAGATCGTTTTTCTCTGGATTATCCTTGTTTAATTATAGAAGTGCTTTCACCTAGCACGGAAACAACTGATAGACGAGAAAAACTTGTAAATTACCGAACTTTGGAAAGCTTACAAGAATACGTCTTAGTTTCCCAAGACGAAATCAAAGTAGAGTTTTATCGAAAAGATTCTCAAGGAAATTGGTCATTGACTATTTTAGGTAAAGACAATGAATTGCACTTAGATTCTATTGGCTTAACCTTAACAATGACAGAAATTTACGAAGATGTAATCAAAATATAAATTATCATGGCTAATCATGACATAATTAACAACCGTAATCAAAAATTAACTGTTGTAGGCATGATTAAATTACTAGGTTACTCCTAACACTTTCAAAATTTTCCTTACTGGTGCTTTCTGCGCTTCTAACTGCTGCACCTGGGACAATAAACGCTTAGGAATATAGGTGCTTTTAGAAATTGTTTTACCCTTACAATGCTGCCAGTCATACCAAGCCTGCTGGTATTGCTTACCGTTTTTCTTGGTAATAGTCCTCCAATGTATTCTGCCTGTACCTTCGCCGCGACTTCTTCGAGTAGTACTACTGGTTTGCTTAACAGGTAGTATTGATGGTGGTTGTTTATGGGACTGAGTACTACTGGTTTGCTCAACAGGTAGTACCGATGGTGGTTGTTTATGGGACTGAGTACTACTGGTTTGCTCAACAGTTAGTACCGATG
>JAAUSO010000319.1 GCA_012033205.1 Richelia sp. SL_2_1 | reverse complement strand
TTTTGCGGTAAAAGATAAATTGCACCACTAATCAAAGTTAAAGCTACAGATACCCAAAAAGCAATTAAAGAAGGTAATTCCCATTGTGCAGGTAAAGGAGCAATTAAAAGCGCGATCGCAATTATTTGAGTTACAGTTTTGAGTTTTCCCCAAATATTTGCACCGCTGATTTTTGGTTGACTAACTCTCCAACCAGCAATCGCTAATTCTCGTCCTAATATTAAAAATACTCCCCATGCTGGAATTTGTCCTAGTTCAATTAAAGAAAGCATTGGAGCAAGTACCAGTAATTTATCGACTAAGGGATCGAGAAATTTACCTAAATCGCTTACTTGGTTCAACTTTCTAGCTAAATATCCATCTAACCAGTCTGTAGCCGCAGCAATAATAAAAATTGTCAAGCACACCCATCTTGCTTGGGGTGTCGGGTTATGTAAACCATAAATAATAAACGGTATACCTAACAAACGAGAGAAAGTAATCCAGTTGGGAAGAGTCATTCGATTTTAGATTTTAGATTTTAGATTTTGGATTTAGTTGATGGTTGTTAGTTGATAGTGGTTAGTTGTTAGTTGTTGATTGTTGGTTGATGGTTGTTGGGTGATAATTGATAACTGATAACTGTTAACTGATAACTGTTAACTGAACACCATGACTGATTCACAATTTCGCATCGAAAGCGATTCAATGGGCGATCGCCAAATTCCTAGTAGCGCTTATTACGGGATTCAAACTCTACGAGCTACGGAAAACTTCGTTATTAGCGGCATTAAGCCTTTATCTACTTACGTAGATGCCTGCGTCATTATTAAAAAAGCTACCGCGACAGTAAATGGGGAATTAGGCTGTATACCTCAAGATATCAGCCACGCTATTATACAAGCTGCTGATGAAATACTCGCGGGTAAGTTTCGTGACCAGTTTGTAGTCGATGTTTATCAAGCAGGTGCCGGTACTTCTCATCATATGAATGTAAATGAAGTATTAGCAAATCGCGCTTTGGAAATTTTAGGAGATCAAAAAGGTAACTATAAGCGTGTTAGTCCTAACGACCATGTTAATTATGGACAGTCTACCAACGATGTCATTCCCACAGCAATTAGAATCGGTGGACTTTTGGCTCTTTCCAAAACACTGTATCCCGCTTTAGACCATGCTATTACTACTTTGTCAGAAAAAGCCTTAGAATTTAAAGATATTGTAAAGTCCGGTCGAACTCACCTACAAGATGCCGTACCAGTACGTTTGGGAGATACTTTTGCCGCTTGGGAGCAAATTCTTCGAGAACATCAAAATCGAATTAATACTGCTGCTGAGGATTTAATGGTACTCGGTTTAGGAGGAAGTGCAGCAGGTACGGGGTTAAACACCCATCCCCAATATCGCGTAAGTGCGGTTAAAATTCTTTCAGGATTAATCAATTCTCCTTTAAAAGAAGCGACTCATCTCATGGCTGCAATGCAAAGTATGGCACCATTTGTCAATGTATCTGGTGCTTTACGCAATCTAGCTCAAGATTTAATTAAGATGTCCCACGATTTGCGTTTAATGGATTCGGGACCAAAAACTGGTTTCAAAGAAATTCAATTACCACCAGTACAACCGGGTTCCTCAATTATGCCAGGAAAATATAATCCGGTGATGGCTGAGATGACATCAATGGTGTGTTTTCAGGTAATCGGTTACGATACTGCGATTAATTATGCAGCACAAGCAGGACAATTAGAACTTAATGTGATGATGCCTTTGATTGCTTACGATTTGATTCACAGCATTGAAATACTTGGGCAAACTATTGAAGCACTCACTTCTCGTTGCATCCAAGGAATTATTGCTTTTCCAGAACGTTGTTTACACTATGCCGAAGCCAGTTTAGCGTTAGTAACGGCATTAAATCCACATATCGGATATCTGAATGCAGCAGCCATCGCCAAAGAATCCATGGACACAGGAAAGTCCCTAAGACAGATTGTAATAGAAAAAGGGTTAATGAGTGAACAAAAATTAGCCGAAGTATTAAATCTCCAACAAATGAGTCAGATTGTCAAGGAATAGGGTAATTGGTAATTGGTAATTGGTAATAGAAAATTCAGAAGTTATGAACTCTTAACTCCGGTGGTACTAACTCATAACTTATAACTCCTAACTCAATAACAGACGTAGCAGTGCTACGTCTCTACAATTCCGGTGGTACTAAACTATCAATCCAAAATCTAAAATCTAAAATCCCAAAGTCCACATTAAAAAGTGTCCCTAGTTTTTACCGATCGCCAAAGGTCAAAATACGATTAAGTTAAGCTGTGACAAAACCACAGAACGAAAAAACTACGTCAATGCAGACTCAAACACCATCTGTCAGTTTAATTAGGGCTACTTCTTATGAAGTGGAACGATTAAAAGAATCTTTAGAAACTCTATTAGAACCCTTGGGTGGAATCGCAGCATTTGTGAAAAATGGCGATCGCGTTTTACTCAAACCCAATTTACTCACAGGTTCCCGTCCTACTTCTGAGTGTACCACACGCCCGGAAATGGTTTACGCGGTGGCGAGTATGGTAATTGATGCTGGTGGTAAGCCGTTTTTGGGAGATAGCCCCGCATTTGGTAGCGCTAAGGGAGTAGCGTTAGCGAATGGATATGAATGGGTTTTAAAAGAACTTAATCTTCCCATCATTGACTTTCACTCTCAGCGTTACGAAATCGTTAACGATAAATTTAACCATTTGTTGCTATCCAAAGAGACGATGGAAGCCGATGTAGTTATAAATTTACCTAAAGTCAAATCTCATTCTCAATTGGTATTAACTTTGGGAGTCAAAAACTTATTTGGTTGTGTACCCGGTAAAATGAAGGCTTGGTGGCACATGGAAGCAGGGAAAGATGCCAACCGTTTTGGAGAAATGTTGGTCGAGACTGCTAAAGCCATTAATCCCAATTTAACAATTATAGACGGAATTATCGGTCATGAAGGCAACGGCCCGAGCGGTGGTGAACCCCGTGCTTTAGGCATTTTGGGTGCATCAAAAGACGTATTTGCTTTGGATAGAGCCATAGTAGAAATACTCAAAGTTGCTCCCGAACAAATACCGACTATTGCAGCATCAATGCGGTTGGGAATTTGTCCGCAACTAGATGGGATTGATTTTGTACAATTGCATCCCGAATCATTACAAATAGATGATTGGCAATTACCTTCAAATTTGATGCCCATTGATTTTGGAATGCCCCGCATGATTAAATCTACTTTTAGGCATCTTTACATCAGGTTTATTAAAGAAAAAATCAGCGCTTATAGCATTCGTTAAATTAATTGTTTCAACCTGGAGAATTGGCATTACAAGTGCAAACTTGGCTACAGCAATTTTATCCACTGCCAGAGTAAGCTATAAATACCCTCCGATTGCTTAACGAAACCGCCCTATTTATTTTAGTGGCGGTTTTTTTAGTCCGGATTATTTTATTATAATTTGCATTGATAAGAGTCTATAGCTTCGATTTAACTTTTATTAAAACAGTACTTAATCATCTATAAACGGTTGATAATTTTTGCAAAATTCTCCGGATATTATTATCTTACTACTCAGCGTAAGCCTATTGTTGCATCAACTTAATTTTTAATTATTTTTACTGAATTATATGTGAAGATTATTAGCAAATAATCCTCACTTATTATCACTTAAAAATCATTTAATTATCCTGTAATTATGCGGTATAGAATTATTAACAAACCATTTGATTAAAGCATATTATCGATAATCTCTTTTGAGTGTAATTACTGATGATGATGAAAAAAAACTGAAGTATACTCAAATACTTTTCAACATTAAATAGCAAATATTCTTGTTTCGATATAGCTAAAAAAGCTTACTGGGGAAGACTTTCTCATTCCGAAGCAAGATGATATTGACCCACTGATGTTTTAAAGTTAATATTAGTAAATAAACAAAATGTATTTTTTTTGCATGAGATTTAATCAATATAAGTTGTCGTCAATCCAGGCAATACGCAATTAAAAAGCGAGATAAGTTACAACTATTTTCAAAAGATATTTATGTATTACTTGGTATCAAGAGTTTCAAGTATAAATAAATATATAAAGTGAGTGGCAAAACTGATTTAAATTATTGAATAATAGGTAGTTTCTAATCATAAAAAAAGCTAAAATAGTAACAACTCTCTCTAATCAGAGAGCCGTAGCAACTAGTGATGTAAAGAGCTAAATAATTTATATGGATTCAAATAGTCAGTCTGCCAATACAGAGGAATTACCTTCCCAACGTTTGGCAGACGTTGTAGGAACAGCGATTGCTATGTTAACTTTGACGTTACCGATGTTTGTAATTGGTCATTACTCTTCAAACGACGTTCAAGATAACCGGCAACCATCAACCTATAACTTACAAACAACTGACAATGATACAAAACTCATAAAAAGTGAAATTTCATCCATTTATAAAATGAATCAGCACGCTTCGAGCTTCTCGAAAAAAAAGTAATTTTTAGCAATTAGTAGAAGCATTTTCCATGAAAATGATTTTGTTTTTCTACTTATAATTAAATTTTGTCGAAAATTTGATAG
>JAAUSO010000318.1 GCA_012033205.1 Richelia sp. SL_2_1 | reverse complement strand
TAACAATCTGACATAAAGTTCACCTAATCTCTACAATAGAGAACGAACAATAATGATATATGTTTCCCAATCGGGGGTTTATAATGAAAGCTTTTGTAGCAGGGCAACAGGTGAGACGGGAAGACGCATTGTCCAAGAGTTGATAGCGCGTAATATTCCGGTTCGTGCATTAGTCAGAGATATAGAAAAAGCTAGAAGTATTTTGCCTGCTGATGTGGATTTAGTCCAAGGTGATGTGTTAAAACCCGAAACTTTTTCCACTGCTTTAGAAGATAGCACAGTATTGTTCTGTGCGACTGGTGCGACACCAAGTTTTGACCCCACCGGACCTTATAAAGTAGATTATGAAGGTACAAAAAACTTGGTGGATGCTGCCAAAATCAAAGGGATAGAGCATTTTGTGTTTGTTTCTTCTTTATGTACTTCTAAGCTATTTCATCCACTAAATTTATTTTGGTTAATTTTGGTTTGGAAGAAACAAGCAGAGGAATACCTCCAGAAAAGCGGTTTAACTTATACTATAGTGCGTCCGGGTGGATTGAAAAACGAGGATAACAGCAATCCCATCGTCATGCAAGGTGCAGATACAATGTTTGACGGCAGTATTCCTCGTCAAAAAGTAGCCCAAGTTTGTGTAGAATCACTATTTGAACCGGCTTCCCGCAATAAAATAGTAGAAATTATTTCTCAAGAAGATGCCGCTGCTAAAAGCTTTGAAGAGTTATTTACCGCAGTCGCATAAAATAAGTGAGGAGTGAGGAGTGAGGAGTGAGGAGTTAGTTGACAGTTGACTTCTCCCCATCTCCCCATGTCCCCTTTCTAGATAATTTCGCACTCGCACAAAAATAATCACTGTTAGAATTGAAATTGTTTAAGATTCCGGTTTGATTGATCAATATTGCCGGAATGCTTGGAGTTATGATTGTTGTTATATTTAATTTGGCTATCTTAAGTAATATTAATGAGTAAAACTCTTAAAAGATTTTACTTCAAAGGTGTTGAAAAATTGATCGGTCCTGTAGCCGCTCTCCTCGCCTTTGTCTGTATGTTTCAGTGGTATATTTACGGTAGCTTAGAACCCAATAGTGACCCAGTATTTCAAAAGAATCAGCCACCTTTAATTATGGAAGGTGGTGACCCTTATATTCGTGCTTTAATGCGAACTATTGGAGCTAGTGAAGCTAATAGCAAACGTCCTTATTCTATTTTGTATGGTGGTGAACACATTAGCGATTTAAGTCGTCATCCGGAAAAATGTGTCAAAATTACGGTGGGACCAAATACAGGGAATTGTTCTACTGCTGCGGGTAGATACCAAGTTATTAATACGACTTGGTTTAGAATTGCTGAGCGCTATCATCCAAAGCAGCCGATGCCGATGATGTTTTGGGCTAGCTATAGTTTTGAACCCGAATATCAAGATCAAGTAGTTTATAGTTGGTTGAGTGATTCTAAGGAGTGGGGAGTGAATATTTCTCAATTGTTGCGAGAAGGAAAAGTAAATCAAGTTTTAAAAAAACTTTCTCCTACTTGGACAAGTTTGGGATATGGCATTGAAACTAATTCGATCAGTAGTAGTTTACCAAGAATTTATCAGAAAGTTTTGCAAGAGGAATTAAGTGCGGTTCAAAAGGTTCAATAGAAAAGGAGTCGGGTTTCTAAGAAGAAACCCGACTTCTAGTTTTACCGAGACAATAAGTTGAAAAAATATTTAATATGTTCCACAAATACCGATGTGTTTTCTAAATGAATATTGTGAGCAGTATTTTTAATAATTTTTAAATTACATAAATTGCTAATTTGAGTCATTTTCTTATTGATAGCAATAAATTTTTTATCGTTTTCTCCTACTAATAAAAGTATCGCAACTTGATTATCAGGTAATTTTTGCCATAAAGTAGGTTGAACCCCGACACCCATGAATTGTAGTGATTTAGCTAATTCCACCGGATTATTTTGCAATCTATTTTCGATCATTTGCTCAAATCCAGAATGATTTTTAATGTTCCCGAAAATTGGCTGATTGTACCAATTTTGGAGAAAATTCCGAAAATCTTGTCTTTGAATACTTCTTGCTAATTTTCTCGCTATTTGTTCGTCTCGTTTAATTCTTTCTAATCGTTCTTTTTCTGTTAACAAACCAGGAGAAGCAGACTCTAGAATAACTTGATAAAATCTTTCGGGAAACTGTAGTGTTAAATATAAAGCTAATCTTCCACCCATTGAATATCCAACTAAAAAACATTGCTTAACTTTTAAATCATCTAATAAATTTATTAACGCATCGGCAGTCTGATCCATTGTATAGCTATCATCACCTAAAACTTGAGTTTTTCCATGTCCAGGAAGGTCAATATTTAAACAATAAAAATCATGTTTTAATAAAGATATTGCGTCGTCAAATTCATGAATATTACCCATAAAACCGTGCAAAAAAAGAATCAGTGGTTGTTCGGAATTACCACTGAAACAATAATTAAATCTATAATTAAATCTATGATTTTTCAGACTCATCAAGATTTATTTGAATTACTTAACTAAACTATTAAAAATATAGATACCTGATACTTGACTAAATTCAACTTAAAATTACCGATTAATCAGGTAAATTAAGGCAAAAATCGGTCTAAAGCCGCCTTTAATTCTTCGATTTCAACATCAATATTGCCATTTTTTGCGGCTCTGGCAACGCATTCTGTTAAATGTTCGTCTAAAACAATCCGCGCTACCCTGTCAACTGCACCTCTAACCGCAGCAATTTGTAACAATACATCAGGACAAGGGCTATTTTGCTGCACCATAGTTTTTATACCTCTAATATGTCCTTCTATACGTGATAACCGATTAACTATTTTTCGTAATGACTCTTCGCTATGGACGTGGGGATGAGCCGAGTGTGTATGATTGTGGTTATGTTCTGACTTGTTGTTAGCGTCTGTATCATTTAATATCTGCTCGTTTTGATTTGAGGTTCCATTCATGGGCTGTAATTAGGTTTTAGGCACTATTTACAATCCTAACGCAAAGGTCAAGCGGTTTTTGAAATCAATAATTTTCTGAAGATAAAGGAATAACTTTGCCAGAAAACGAAACCCTGACCCAATTTTTGCTAATATCTTTAATAAACCAAGTTAGAGTTTATCTAATGTCCTACAGTTAAGCATTATGGCTTAAAATGGCGAAACTTCAAGGTTCTACGAAACATGACAATTAACTGCTTATAATAACTTTAAAGACAATTCTCAACAATAATTAACAATTAAACTGAAAAAAACGGTCTTGGTGATGAAGTTTATAAATTTGCCCAAGTCGGTAAGACAACTAAGTACACATTTATTCGCAATTCTAATCGGGGTTTTGCTAAGCGTTAATACTCTTTCGGTATTACCTTCTCAAGCAGAACCTGCACCGATAGCCCAAACACCATCTAATGCAGCGGCTGCGTCGAAGGCAAACAGGAGTTTTGTGGCAGTAGCAGTGAATCGAGTTGGCAGTGCAGTAGTTCGGATTGATACCGAGCGCACCATCAGCCGTCGTCTTCCCGATCCTTTTATGGAAGACCCATTTTTTAGGAGGTTTTTCGGCGATTCTCTGCCCAGAAACTTACCTCCAGAGCAGTTACGCGGTTTGGGTTCTGGTTTCATTATTGACAAAAGTGGGTTCGTTTTAACCAATGCTCACGTAGTTGATAAGGCAGATAAAGTAACAGTTCGTCTTAAAGATGGACGCGAATTTGAAGGTAAAGTTCAAGGAGTCGATGAAGTAACTGATTTAGCAGTTGTGAAAATCGACGCTGGTAGCGATTTACCAGTTGCACCCTTGGGTTCATCTAGTGAGGTTCAAGTTGGAGATTGGGCGATAGCAGTAGGAAATCCTTTGGGTTTCGACAATACGGTAACGTTGGGAATTGTCAGTACTTTGAAACGTCCTAGTTCTCAAGTTGGTATTTCTTCCAAGCGTTTGGAGTTTATTCAAACTGATGCAGCGATTAATCCGGGAAATTCCGGAGGTCCTTTGTTAAATGAATTAGGGGAAGTTATCGGTATAAATACGGCAATTCGTGCCGATGCAACGGGTATCGGTTTTGCGATTCCCATCGATAAAGCCAAACAAATCACCAGTGAATTACAACGTAACGGCAAGGTTGCTCATCCGTTTATAGGTATAGGAATGGATGATTTAACACCCAGCGAAGCGCGACGCATCAACGCTAATCCCAATTCTCCAATTCAAGTACCAGAAGTACAAGGTGTTTTGGTGGGAAGAGTTATACCAAATTCTCCAGCAGCTAATGCGGGTATCCGTATCGGAGACGTAATTGTTGCGGTTGATGGAAGGCGCATCACCACGGGAGAAGAGTTACTGGTGATAGTTGAAAATAGCGGTGTCGGTGAAAATTTACAGTTAAAAGTGCAAAGAGGTAATCGCACCCAACAAATATCTTTACGTACCGCTGAATTAAAAGATTTTTCTTAAAAGTATGGGGAATGGAGTTAGGAGTTAGGAGTTAGGAGTTAGGAGTTAGGAGTTATTTATTTCTCTCCATCCCCCCATCCCTAGTCCCCTAGTCCCCTAGTCCCCTAGTCCCTAGCCCTATACC